>NZ_CP125781.1:2790427-3100475 GCF_030053895.1 Trabulsiella odontotermitis
CCATGCCGAAACCAAACCCGTTGCCGCGCGCCTGATGCTTTTTCGCGTAGCGATAGAGGTATTTCCACAGCACGGGCGTCAGAATGAATTTGGCGTCGACCGTTGGCTCAAGCAATTCACCAAAGGTCGGACGGCGCGACGGATAAAACGCGGGGATATCGCGCAGAGTGAACCCCTGCTGCAGATGTAAATCGCGACGAAAACCAACCAGCACGATGCGCTCCCGGTGCTGCGGTAAGAAGTGCTGCCCGTCGATAATCTTCGGATCGTCCGGCCCCATCTCGGCAGCATCCGCGACGTCATAACCGAGCTCATCAAGCGTCTGCATGATAATGCGGAAAGTTTTGCCTTTATCATGGCTCTTCAGGTTCTTGACGTTTTCCAGCACGAAGATCGCCGGTCTGCGGGCGTCAATAATGCGCACCACATCGAAAAATAATGTTCCCTGCGTATCACAGGCAAACCCGTGGGCACGCCCGAGGGCGTTTTTCTTCGAGACACCCGCCAGCGAAAACGGCTGACAGGGAAAACCGGCCAGCAACACATCATGTTCGGGAATGACCGCGCGGATATGCTCTGCGGCAGCAACATCAGTGATGTCCGGGCGATGGCTGAGGGTGACATCGCGGATGTCTTCATTAAATTGATGCTGAACGGGGTCGCAGTACCAGTTCGCTTTGTAAGTGCGAACCGCGTGTTTGTTCCATTCGCTGGTGAAAATGCACTGGCCGCCGATGGCTTCAAACCCGTTGCGAATGCCGCCAATGCCAGCGAAGAGATCGACAAAGCGGAACGCGTAATGCGGATGGTGCTGCGGCGGTTTTGGCAGCAGTGCGGAGAGCCGTGTGCATTCAGTTTCACTCAGCCGCTTGTCCGCCCGCGCCATCTCCACCACGCGTTTGAGGATCGCGGGACTCCAGTGCTGTTCCCCCACCGCATTAAGCTGCGCAACCAGGGTTTTGACATCATAAATGCTCATCAACCGGGTCAGGAGCGCATTGGGATCCACCGCGTTCGCTTCAGCGGTTGGCGATGTCGGGACGTTGAACGAGATGTTTTCCTGCATGGGCGTAACCGGACAAGACAAAGTTGGACAGAGAGTATCACAAAAATGCGCGACCAGTCGCCGCGCCGGACGTGTTGCTACTCTTCGGTTTGTTGCGGACGGGTAACCCAGGCAATGTAGCCGAGAATAACCCCGACAAGACTCAGCATCATGAAGCCCAGCAGCGCCCCCAGCCATTTTCCGACGGTAGATCCCAGTTCGCCATCAAGCGTCGCGCCGGGAAAGGCATGTACCTGGCTTATCACCCAAAAATAACGCGCCATCGCCCAGACAAAATAGCCGCAGAAGGCATAGAAAACCCACAATGCCAGTTTGCCGCCAGGGCCGCGTTTTACTCGTTCTTCCATATTGGGTTCTCACCTCTTGTCCTGTCGATGATGTTCTACGTGATAACGTGTCCGCAATTGTGATTGTCGTCACAGTATAGCGGGTAATTCGGGAGGCGATAGTATTTTGCCAGTGGCTTTGCAGGTCGGTAAGCGTGCCAGGCCTCTCGTTTCTGCCTTCCATTTATTATTTTGGTGTATTTATTTGCGTTATTAATAGCCCATCCAAATAATTAAATCATCCGGTTGCGGACTTTTATTTTTACATATTTCGTGTCATTATCTCTTCGTTATTAGCCTTAGTTGTTTTACACTGCCCTCGTTATAACTTCCTGATTAATACTTTACCCAACCTCCCCGTTGGGTATTTTTTTTGCCCGGTTTCCACACATAATAGCAATCGATTATTCATGAGTTTCTATAACGCCATTCAATTCATTAAAAATCAACAAGATAAATAAATCTCATTTAAACATTCATTATATTTATATCGCTCCATTTAGAAACATTTTGCAATATTACAAATAATTTAATTACATTTTTCCCTTAAATTAAAATGAACTATATGGCTAGTATTCCCCCTGTAATCCATGACGGCATTACAAATATTCACGTCAATTATAATCCGAAGGGAATATATAATGAAAAGAAAAGTTCTGGCAATTATTGTGCCTGCCTTATTAATGGCTGGCGCTGCAAATGCGGCTGAGATGTATAATAAAGACGGCAATAAAGTTGACCTGTACGGCAAAGTGGATGCGCGCCATACGTTTTCCGATAACACGGGTGACGACGGTGATGAAACTTACGTCCAGATCGGTTTTAAAGGTGAAACCCAGATTACCGACCAGCTTACCGGCTATGGCCAGTGGGAATACAAAACCTACGCCAATGACACCGAAGATGCCGGTGACACATCCTTTAACCGCCTGGCGTTCGCGGGCCTGAAGTTCGGCAATTACGGCTCTTTTGATTATGGCCGTAACTATGGCGCGGTGTACGACATTGAAAGCTGGACCGATATGTTGCCTGTCTTCGGTGGCGATTCCTACACCTGGACTGACAACTTCATGGTTGGCCGCGCCAACGGTGTGGCAACCTACCGCAACGCAGACTTCTTCGGTCTGGTCGATGGCCTGAACTTCGCGCTGCAGTACCAGGGCAATAACGAAGGTTCCAATGCTAGTGAAGATCAGGAAGGCACCAAGAACCGTGGCGGTTCAGAAGCTCGTTACGATAACGGCGACGGCTACGCGCTGTCCACCACTTATAACTTTGACTTTGGTCTGAGCCTGGGTGCGGCATACTCCGCTTCAGACCGTACCAATGATCAGGTAAATGCGGGCAGGGCTAATTCCTACTATGGCAGCAAAAACGCTGGCGGCGAAAACGCTGAAGTCTGGACGTTTGGCGCGAAGTATGACGCGAACGACATCTATCTGGCGATGATGTATGCCGAAACCCGCAACATGACGCCGTACGGTGATGCTGAAACCGGTGGTATTGCCAATAAAACGCAGAACTTTGAAGCGGTTGCGCAGTACCAGTTCGACTTCGGTCTGCGTCCGTCACTGGCGTGGGTCTACTCGAAAGGGAAAGATCTCGGCGGCAACGACTACAACACAGGTAATGGCTACGACTATGTAGACCAGGATCTGGTGAACTACATTGAAGTCGGTGCGTACTACAACTTCAACAAAAACTTCACTGCCTACGTTGATTACAAAATCAACCTGCTGGATGAAGATGATAACTTCTATTCCGACAACGGCATCTCCACTGATGACGTCGTCGGCGTAGGCATGGTTTATCAGTTCTGATGTTAAAAAACCGGGGAAGCCACTTCCCCGGTCTTGTTTTAGCCCGAAGACGTGATGCGTCACCGGGACCACCATTGAGGCCCGAACCCAGTTACATAACTATGAATAATGGCTAAGCTTTTCCACTTATTAACTAACAGAACACAAACCGCTTTATTCATTTTCCTGCTATTCATTACCATTTAAATCATTTCCTTTCTCTCTCTCCTGTGACCATGATTTTTGGCTGAGAAACATCTTTCTGGGGATCTAACATGAATAAAAGAAACAGGATATTGGCCTGGACGCTGGCTTTTTCCACCTTCGGCGGAGTAAGCCTTCCGGCACTTGCGGAAGGGAATATTAGTATTGCGCAGCAATTTGGTATCGGTTATTTAATTCTTGATGTGGTACGTGACCAGCATCTTATCGAAAAAGAGGGGAAAAAAGAGGGGCTGGATATCAAGGTTGAGTGGCGCACCATTTCCGGGGCAACCGGGATGAATGAAGCGCTGCTTTCTGGCGCACTGGACGTTGCGTCAGCAGGCGTTCCCCCTTTACTGACATTATGGGATCGCACCAAAGGTCAGCAAAATGTGAAAGCCATCGCCTCGCTGGGTTCGATGCCCAATTATTTATTGAGTAATAACCCGGCGGTAAAAAGTATTAAAGATCTGACCGAAAAAGACAGAATTGCCGTTCCGGCAGCCGGGGTCGGTTTTCAGTCCCGGACATTACAAATCGAGACGGCGAAATTATATGGCGACAAAGACTTCAAGCGCTTCGATAATATTAGTGTCAGCTTACCGCACCCGGATGCCAGTGCAGCATTAATTGCCGGTGGTTCGGAAATTACTACCCATTTTTCCAGCCCACCGTTTCAGTATCAGGCCCTTGAACACAGTAATGTGCATAAAGTGCTCAGCTCCTATGATGTGCTGGGTGGACAGGCGACTTTTAATGTTCTCTATACCACGCAGAAATTCCATGATGAAAACCCGAAAACCTATAAAGCGTTTTATCGCGCACTTAGCGAAGCCACGAATATCATAAACCGTGACAAAAATGCGGCGGCCGAAACGTATATCCGCGTCGAGAAATCACGACTGCCCTTACCGCTGGTACAAAAAATTGTCAACGATCCGGAAATCAGCTTTACGATTTCCCCTGAGCGTACCGGCGTATATGCGGAAAAACTCCATGAGCTTGGCGTACTGAAAAATAAAGCTGACTCCTGGAAGGATTATTTCTTTAACGAAGCATGGGAAAACCCAGGCAGTTAAACCGTAATACCGGAGGCTCAGATGGTCACTCAGCACCCCGACGGCCCGCTGCTGCAGGTCCGTAATGTCGATATTGAATACCGTACTCGTGAACGGCAAGTGCGCGCGACGCATGATGTCAGTTTTGAGGTCTGGCCGGGTGACCGCTTTATTCTGCTTGGGCCGTCAGGCTGCGGGAAATCGAGTCTGTTGAAAGCCACTGGCGGTTTTCTCACCCCACGCAGTGGTCAAATTTCACTTGCAGGTACGACGGTTAGTGCTCCCGGCCCGGAACGGATGATGGTATTCCAGGAGTTCGATCAATTACCGCCATGGAAAACGGTGCTGGAAAACGTCATGTTTCCGTTGCTGGCCAGCCGGAAAGCCAGTCGTTCACAGGCAAAAGAGGCGGCGCTGCATTTCCTTCACAAAGTGGGTCTGGCGGATTTTGCCGATGTCATGCCCCATATGCTCTCCGGTGGAATGAAGCAACGTGTCGCCATCGCGCGTGCGCTGGCAATGAAACCACGCATCCTGCTGATGGACGAACCTTTTGCGGCGCTGGATGCGCTGACCCGACGGACAATGCAGGAGGAGCTGCTTGCTCTCTGGGAAGAAGAGCACTTTACCCTGCTGTTCGTCACTCACTCAATTGAAGAGGCACTGGTGGTAGGCAACCGTATCCTGGTGCTCTCACCGCACCCAGGACGTGTCAGGGCAGAACTTAATTGCCATCAGTTCACACTGAATGATTTTGGCAGCGAGGCGTTCCAGCACGCCGCTCGTCATATTCACCATCTGTTATTCCCGACTCTCGGGAATACCCCGTCTCATTCATCCGGCGAGGAGCCAGATTATGTCCCGGTTACCGTACATTCGTCCTGAATTCGAACACGAATTACCGCCACTGCGAAATCTGCCGGTGGAAACACCGCTGCCCTTAAGTCAGCGCTTGTGGAATCAGACATGGCTGCGCAAGTGTCTGATTGTGGCCCTGGTACTGGTGCTCTGGGAGATAGCCGCACGGATGCAGCAAAACGACCTGATGTTACCTGGCGTACTTCAGACGCTGCAGGCGTTCAGCGAAGACATGCGCAATGGTGAACTGCCTGAAAAAATCATCAATTCACTCAGCACACTATTGAAAGGATATCTGGCAGGCAGCGCGCTGGCATTGATTGCCAGCGCACTGGCAGTAACCACACAGTTTGGCCGCGATCTGCTCAGCACAATAACCGCTATGCTGAATCCACTACCTGCCATTGCTTTGCTACCACTGGCTCTGCTGTGGTTTGGGTTGGGGAATGCCAGCCTGATATTTGTACTGATTCATTCCGTGATGTGGCCAGTCTCGCTGAATACCTGGTCTGGCTTTAGCAGTGTGCCAGAAACGCTACGCATGGCGGGACGCAACTACGGCCTCAGCGGACCTCGCTATGTCATCCTGATCCTCATTCCGGCATCGTTACCCGCCATCCTTTCCGGTCTCAAGATCGGTTGGGCTTTTGCCTGGAGAACGCTGATCGCTGCTGAACTGGTATTTGGCGCATCCAGCGGCGAGGGAGGCCTGGGCTGGTATATATTCCAGAATCGCAATGAGTTGTTCACTGACCGGGTATTTGCCGGACTGTTAACCGTCATCGTGATCGGCCTGTTGGCCGAAGGCGTGATATTCGCCAGTCTGGAAAAGATCACTGTGAAGCGCTGGGGAATGCAGCGGTAATTCTGTCTCCTCCAGTGGAGGCAACATTCTGGTTTAACGGTTCTGGGAATTACGGGAGGTCATCACGAGTAAGGCCGATATCCTTCAGTTGTTCATCGCTCAACTTTTTTAGCGCAAGGTGTGATTTCCGGCGTAATTGTACTCTTTGAAGATATTTGATAATGCAAAGGGAAAAGGAGATAGTATTCGATATTGTTTTATATAATAAATATTTAATAAAACAATAACCGCGCTTTCTTTTGCAGTCCATTTTAGATGCCTGTTAATCAATTTAAAATAAACTGACAATATTTATTGTATTGTCAGTTTAAATATCGAGCTCATATGGAATACAAATTTTTAAAGTTATTTTTCTTTTTCAATCAATCTGTGTGATGCAGTAGAATCTAAGTCCAGAGCATATATTTTCTTTAACTCTGCGATACAGGCCAGACTTGTTTCACCAAATGCACACTTACCCTCAAACGCGTGAAGGACTATCCCTTCAACCAGATCCCCTAAGCTAATGTCGTGATACTCCGCCAGACCTTTTAGTACCTTCAGGATACGTTTTTCTATACGGAATCCCGTTTGCACCCGTTCGATGTTGAGCGAATCAGTCATGTGTTGTTCCCGCCTTGTTGTGATCTTGGTAACTTGTTACCAATGTAATTTCAATTTTCAGCGATGTCAAGGCAAAGACGGGGCAAAAAAAAACGGCTCTCTGTAAAGAGAGCCGTCATGCCATGCGGGAATTGTGAATTAATGCAGGTCGAATCGATCCAGGTTCATCACTTTCACCCAGGCCGCGACGAAATCCTTCACAAACTTCTCTCGCGCATCATTGCTGGCATACACTTCGGCCAGCGCACGCAGCACGGAGTTAGAACCAAATACCAGGTCTGCACGGGTTGCGGTGTACTTCACCTCCCCACTCTGACGATCGCGCCCTTCAAACAACTCACCCGATTCGTCCGTCGCTTTCCACTCTGTACGCATGTCCAGCAAATTCACGAAGAAATCAGTGCTGAGAACGCCAGGCCGGTCGGTAAAGACGCCGTTCTTACTGCCATCAAAGTTTGTTCCCAGAACACGCATCCCACCGACCAGTACTGTCATTTCCGGCGCTGTCAGCGTCAACTGTTGCGCTTTATCGATCAGGAGTGATTCAGTGGTGGAAACATCCAGCCGTGCGCGATAGTTACGGAAGCCATCAGCGATAGGCTCAAGCAGTTCAAACATCCCGATATCTGTTTGGTCCTGACGGGCATCCACACGACCCGGCGTAAACGGTACGCTGACGCTTACCCCCGCCGCACTGGCGGCCTGCTCAACGCCTACAACGCCGGCCAGCACGATGATATCGGCCAGAGAGGCTTTGCCCGTCGATTTCTGAAGATTTTCCAGGACGGGTAATACACGTGCAGCCGCAGCGTTAACGTCCCAGTCACGCTGTGGCGCTAATGCCAGGCGCGCACCGTTAGCCCCGCCACGCTTGTCGCCGCCACGGAACGTAGAAGCAGAAGCCCAGGCCACAGAAACCAGTTCGCTGACAGACAGTCCGGAAGAGGCAATCGCCGCTTTCAGGTTAATGATATCTTCTTCGCCTGGCTGATATTCCGGCAGCGGTAAAGGATCCTGCCAGATGAGATCTTCTTTTGGGACTTCCGGGCCAATGTAACGCGCTTTCGGCCCCATATCCCTGTGTGTCAGTTTGAACCAGGCGCGGGCAAACGCTTCGTTAAATGCCTGCGGATCGTTCATGAAACGACGAGAAATTTTTTCGAACTCTGGATCAAAACGCAGCGTCAGGTCGGTGACCAACATCGTCGGTTTACGTTTTTTCGACGGGTCGAACGGATCAGGAATAATTTCTGGCGCATCCACGGCTTCAAACTGGATCGCCCCTGCCGGGCTACGCGTTTGCACCCACTCATATTTGAACAGGTTTTCAAAGAAGTAGTTGCTCCACTGGGTCGGCGTTTGCGACCAGACAACTTCCAGACCAGAGGTAATGGCATCTGCGCCCGCACCACTGCCGAAGCTGCTTGCCCAGCCCAAACCCTGAGCTTCAATAGGTGCGGCTTCCGGGTCCGGCCCGACATGAGACGCCGCTGCCATACCGTGCGTTTTACCGAGCGTATGTCCACCGCCGATCAGTGCCACGGTCTCTTCGTCATTCATTCCCATGTTGCCGAAAGTGGCGCGAATTGCCGCCGCCGCAGAAAGCGGTTCGCCGCTATGGTCCGGCCCTTCCGGGTTCACGTAAATAAGCCCCATCTCGGTTGCGCCCAGCGGTGCTTTTGCCAGCGCTTCCGGATGACGATGAGTCAACCAGGCTTTTTCATCACCCCAGTTAACATCCAGGTCCGGTTCCCAAACGTCTTCTCGTCCCGCACCGAAACCAAAGGTACGGAAACCTGCATTTTCCAGCGCCACGTTGCCCGCCAGAATAAACAGATCCGCCCAGGAGATTTTTTGCCCATATTTTTGCTTAATTGGCCACAGCAAACGACGCGCCTTATCCAGACTGACGTTATCTGGCCATGAATTCAGTGGCGCAAACCGCTGTTGACCGCGACCAGCGCCACCTCGTCCGTCAATGGAACGGTAGGTGCCTGCTCCGTGCCAGGCCATACGAATGAAGAGACCCGCGTAGGTTCCCCAGTCAGCAGGCCACCATGGTTGAGATTCGGTGAGAAGCGCCCGGAGATCACCTTTTAGCGCGGAATAATCTAACTTACTAAATTCTTTACGGTAATCGAAGTCCTCACCCAATGGGTTCGAACGACTGGAATGCTGATTTAATAAATCTACACGGAGTTGGTTAGGCCACCAGTCACGACTGGCTGTCCCTGCTCCGGCACTCTGGTCATGCCCGCCTTGGTGGAACGGACATTTCCCGGTAGAGAGGGTGTTATGGGTATCATCGGACGTGCTCATATCTAAGCTCCTTCTAGGGTTTTAGCGTTACGATATACACCAACAAAGACAAAATATAGTCAAAACAATCCATCTATTTGATAGGCCATACCTTTTATATTTTTCGTTGTGGAGGCAGGGTTTACCCTTCGATGTGAAAGAAGAATAACAGGACAATATTGCACAATGTCTGACATAAAGTGGCAATTTACAATAATGCAGAAAGATGAAGATTAGCCCGACTCTGGACTTAAAAATGTGACGTTAGCCCGCGCCGATCAGGGTAAAAATGGTGAAGAATTCCCTCTTTGGATTTTCTCAGGTTTTCTCAATGGGATTTTTATCACTGAAACGAGGCGGGGTAAGTGTTTGAATAATGGCGGAGAGAGGGGGATTTGAACCCCCGGTAGAGTTGCCCCTACTCCGGTTTTCGAGACCGGTCCGTTCAGCCGCTCCGGCATCTCTCCGTTTTATGGTTGCCATCATGCCAGGATCTTTGGCATTTTAACAGACCCGGTACCTCCAATTCTGTTCAAGTGACGAGTTTGCGAGCAAAACGATGATTAAGTGGCCCTGGAAAGCACATGACACAAGCCCCAATCCCCAGATCAACTGGGAGCAGGCGCTGGCTATTCCTGTTTTAGCGAACCTTTCGGATGATGAGCAGATGAAGCTGGTTCATCTTGCTGACCGTTTTTTACAGCAAAAGCGGCTGGTTGTCCTGCAAGGGCTGGAACTCACTGCGGAGCAACATGCCCGCATTGCGCTGCTGTTCTGCTTACCGGTACTTGAGCTGGGCCTCGAATGGCTGGATGGTTTTCATGAAATCCTCATCTACCCCGCCCCCTTCGTGGTGGATGATGAGTGGGAAGACGACATCGGACTGGTACACAATCAGCGGGTCGTGCAGTCAGGGCAAAGCTGGCAGCAGGGGCCGATTGTGCTGAACTGGCTTGATATTCAGGACTCCTTCGACGCCTCCGGTTTTAACCTGATCGTTCATGAAGTGGCGCATAAGCTCGACACCCGTAACGGTGATCGCGCCAGCGGCGTGCCGCTGATCCCGCTGCGCGAAGTGGCCGGGTGGGAACATGACCTGCACGCAGCAATGAACAACATTCAGGATGAAATCGACATGGTTGGCGAAAGCGCCGCCAGCATTGATGCCTACGCAGCGAGCGATCCGGCGGAATGTTTTGCCGTGCTGTCAGAATACTTTTTTAGCGCCCCTGAGTTCTTTGCGCCCCGCTTCCCGGCGCTGTGGCAGCGTTTCTGCCAGTTTTATCAGCAGGATCCGCTGGCGCGTTTACGCGAAAATGGCGTGAGTATCGATGATAACTCGCCGGTAGTTCACTAAAACACCAGCCTGCGCTAAATTCATTCAATTGAATCAGCAGGTTAATTTTAGTGTTGACACAAAAAAGGGGAGCCATTAGTATTCGCCCCGTTCACACGATTCCTCTGTAGTTCAGTCGGTAGAACGGCGGACTGTTAATCCGTATGTCACTGGTTCGAGTCCAGTCAGAGGAGCCAGATTTCAGAAAAGCCTGCTTTCGAGCAGGCTTTTTGCTTTTCTAGATCTGGTAATCGATAGCCGTCTCTTCCGGCTCCATCGCCTGCTGCTTGATCTCTTCAAGCGACAACCCGGCATTACACAATTCAATAAACCGCCAGACGTAGTTACGTTGTAACTGACCGCGTTTTAACCCCAGCCAGACCGTATTTGCATCAAAAAGATGACGGGTTTCCAGACGCGTGAGCGTGTCGGATTCCTGATGATCGCCTGACTGTTCCGCCACCAGCCCAATGCCCAGCCCTAATTCGACGTACGTTTTGATGACATCCGAATCCTGGGCGCTGAGCACAATGTCCGGCACCAGTCCCCGACGGTTAAAGGCTTCATCAATGCGCGAGCGACCAGTGATCCCCTGACGATAGGTGATCAGCGGCCAGCGGGCGATATCATCAAGCGTCAACGGCGAGATCTGGGTCAGCGGATGATTTTTCGGCACCAGCAGGCTGTGATACCAACGAAACCACGGGAACGCAGCGAGGGTTGGGTCATTACTCAACCGCTCGCTGGCAATACCGATATCCGCCCCGCCATTATGCAGCAGCGCATCGATTTCCTGCGGCGTGCCCTGAATCAGCTCCAGGCGCACGTCGCTGTACAATTCGCGAAACGCCTTAATGACGGGGGGCAGGCTGTAACGCGCCTGGGTGTGCGTGGTCGCGATAGTCAGCACGCCTGTCGCATCATTGGTGAACAGATCGGCGAGACGACGGACGTTGCTCGCCTCATTCAGAATACGCTCAGCAATGACCAATAATGCTTTGCCAGGCTCCGTCATCCCCAGTAGTCGCTTACCGCGGCGGATGAAAATCTCAATCCCCAGTTCTTCTTCCAGCTCGCGGATATGGCGGCTCACGCCGGATTGCGACGTGTAAAGCATGTTGGCGACTTCTGTCAGGTTGTAATCCTGCCGCGCTGCCTCGCGGATTATTTTAAGTTGCTGGAAATTCACCCTTCCCTCCGGGACCATCAGACATACTGCTATTGTTAGAGTCTGCGCTTCCGGCGAACAAATAATAAAAACCAGCATCTTATTCCAGTCAGGAATAACGCTTAGCTGACCAACTGCAATTCCCGGTTTTCGAGCGTCGGGCGACTCACCAGCGACATCAAAATCTCTTTCACCGCCTGCGCCTGTGGTGATAGCGAACCGCGTGCGGACACGTTCAGCGACAGCGGCAGGCTCATTGACGGTGCAGAGATGCGCGCCATCCAGCCGTTAGCGGCGCTGCACAGCGAGCTTGCCGCCGATTCAGGCAGTACGGTCACGCCCATTCCGCTGGCGATAGCCGCGGTCAGCGTGGAGATAGAGTCAATTTCCCCGACGATTTTCGCCGTCAGACGGCGCAGCGAGAACGCTTCATCCACCCGCGCCCGCACCGCACTGTAATCGCGCGGCAAGAAGAGATTCATTTCAGCCACCAGCGCCAGGTCAACCCCCTGCCCCGGACAATCGCGTGTGCCGACAACGTAGAGTTCTTCTTTGAGCAGCGGTTGGCTGTTGATCCCGGCAACCGGCGCGCGGTCATACAGCACCGCCATATCGAGCTGGCCGCTCAGGAGTTTGTCGTTCAGAATCGCGCCGCTGTTTTCATGCAGATAAACCAGCACGTTCGGCAGTTCATTGCGCACGGTCTGCAATAACGGCATGGTGACGGATGATGCCGCCGTTCCCGGTGCGAGCCCAATGGAAACCTGCCCGCTCAGCGTCTGACCAACATGGCTCACTGCCATATGCGCCTGCTCGCACTGACGCAAAATCGTCCGCGCGTGGGTGTACAAAATTTTCCCGGCCTCGGTTGGCGTGACACCCCGCTTGGTGCGGATCAACAGTTGCTGATCCAGTTCCCCTTCCAGAGTAGCCACCTGCTGACTCAGCGCCGGTTGCGCGATGTGCAGCACTTCTGCGGCCTGCGTCAGGCTACCGATGTCGACGATTTTCACGAAGTACTTCAGTCGTCTTAAATTCATATTGCCCCCTGTCCGGATTGCCATGCCCTTATGGGCGGTCTTATAACTAGCCGGAAATATTGCAATATGCTTGCCAGCTTTTAATAACACCCCGCCAGCGCCGATAAATAAGCGTTTCTGATGAATTTCGCTATTTTTGCGCAACAGTCAGCAGAAGCCGCTATGCCCCATCAGGGGTAATTTGCACCACCACAGTGCAGCACTGTTCAATAAACCGACAATGCGCCTGATATCGCTGAAATTGTCAGCAGTCAGCATCTGACAGGCCAACCGGCCTTTGACAAAGGCCAATAGCGCCGTTAATATGCGCCCCGTTCACACGATTCCTCTGTAGTTCAGTCGGTAGAACGGCGGACTGTTAATCCGTATGTCACTGGTTCGAGTCCAGTCAGAGGAGCCAGATTCAAAAAAGCCTGCTTTCGAGCAGGCTTTTTGCGTTATGTGATGCCAAAACGCTGGCGGTACTGCCCCGGCGTCACGCCCGTGATTTTGCGAAAAATCTTGCGAAAGGCGGACGGGTCGGCATACCCCACTTCCCAGGCAATATGATCGACAGAACGTCCCGTCAGTTCCAGTGCATCCCTGGCTTTCATGATTCTGACCTGCTGCACATATTCCGTTGGCCGGATCCTCGTCGCTTTCTGAAAACGGCGCAGAAAGGTTCGTGGCGTCATGCCAGCCAGGGCGGCCATCTCTTCAATGCTTTGCTGATCAGCATAGCTGGCATGAAGCCGGTGCTGAACACGCAGGATCTCACCATCGCCATGTTCGAAATCCGGGATAAAGGCCGCATAGGTGCTTTGTTCCCGGCGGGGTGGATCGATAAGTAAAAAACGGGCCGTGGCCAGCATGGTTCCGGTTCCCAGCAATTTTTCAATAAGCGTCAGACCGAGATCAGTCCAGGCCAGGATACCGCCCGCCGTAATAATATCGCCATCGTCGATCACCATATTTTCCGCCGCCACCTCCACCGCCGGAAAACGCTCCGCTAACGCCTGCGCGAAGGCCCAGTGCGTTGTCGCACGGCGATGATCGATAAGCCCGGTTTCCGCCAGCACGAACGCCCCCGCGCAGACCGAACACAATGTAACGCCCTCGTGATAAAGCGTGTTCATCCAGTGAGCCGGTACCGCCATCGATACCATTTTCGAGGGAACCACCAGCCCCGGCGGCGCAATCACATGACTCAGACGATGGGGTTCATCCGGGTGGCTGTCCCAGACGCACTCCACCGTCTCGTCATCAGGTTTTACCTGCCAGTGTGACACCCGGATCGCCCGCAGACGCGACTCACCAGAGATGCTCTCCGCCCAGTCAGCGGCGATCCTGAACATATCTGTCAGCCCATACACCGCCGCAAGCTGGCAGTCGGGGTAAATCAGCAGGCCGATCTCCGCCACTACCGTTCGTTCAGCAGAATTTATCATTTGTCAGTTTTAACCCTGATAATGTCATTTTTGACAATTCTATCCACTCCTGCATTGCTGAACAATAGGTTCGTCAGACAACAACCATGATGACCTGAACACAAGAGCGTGCCTCTCTCTCTGGCCCAGGGCATCACATGACTCTCATCACAAACAGGAGATATTCCTATGAGCAACGGCATCATCACCACCAAAGACGGCACCCGGATTTTTTACAAAGACTGGGGTCCGAAGAACGCGCAACCTGTCGTGTTTCACCACGGCTGGCCGTTAAGCGCTGACGACTGGGACAGCCAGATGTTGTTCTTTTTATCCCACGGTTATCGCGTGATTGCCCATGACCGTCGTGGTCACGGCCGTTCCGACCAGACCGATACTGGCAACGAGATGAACACCTATGCCGCAGACGTTGCCGAACTTGTCCGCGTGCTGGATCTGAAAAACGCCGTGCATATCGGTCATTCCACTGGCGGCGGTGAAGTGGCGCGCTATGTCGCCCGCGCCGAAAAAGGCCGTGTGGCGAAAGCGGTACTGATGGGCGCTGTGCCGCCGATCATGCTCAAAACCACGGCGAACCCGGAAGGACTGCCGATGTCGGTATTCGACGGTTTCCGTACTGCACTGGCGAATAATCGCGCGCAGTTCTTTATCGACGTGCCGTCAGGCCCGTTCTATGGCTTCAACCGTCCAGGCGCGAAAGTCATTAAGGGTCTGATCGACAACTGGTGGCGTCAGGGCATGGCCGGGGGAGCCAAAGCACAATATGACTGTATCGCCGCGTTTTCTGAAACCGACTTTACCGACGATTTAAAAGCCATCACGGTGCCGGTTCTGGTGATGCACGGCGAAGACGATCAGGTCGTACCGATTGACGACTCCGCCCACAAGGCCATCACACTGCTGAAACAGGGCACGCTGAAAACCTACCCGGGCCTGTCACACGGGATGTTCGCCACGCACCCAGACACCATCAACCCGGACTTGCTGGCGTTTATCAGGGCGTGAGTTCTGAAAAAAGAGCCGGCCCTGCTCACAGCGGGTGTCCGGCTCCATCGTTTAAATCTTCGCCACTCTGGTGATTCATCCTTTTGCCACCTTTTGTTTCACAATCCTGTGACATACTATCCGGTAATCCAGAATCGCTGAGACAAGGAGTAAATGATGAACACTACAGGTCATGGGCTGACGCCGGAGCAGGCGCTGACGCAGCTTGAAGCACTGTATGAAGAGTCAGTCGGTGCACTGCGCAGCGCGATTGGTGAGTACATTCGTGACCATACGCTGCCGGATACCGAGGCCCGCGCCAGAGGGTTGTTTGTGTACCCTGAGCTGTCGGTTTCCTGGAACGGGACCGCGCCGGACGCGCCGAAAACCCGTGCCTACGCCCGCTTTACACACGCGGGCTGCTACACCACCACCATTACGCATCCTGCACTGTTTCGCAGCTATTTGCTGGAACAACTGACGCTGCTGTATGAAAACTACGGCGCACACATTTCTGTTGCCCGCTCGCAGCATGAAATCCCCTATCCTTACGTAATAGATGGCTCGACGCTGACGCTGGATCGCTCAATGAGCGCCGGGCTGACCCGCCACTTCCCGACCACCGAGTTGTCGCAGATTGGCGATGAAACCGCAGATGGCCTGTTCCATCCTGGCGAGTTTTATCCGCTGTCGCATTTTGACGCCCGCCGGGTTGATTTCTCGCTCGCACGCTTGCGCCACTACACCGGTACGCCGGTCGAACATTTCCAGCCGTTTGTGTTGTTCACCAACTACACACGCTATGTTGATGAGTTTGTCCGCTGGGGATGCAGCCAGATCCTCGACCCGGAAAGCCCGTACATCGCCCTTTCCTGTGCGGGCGGGATCTGGATCACCGCGGAGACCGACGCGCCGGAACAGGCGATTTCTGATCTGGCCTGGAAAAAACATCAGATGCCCGCCTGGCACCTGATCACCAAAGACGGTCAGGGCATCACGTTGATTAACATTGGCGTCGGCCCGGCCAACGCGAAAAACATCTGCGACCACCTGGCGGTGCTGCGCCCGGACGTCTGGCTGATGATTGGTCACTGCGGCGGCCTGCGCGAAAGCCAGGACATTGGCGATTATGTGCTCGCCCACGCTTACCTGCGCGACGATCATGTGCTGGATGCCGTGCTGCCGCCGGATATTCCTATTCCGAGCATTGCGGAAGTGCAGCGTGCATTGTATGACGCGACCAAGCAGGTCAGTGGCATGCCGGGCGAAGAGGTGAAACAACGCCTGCGCACCGGTACGGTCGTCACTACCGATGACCGCAACTGGGAGCTGCGCTATTCCGCGTCGGCACTGCGTTTTAACCTCAGCCGGGCGATCGCTATCGATATGGAAAGCGCCACCATCGCCGCACAGGGTTATCGCTTCCGTGTGCCGTATGGCACGCTGCTGTGCGTTTCTGACAAACCGCTGCATGGCGAAATCAAACTGCCGGGGCAGGCAAACCGGTTCTATGAAGGGGCGATTTCTGAACACTTGCAGATTGGCATCCGCGCGATTGACCTGCTGCGTGCCGAGGGCGAACGCCTGCATTCTCGCAAGCTGCGTACTTTCAACGAACCTCCGTTCCGTTAATTATCAGGTGAAATTATGACAACGACATCGCCTCTCAATGCCCTGCGTAACATGCTGCAGGCGCAAAATCTGGACGGTATGTTTGTGCCCCGCGCCGACCCGTTCCAGAGCGAGTACGCCGCGCCTCACGATGACAAACTGGCGTGGCTGACCGGGTTTACCGGCTCGGCCGGGCATGCGCTGGTACTGCGTGACCGGGCGATTATTTTCGTCGACGGGCGCTATCAGGTGCAGGTGCGTCAAGAAGTGGATTTGAACGAGTGGGAAATCCGCCATCTGCATGACGATCCGCTGGCGGAGGTGATGGACACCGAACTGCCTGTCGGGAGCCGCATCGCCTTCGAACCGCTGCTGATGGTCAACAGCCAGTACGAAAGTCTGCGGGCCACCCATTGCAAAATGGTGGCGCTAACGGAAGATCCGTTTAATACCATCTGGACTGACCGCCCTGCCGCGCCGCGCGGCAGGATCCGCGAAATGCCGGTCGAAGTGAGCGGTGAAAGCAGCGCCAGCAAGCGCGAGCGCATCGCTGCGTTGCTGGCGGAAAAAGGCGTCGATTATCTGGCGATTTCCCAGCCGGATAACATCGCCTGGCTGCTCAACGTGCGCGGTGCGGACATCGCCATGAGCCCGGTCGTGTTGTCGTTTGCCCTGCTGAGTCATTCCGGCGAGCTGGAATGGTTTGTCGATAGTGAAAAAACCACGCAACTGCCATCGGCCTTGCTTGAATCCGTCAATCTTTCGCCGATGGAAGCGTTTATTCCCCGTTGCCAGCAGGTTGCCATTGGCAAACGCGTAACGCTCGACAGTGATTATTCGCCGGTTGCCGCCCGCTTTGCGGTGGAAAAACATGGCGGCGAAGTGGTCTGGCAGCCGGATCCGATCACCTTTATCAAGGCGAAGAAAAATCCTGTCGAGCTGGAAGGTTACCGCGACAGCCACCGTAAAGATGGCGCGGCGTGGGTAAATTTCCTCGCCTGGCTGGCGCATGAAGTTCCGGCGCGGGAAGCGGCAGGCAACCCGCTCACCGAGCTGGAGGCACAGGCGCAGCAACTGCTGTTTCGTCAGCAACAGGATGGTTTTATCGAGCAGAGTTTCGGGACTAT
The DNA here is from genome assembly GCF_030053895.1 of Trabulsiella odontotermitis. NCBI lineage: Bacteria > Pseudomonadati > Pseudomonadota > Gammaproteobacteria > Enterobacterales > Enterobacteriaceae > Trabulsiella > Trabulsiella odontotermitis. The sequence continues at coordinate 2,808,198 of NZ_CP125781.1, forward strand.
TTCCGCCTCGGCCAGTAACGCGGCGATGTGTCATTACCACTCCAGCGAAGCGACCAACGCCGCGATCACCAGCAAAAACTTTTACCTCAACGACTCTGGCGGCCAGTACAGCAACGGCACCACTGATGCCACGCGCACGCTGGCGTTTGGTCAACAGGGCCCGCAGCAGCGCCTGCACTACACTGCCGTGCTGAAGGGGTTTTTATCGCTGATCACGCTGCAATTCCCGCAGGGTTCGCACGGGCATCAGCTTGACGCCTTTGCCCGCCGCCCGCTGTGGGAACTGGGGCTCGATTTTGATCACGGTACCGGCCACGGCGTAGGGCATCAGTTGATGATCCACGAAGGGCCGCAACGCATCGCCAAAAAGGTCAACCCATGGCCGCTGACGGCGGGCAACATCATGACCATCGAGCCCGGTTACTATCTGGCTGATCAGTACGGCATTCGTATTGAAAATCAGGTGGAAATTGTCGATGCGCAGCCCGGCTTCTGCCGTTTTGCTTCTTTGACGCTGGTACCGATTGATTTAAGCCAGGTGGACTGGAATCTGCTCAATGATCAGGATGTTGAGTGGATCGACAACTACCACCAGCTCGTCCGCGAAACTCTGTCGCCCCTGGTGAACAGTGACGCCCGTCCGTGGCTGTTTGAGGTGACGGCGCCAGTGCGGGTACAGGTAAACTAAACGAAAACGCGGGTTAGCGCTCAGCTAACCCGCCGGATGTTGCGGGTGAATTGTTGTTCTGTCATGAGGCTTCCCCACTGGTCGCCCTGCCATTCTTTCGTCAGTGTAAAACCGAAGGATTCGTACAGACGCCTCGCGGCCGTCAGTTTATTAAACGTCCATAACTGAACCGCAGAGAATCCCTGTTCATTACAAAAATTCATCGCTTCTGCCATCAGCTTTCTGCCCACACCACTGCCACGGCAACCATCGTCGAGGATGAACCAGCGCAAGTGCGCCTCATTGTTTCCCAGATCTTCACCGTCAATGGCGACAGAGCCGACGATGCGCCCGTACTGCACAGCCAGCCAGATTTGATTGCGCGCCTTATCCAGACGGCCCGAAAAGTCAGCCAGCCCTGCGGCGACCTTACTTTCAAAAAAACAGCCAAAGTTGTGCTCTCTGGCGTAATAACGGCCATGCATTTCCGTGATGCGGCCAATCATTCCTGGCTGATAACCTGAGACAATATTGATGCCGCCCTGCCCGTTCAGGTCGGTGTGATCACGGCAGGCTTTCAGGGCGCTGGCATAGCAACGAAGACCTTGTGAGACGACGTGCTGCTGACAAGCGTCCATTTTTCCCAGTGCAGCAATGACCTGCTCATTACCGTAATGGTTAATTTTCCGCACCGTTTCTCTGCCCTGCTCCGTCAGACTAAGCTGCTTAATCCTTGCATCCTCTGTAGACGGAGTGACTTGCAGTTCACCGTCTTTAACCAGTTTTGCCAGCATGCGACTGACACTGGACTTCTCAAGCCCCAGAAGCTGTACCAGTTGAGCCGCGGTCATTGCCCCCCGGGCTTCCACTTCAAGCAACGTATGCACAACGGAAGGAGAATACGCCGTTGCCGCCAGCGTGTGGCGCATGAAGCCGAGTTCCCGAACCATCAGACGCGATGATGTGCGAATTTCTTCAACCAGTGGCGATTCGGCTGTCATTGACTTTTACCCTATGGAATATAGTTGTATCATACAACCATATTTTTAAAATCGCTGTCAATGGGTGTGCTGGGAGTGAGAGTTAATATGGGTAAGGGATTAGAGGCTAACTGATTTGACAGGCCGCTTCGTGCCAGGAGCGGACGTTGCTAACATCATGCTATGTTAGTGCACAAAATGAAGATAATTTGAATAGGCAAGGTCACACCATGGATACTTCTGAACACTGTAAAGAGGTCTACGCATACTTTGGTCTTGCGATGTATAGAGCACATGACCTGCTCCCCGTTGATTAGTACACCCCGATGTTAGTAATGTCTTCATAAGCCACATGAGGACATCCCCATGAAGAAGCGTTTTTCCGACGAACAGATCATCAGTATTCTCCGCGAAGCCGAAGCTGGGGTACCCGCCCGTGAACTCTGCCGCAAGCATGCCATTTCCGATGCCACGTTTTACACCTGGCGTAAGAAGTATGGCGGTATGGAGGTGCCTGAAGTTAAGCGCCTGAAGTCGCTTGAGGAAGAGAACGCCAGACTCAAGAAGCTGCTTGCCGAAGCCATGCTGGATAAAGAGGCGCTTCAGGTGGCTCTTGGGCGAAAGTACTGACGACAGACCAGAAGCGGGAAGCCGTGATGTTGATGTGTGATGCGACCGGTCTGTCGCAACGTCGTGCCTGCAGGCTTACAGGTTTATCCCTGTCGACCTGCCGCTATGAGGCTCACCGTCCGGCTGCTGATGCGCATTTATCAGGGCGCATCACTGAGCTGGCACTGGAGCGCAGGCGTTTTGGCTACCGTCGTATTTGGCAGTTGCTGCGCCGTGAAGGGCTTCATGTTAATCATAAGCGCGTGTACCGGCTTTATCACCTCAGTGGCCTGGGCGTAAAACGCAGAAGACGTCGTAAAGGGCTGGCAACAGAACGTCTGCCGCTGCTCCGTCCGGCGGCGCCCAATCTGACCTGGTCGATGGATTTCGTCATGGACGCACTTTCCACCGGTCGCAGGATCAAGTGTCTTACCTGCGTCGATGATTTCACAAAGGAATGCCTGACGGTCACTGTTGCCTTTGGGATTTCAGGCGTTCAGGTCACGCGTATTCTGGACAGCATTGCACTGTTTCGAGGCTATCCGGCGACGATAAGAACTGACCAGGGGCCGGAGTTCACTTGCCGTGCACTGGATCAATGGGCCTTTGAGCATGGTGTTGAGTTGCGCTTAATCCAGCCGGGCAAGCCAACGCAGAACGGATTTATTGAGAGCTTTAACGGACGATTTCGCGATGAATGTTTGAATGAGCACTGGTTCAGCGATATCGTTCATGCCAGGAAAATTATTAATGACTGGCGGCAGGATTATAACGAATGCCGCCCGCACTCCACGCTGAATTATCAGACACCGTCTGAATTTGCAGCGGGCTGGAGAAAGGGTCATTCTGAGAATGAAGATTCCGGCGTTACTAACTGAGTGTTGTATCTAATCGTGGGGGCAGGTCACACAATGTGTAGAGCAGTCGATAGTTCAACTTCTCATTTTCTTCGATTTTTTTACAACGAATGTGCCCACATTTACTACCCACGATAAGTGGGAAGTAGAGTTTGACAAGTTTGATAAGGTATTGTCTGAGAAAACAATGGGACAGCTTTTAGGCCTTATTAGAAAACTTGAACTTCTTGATAGTAATATTGAAGTTATGCTTTCAACAACCTTAAAAAAAAGAAACTGGCTAGCGCACTCTTTTTTTGTCGACCATGCAGTAGATTTCATTAATAAAAATGGACGGGATCAAATGATTAAGGAGCTTAATGATTCAATCGAACTATTTAATTCTGTTGAAGATATCCTCTATCCTATAGGTCGTAACGCTGCACTAAAATACGGTTTAACCGATGAGTTATTGGACAAAATTCAAAGCGAACTGTGTAAATCTACAACGAGTGATAATTAGGTATCCTAACTTCCGTTTCTCGCTCAAAGCGGACCAAATATCCTCAAGACCAGACCGGGCGATAGCTTCCCGGCCTTCAATAAATGAGTTCAGACTGATATCTACTATGTGAAACTACAGCAAAAGACGGATAACGCTTTTGCTCAAGTCAACGACATTCCACCGTCGACCTTCAGTGTGGTACCGGTGATAAACTGACTCGCCTCTGACGAAAGAAAAAGTGCCGCATTCGCCAGGTCCTGAGCATGTCCCATTCGGCCCAGGGGGATCATCCCGGCAAATTGTTGTTCCGTCTCAGCGTCAATCCCGAGCTTAGTTAATATTGGGGTTTGCGTTGGTCCGGGGCTGAGAGTATTCACCCGGATTTTTCTGGCGCTGAATTCTACGGCCCAGCTACGTGCGAAAGCCTCTATTGCTGACTTTGTCCCGGCATACACTGTATGCCCTGGCAAGACTTTGTCAGACGCTATCGAACTTATCAGCACTATTGAGCCACCTTCACGCATCACTGGCTGGATTTTTTGTACGCCAAAGAACACGCCACGGGTGTTGGTTGCAAACTGCTGATCGTACTCTTCAGCACCCACCTTATCGGCAGGTTGAATATTGATCACTCCTGCGTTCGCCACGTAAATATCAATTTCACCGAATTTATCCCTGCCAAGCGCAGCAACGCGCTCATGTGTCGTTATGTCACTGATATCGCCAACCACACCTGATGCCTTATCGCCTAACAGAGCTACCGTTTCTTTTACTGCCTCGTCCCGGCGCCCAACGATGATCACCCGAGCTCCCTGAGCAACGAACAACCTGGCGATTGCCAGCCCAATACCGCTATTGCCGCCTGTAATGACAGCAACTTTATCGTCTAAGCTTCCCATATTTGTCTCCTCTGTTATTCCTGTGCCCGTCGTTTCAGAGGATTTTATTTGAGACAAATTTGTCACGGTAGTCATACAATGAAGCAAACATTTATTCCGGAATGTCATCAATGGCTACCAACACCTTACATAGTTTGTCTGCCTTTGTGCGTGCGGTTGAAGCAGGTTCATTTACGGGTGCCGCAAAACTGCTGGATACCACGCCATCTGCAGTATCAAAAAGCGTTTCACGTCTGGAACGGCGACTTGGGGTAAAGCTCTTTCTGCGTTCTACACGCTCATTTATGCTCACGGGCGAGGGGCAAATCTATTATGAAAACGTCGCACCATTGCTTCGGGGGCTGGATGAAGCGGATAGCACGATAGCGTTTAGAGCGCAGGCTATCGGGAAGCTGCGCATTAGTATGCCGAATGATATTGGCCGTATGCTGCTGACATCTGTCACGTCCCGGCTCGTACAACAGCATCCCGGTTTATCACTGGATATCAATTTAAGTGATCGGTATGTCGATATTATTCGGGAGGGCTTTGATGTGGCCCTGAGGCTCGGGCACATCTCAGACAGTGAATTATACGCCAGACGGCTTACTGACCTGCCACTGGTTCTGGTCGCCTCACCTGACTACTTAACCCAAAATAATGAACCGAAAACACTCGCAGATCTTGAGCTGCATCGCCACGTCAGGTATCGAACAGGCGCAAAGGTATTACCCATCAGGTTAGCAGACGGTTCGCATATTCCCGTTACAGGAACATTCGATGCTGACAGCGGTGAAGCCATGCGTATAGCCGCTATTAATGGACTGGGCATTGCACAAATTTTAATGAGTACAGTTCAGGATGATATTCATCAGGGCCGATTAAAACGCGTCATGGCCAACGTCAGTCTGATGCCTGTTCCCGTGCAGGTTGTACATGGATTTGGGCGCACAGTGCCGATAAAAGTGAAAGTATTCATCGATTTCATTGCAAAGGAACTTGAATTACTGACATCAGCATTGTCTGCCGGGGACAAAGCGCCAGCAGAAAACTCTTACACTACCGGGTCAGCAGGCAAATCAAACAGATAGGCCGCTCCTTTAATCGTCTGATGAGGTCATCATCTGCGCAAAGTAGCTCTGCAATTTGTCATAGGAGCGCGTCTTGTGTCGCCACATCAATTCAGCCAGCTCTTTTCCTTTCCTTTCTTTCAGCAACTGAATGAATTCCTGATGCTCCTGTATAGAAATCACCACCACTTCAGGGAAGAGATCGAAAATGGTTTTCGTGCGCCGCTCGTTAGCCAGTAATTCGCTGAGTATTTTCTTCAGATAGCTGTTATCACTCGCTTCTATGATTAACTCATGAAACTGGCGATTGAGCGTGGAGTATTCAGAGTAATTTTTCTCTTCGGCCAGTTTAATCAATTGCTGGTGCAATGTTTCAAGCGACGCAATCAGTTCCGGCGTCGCGTGTTCAGCCGCCAGTCGGGCCGCCAGCGGTTCCAGTGTTTTCCGTATTTCAAGCATATCCTGCATTTCTTTGATGGATAGCCGTTTTACGCGTGAACCTTTATGAGGGCTCATTTCAACCAGATCTTCCGCGGCCAGTTCCTTAAGCGCTTCACGAACCGGTATGTCGCTGCTGTCGTAAGAGAGTGCCAGTTGATGAATGATAAGACGGGTATCTGCTTTGATTTCACCAGATAGGATCCTGTGCTTCAGATCATCATAAATAAGCTTAGATTTAGTCTTGGTGGTAATCTTCATAACAATATGATCGCTTAAGAGTAACCGAGGGCCCGGTGGACGGATGCGCCACAACGCTCAATTGTAACCTACATCCTGAGTGGGGCGTCTACTGATTTCATATGCAAAGGAGAAGAATTCCAGTCTCTCTCCGGAACACGATTTTCCCCGCGCTTTCAACGCCTCACGATGCAAACCCTCCTTCCCTGTTTTTCCGGCTAACCGCCCTCTTTTCGCCTCTGCTACCACTTTGAACTCGCGATGATCGCATTGCCCGGAGAGAGATCTTGATCTCTTTTTCGGCCTTCTTTTCTGCTATTATATATAATATATGATTTATTATATATTATCGTATTCTGGTTAGTCAGATGCGCCAGTTCCAGCGGAAAAACCACCATTAAATCAAAGGAAGCAATGAGGATAACTTAATGAAAAAACTCGGAATTACTTATGAAGAGGTCTACGACCTGCTGCATAAGGCCTGTACCACCATCTCACCCGATGCCCTGCATATGTTGCGGCAAGCCCGCAACAGAGAAAGCGATCCCGGGGCGAAAGTCTTTCTGGAAACCATGATCAGCAACGTTGCGCTCGCCGGCGCAGAGAACAAACCGGTGTGTCAGTCCCCCGGCTACCCCACCGTCTGGATCCGTTTCGGTGAAGCATTCGATATGGACGACTTGCTGAGTTTTTTACCCAAAGCCATTACCGAAGCGACACTAAAGGGACTGATTCGCCCAAGCATTGTGCACCCCCTCACTCGCCACAACCCTGGTGACAGTACTGGCGCGGGCGTACCTAACGTGGAATTGCGCTATGTTCCAGGGCAGAAATTCGTGGAAATCATCATGAGCGCCAAAGGATGCGGCGCAGAACTGGGGAACATATCAAAAATCCTGACCCCGGCCACATTGGGTAAAGACTACAGCGGCCTGAAAAAACTGGTGCTGGATACCGTGATTAATGCCGGGGGTTTTCCGTGCCCACCGTCCGCCATTGGTATCGGCCTCGGCGGGCAAATGGATGTCAGTGCCAAGCTCAGTCGCGAGGCTATCAGCACGCGTAACTGGCTGGATCACAACCCGGATCCATTGCTGGATAAGCTGGAGCAGGAATTACTGGAAGAAATTAATCAGTTAAATATTGGTCCGGCTGGCGTGGGTGGCAAAACCACAACACTGGCGGTGAAAATAGCCTATGCCGCCACACACACCGCAATTTGCCCTGTCACTATTAATTTCCATTGTTGGGTAGCGCGCCGTTTCGGTATTCGACTTTATCCCGATGGGCATCGGGAAACTCTTTTTCAGGTGGAGGAATAATCATGACGGTACATACCCTGACACTCCCTGTCGCGGATGAAGAAATCGAAAAACTGAATATTGGCGATACTGTCTATCTGAACGGTACGGTTTGCACGGCGCGCGATATGGCGCATCTGCAAATTCGCGAACTGGTGCAACGTGGGGAAGCGTTACCGGAAAACTTAGCCGGCAGCGCCATTTTCCACGCGGGCCCGGTAATGATCAAAGATCAGCAGAATCACTGGAAATTACATGTTATTGGCCCAACGACATCCATTCGTATGGAGCCCCATGCTGACTTTGTCGGTAGCCTGGGCGTGAAACTGATCATCGGTAAAGGTGGTATGGGACAAGACAGTCTGGATGCGTTCAAAAAATACAAACAGGCTTATCTTCAGGCCGCTCCCGGATGCGCAGTGGTACTTGCCGCGGGTGTGAAAGCGGTAAAGAATGTGTACTGGCTGGAAAATGGGATGCCGGAAGCGATGTGGGTAATGACGGTAGAACAATTTGGACCTTTTGTTGTGACAATGGATTGTAAAGGAAATAGCCGTTATGAGTGTATTAAAAAACGGGCTCGGGAAATAATGGAGTATATTACAGCAGAAAAATAACCTATTCAGAAATACCGAATATTAACCAGCCAGTTTATAAAAAGTGTCATTACTTTTTTAAATGACCGTGTCATTTAATCATGAGACACATTTATTCAGGAGAATTAAAAATGAAAATTGTCAGCGTTGACATTATTGATGTAAAAAACCCGCTACAGTCGGCAGTGGCTAAATGGCGTCCGATTGTGGTGCGCATTAATACCGACGAAGGTATTTCCGGGTTTGGCGAAGTGGGGATGGCATACGGTGTAGGTGCCTCCGCCGGATTCGGCATGGCGAAAGATCTTGCTGCGATTATTATCGGCATGGACCCGATGCAAAGCGAGAAGATCTGGGACAAAATGCAGAAGAAAACATTCTGGGGACAAGGCGGTGGTACAGTGGTTTCCGCCGGAATGAGCGCGATTGATATCGCATTATGGGATATTAAAGGCAAGGCACTTAATGTCCCCTGCTATCAACTTTTAGGAGGCAAATGCCGTGACTCATTGCGCACTTACGCCAGTCAGTTACAGTTTGGCTGGGGAGACGCCGCAAAGAAAGAGATCCTGACCACACCGGCACAATATGCGGCAGCGGCAGAAAAAGCCCTCGCCGAGGGTTATGACGCGATAAAAGTCGACGTCAATGAAATCGATGAACAGGGTGGTTTGAAAAAACGGAATTTGTACGGTGTCTTTGCTGACCGCGACTTAATGGTGGGGTATAAACGCATCAAAGCCATTCGTGAAGCGGTTGGTGATGCTATTGATATTATCGTTGAGGCGCACGCCCTGACAGATACCGCGTCCGCGATCCGTTTTGGTAAAATGATCGAAGAGTTCCGTATTTCCGCCTATGAAGAACCCACCATGGCGCTCAATTCCGGGCAGCTAAAAGAAGTCAAACAAAATGTGAATATTCCCATCGCTGCGGGTGAACGCATTTATACCCGCTGGGGATTCCGGCCATTCTTTGAAGAACATATTATTGATTTGATCCAGCCCGATCTGGGAACGTGTGGCGGCCTGAGTGAAGCGAAAAAGATTTGTGATATGGGGCATATCTACGATACCACATGCCAGATTCATGTGTGCGGAGGTCCAATTATGACCGCAGCATCGTTACAACTGGAATGCGCGATCCCTAACTTCGCTATTCACGAACTGCATCGCTATGCATTGCTGGAAGGAAACCGGAATACCTGTAAATACGATTATCTGCCGAAAAATGGTCAATATGAAATTCCTGATCTCCCGGGAATTGGCCAGGAATTGACAGATAAATCTATCGCCGAGTCACCAAAAGAAACGGTGCAATAAATTTGTCATTAATGGTAAAAGACATTATACATTGGGACAAAATACGGATAAAATATCCGCAGCAGAATAAATTAATTAAGTAAAGCAACCGGTCATAGGTACGTTTGCTTGCATCTGATATTTTTATTGCCACAGAAAATGGTTTGCAATTATTTAACCTTTTAAAAATATTCAGAATAAATAATAACACCTGTATTTATTATGCGTCCTGTTTCTCGTCATATTCCCTGGGGCAAACTGGGAGAGTCCCTTTTTGTCCTGAATGAGGATAGAACAATGGGATTGATCATATCATTATTTGTTATCGCCTGGGTTGCCTGGGCGATAGCAAAGAAAGGTTACGCCACCGCCATTTTATTGATAGCTGGCGTGGTGTTATTGAGTCTTTCGGTATTATTTGATTTAGGGCCGGGACTGGTATTAAAAAAATCGACCGGTAATGGTTTCTTCGATATCTTTCTGGTCGTTCAACAGATTATGTCATCTAATCTGGCCGGGTTAGGGTTATCGATTATGGCGATGGGTGGGTTTTCCCGCTATATGGATACCCTTAATGCAGGCCAGGCGCTCTACGCTATTGTTGGCGGGCCGTTGAAATATATTAAGTCGCCCTATGTTCTGGCTTGCATGGGATTTATTATTTCGCAAATTGTCGGTATGGCGATCCCCAGCGCATCCGGGCTGGCGTTAATGCTCATGGTCACGTTATACCCGGTCATGATCCGCGCAGGGGTTTCCCGTTTAACAGCAGTGGCGATCATTGGTTCGAGCCGTTTTTTTGACCTCGGCCCAGGTTCGGCCAATTGTCTGCTGGCGGCAAAAACAGCGGGAATCGAATGGGCAGAATATTTCCTCAACTGGCAGCTGATCATCTATTTTCCATTGATGCTCACGATGCTGATTTCCCATTATTTCGTTCAGCGTTACTGGGATCGCCGTGAAGGTCCTGATCCGGAAGAAATGGTGCTGCGGGAAAAATTCCATCAGGAGCAAACCGATCAACAACTTTCCATACCTAAAATTTATGCCCTGTTGCCGATTATTCCTCTGGTGATCCTGCTGGCGTTTAACCCGGTGGTTCTGGGTGAGTTCGGTATCAATATCAAAGTCGATGTTCCCACGGCGATTGTGCTTAGTACCTTTATTGCCATGGCGTTTGAATTTATTCGCACCCGCAAAGGGCTGGATGTCATGGCTGGCATGAAATCCTTCTTTGAAGGGTTGGGTAAACAACTCACCGTGGTGGTCGCGCTGATCGTTGCCGGCCAGGTTTTTGGTGAAGGGTTGATCGCAATCGGCTCGGTGAACTCGCTGATTACTGGCGTGGAAGGCATCGGCCTGGGGGCTGGTTTCATGATCTTATTCATGAGTCTGGTCATTGGTGTCGTGGCTTTCCTGATGGGTTCAGGTAACGCCCCTTTCTTCTCTTTTGCCGCGTTGATTCCGGAGCTGGCGACAAAATTTGGCGTACATTCCGCCGCGATGCTGCTCCCCTTACAAACGATGACCGGTTTCGGTCGTACACTTTCTCCCGTAACGGGTGCGATTGTCGCCATTGCCGGGATTGCAGGGGTATCTCCGTTCCAGATTGTAAAACGCAATGCCGTGCAGCTCATTCTTTGTGCCGTGGTTAACTTTATTTTGACGTTCATCTTTATACTTCCGTCTTAATAAAGCGTTCTTTATTGATGTCCTTTTTTTAAAGGACATCTTTTTATCGAGGAGCAACGATGGACAGGATCCAACAAAACCTGGCCGACTTTATCGCCGGGTGCGATTATGCCAACATTGATAACAAGTATATTCAGGATATCAAATATCGAATTATTGACTGGCTTGGCTGCGCCATCACTGGCGCTCACTACCCCCAGTCAACGATTGCACGGCAGTTTTTTTCCCAGTCACAGGGAATTCAGGAAGCGACGATCATTGGTGCGCAAGGTAAATATCCTGCCGGTAACGCAGCGCTGGTTAACGGTATTATTGGTCATGTTTGTGAACTGGACGATGGTCATCGTAAAGCTATCGGTCACCCCGGTTCAGTTACGCTGCCCGTAGCGCTGGCGCTTGGCGAAAAGCTGAACGCCAGCACAGAGGATTTTCTTAAGGCGTTGATTCTGGGCTATGATCTTTTCGCCAGATTGGGGCAAGCCGTGAACCCTTCGCATTATGCTACCTGGCATACTACAGGGACCTGCGGCGCCTTTGCGGCAACGGCCACGGCGGCGTCACTGATGCGGTTAGATCCACAACAGACCTGTCACGCGCTGGGTATTGTGGCGACCCTTGCCAGCGGAATTCAGGAATCATTCGGAACGCATGCTAAGGCACTGACGATTGGTAATGCCTGTCAGAACGCGATCTATGCGGTCTCACTGGCTAAGCTTGGTTACACAGGCTCCCCCACCGCCATCACCGGGAAAAAAGGATTTATTTCATCGACCTGTACTGAGGCGCATCTTGATATTCTGAGAAATCCCAGCGAAGCCACACTCATCTCGGATACGGCATTTTATAAAATCTATGCGTCCTGCGGTCACACCAACTCGCCGCTGGATGCGCTATTCAGTTTGCTGAAACAGCACACCATCTCTCCCGAGCACATCAAACAAATCACCGTGGAAACCTATAAAGTCGCGGTCGATATCACCCGGGAATTAAAGTCTGATACAGAAGATGCGGCTAAATTTTCGCTACCCTACTGTCTGTCAGTCGCCATTCTGTTTGGTGAGGTGTCGCTGCGTCAGTTCCGGCCCGCTATTCTGCATGATCCCGACGTCAACGCGCTGGCGGCGAAAGTACAGGTTGTTGAATCCGCTGAGGCAACAGCACGCTTTCCCAAACGGCAGGCCAGCGTCAGCATACGGTTACATGATGGTACGCAGTATGTGGCACAGGTTATGGATGCAACAGATGAGGTAAATACGCATCAAATCGAACAAAAATTCCGCGCGGCGACCAGCCATCTCGCCGGGCAGGAAACGGAATCTATGGTCACTCCCGTTTTTGCAACACCGATTTTGACGACAAGTTGGCTTGCTTGAATCTATCCGGCGTCTGAATGGGATTTTATTCCCGCGCCTTGATGAGTTCCGCGCCTGATGAACCTCCAGAAAATATACGGCTTCAATGAGCCTTTCCGTTTTACAGGTTCCTCAACAGGCCGGTGGGCCGTTAGTATCATCAATATCAGTATTCGCAAAACCAGATCAGTAATTCTTTAAACCGGTGTATTTCTGCCGTTATGCTACATAAGTTTGCTGTCGTGCCGTTAGGGCCCAGGCTATTCTGGCCAGCTTGTTTGCCAGAGCACAAGTGACGACAAAGTTGCTTTTCCGGCACAGTAAATCCCTGACCCAATCGGCCAATTTGCCAGACTGGTGTTCCAGTTTTTGTATGAATACCCTGGCACATTGAACCAACAAAGTTCGGATCTTTTTATTACCTCGCTTACTAATTCCCAGCAATGTCGTCCTACCTCCCGTGCTGTACTGCCGAGGTACAAGCCCTGTTGCCGCCGCAAAGTCACGGCTGCTGGCGTACTGCTTCCCGTCGCCAATCTCAGTTGAAATAGTACTCGCTGTCAGTGTTCCGACGCAGGGAATGCTCAGCAAGCGCTGTCCAACCTCATCTTCGTCCAACTTTCGTTTCAACTGGGATTCCAAATCTTTAATCTGCTCAACAAGATAGTGATAATGCTGTTGTAATTTCAGCAATAACTGGCTGAGGTAAAGAGGCAAACTATTATCCTCAAGAATGGTACTCAGTCGGCTAATAACGGCAGCTCCTCGGGGAACGCTAATGCCAAATTCCAGCAGAAAAGCATGCATTTGATTGGTTGTTTTTACCTTATCCTGAACCAGGGATTCACGGACACGATGCAGAGCCCGCATTGCCTGCTGAGATTCCGTTCTGGGCTGCACAAAACGCATAGACGGACGCGATGCAGCTTCACAAATAGCTTCGGCGTCGACAAAGTCGTTTTTATTGCTTTTAACGAACGGGCGGACAAATTGTGGTGATATCAGCTTTGGGGAATGCCCCAACTCTTCCAACTTGCGTGCCATAAAGTGAGAACCGCCACAGGCTTCCATTGCGATGGTTGTAGCGGGGCATGTCGCCAAAAATTCGATCAACTTTGGCCGGGTAAATTTTTTACGGTAAACAGCCTTCCCGCGACGATCCTGGCAATGAATATGGAAAGAGTTTTTACCCAGATCGATACCAATGAGCGCAATGTTTTCCATGATAGTTCTCCGAATGAAAGCCTGTCCTCAGCATAGTACCGGGAAGGAGGGAGTGACCATCTCATTAAATATCCTGTGTTATTTACGGGAAATGGAACAGCATGCTGATCTTACCCCATTAATTCGCTATATCTCGCAGTCTTGCGACTAACGGCGAGCCCAGCCAGGAGCTCAACTGCACGATGACCTGCGCTGCTGGCGCGATCTCCCTATCACGCAAGCAGAAAACCCTTACGCTACCGGGTCAGCAGGCAAATCAAACAGATCGGCTTTGCCACCCGTATAGAGCTGGATAGTGGACGGCTCGGTATACATCCGATGCGGGAAGGTTGCCGGAATCGCGCTGGCCTGGTCGAGCTTCCCGATTTGCTCAGGGGTGAGCGTGAGCTTCACCGAGGCGAGGTTTTGCTCGAGCTGCTCATGAGTACGAGGACCGATGATCGGCAACGCTCCCCTGGCGGCGACCCACGCGATGGCAACCTCACCCGCTGTCACACCCGCCTCGCTGGCGACGGCTTCGACGGCATCAAGAATTGCGGTCCGCTGTGGTGAATCTTCGGCCTGGAAAACCTTGCCCCCGAAGCCTTCCCGGCGTCCGCTTTCACCTTTGCGATATTTACCGGTGAGCATACCGCCGCCAAGCGGCGACCACGCGACGATGCCAAGACCGAGTCCGTGCGCAGCGGGCAGCATTTCGTGTTCAACCGTGCGTTCGACCAGGCTATATTCCAGTTGCAGCGCGGCAATCGGCACAGCGCCTCGCAGCTCGGCAATAGTGGCAGTACGCGCCAGGCGCCACGCGGGAAAATCGGACAGCCCGGCGTAGAGGATCTTACCAGCCCGGGCGAGGTCATCGAAACCACGGACGATCTCCTCGGACGGCGTCACCTGATCAGGAAAGTGCGCCCAGAGCAGATCAATGCGGTCGGTTTTGAGGCGCTTCAGACTCGCTTCTACCGAGCGAATCATCGACAGGCGGCTATTACCACTGGTGAGGATGCCCTCCGAAGGGTCCGTCTGCGACGTATACTTCGTCGCCAGCACGAATTGATTCCTGCGGCCAACCAGTAAGTCACCGAGGATCTCCTCGGATTCACCAAACTGATAGCCATTGGCGGTGTCGATGAAATTCCCACCGGCATCGGCGTAGGTATCGACGATGCGGCGAACCTCGTCAGGTCCGGCGCCGTGTCCCCAGCGCGTCCCAAAAGTACCGGCGCCCAATACGAGTTCTGATACCCGCAGGCCCGAGTGTTTACCAAAGAGTTTGTAACGCATATTCACTCCCGTTGATCAGGTTAGTTGACTATTTGCTTGCACAAGCCACCTGGACTCGAGCGTAAGAGCAGGAAACCGCTGGCTACTGTTCGGTGAACGCAGCCGTTTTGCTGGATCCAGGTAACGCGTCAGCCGCAGCTTCCAGAATTCGTCGTGACAAATTTTCGTCTTCTACGGCGCGTGACAACATCAGCGCGCCGACCATCATTGACAGAATAGCGAGGGCATTCATATCGTTTTGTGTCTCCCCCTGACTACGGGAAAGGGCTTTCTCAATAACCTCTGAATAGCCCCGAATACCGTTCTCAAAACTCTGGCGGATTGGCCCCTCCCGGCGGGCGACGTCCGCCACCAGGGCAGCAATCGCGCAGCCCACGGCGGGATTGTTCCGGTGCTCGGGCGAGAGATATCGGTCGATGATCGCCGCCATCACATCGCCATTGCTGCTGTTAATGAGCGAATTCAGCGTGTCAATATTTGCCGCCATCGCCTGCTCGCACGCTTCAACCGCAAGATCATCTTTTGACCCGAACTGCTTGTAGAACCCGCCTTGCGTCAGGCCCACAGCACCCATAATTCCGCTCAAAGCAACACCGTCAATGCCGTGTTCGCGAAAAAGTTTCGCTGCTTCCTTAACAACAGCGCGACGATTCTCCTCGGCCTTCGCCCGACTCACTTTCATGGAATACCTCAATATGATTTTAGATTATCAATATAATCTAAAAAGGATAGTAGTAAAGGAATCTTTAACGGTCTGCCGCTGACGCCCGTGATTACGATTACCTTGCTAATCTTTCTGTCGCAGTTTCTTTTGCAAAGGATCCGGCATATCGTGTTATGAGTGTTAGCTCATTAACAGGAACGACATCATGCGTGACCTCCCCCCTACCGCCACGCTGCGTACATTTGAAGTTGCCACCCGCCATACCACATTTACCTCAGCGGCCGCAGAGCTGTTTATTACACAAAGCGCGGTCAGTCATCAGCTGAAAAATCTGGAGGAAATCTGGGGCGTGCAGCTTTTTGAGCGAGGGAAAACCCTCAGGCTGACCCCGGCTGGTGCAGCGCTTGCTCCCCTGGTGCGCGAATTCTTTAGTAAGCTTGAAACCACACTTGCCGATCTTCGAGAGCAAAAAGGCCGGGTGCGATTGCGGGTTAATACCACTTACTCTTTCGCCCTGAAATGGCTGCTGCCCCGCCTGCCAGGTTTGGCACGTTTGCATCCGGAAATTCTGGTAACGCTGGAAAGCACTGACAAAGCCATCAATTTCGCCAGTACCGATTCCGATGTGGCGATCCGTTTTGGCCATGGTAATTATCCGGCGCTGCACACAGAATTTATGTTCCGCGAGCAGCTATTTCCGGTTGCCAGCCCGGCGCTATTACAACGTTTTGGCATACCCGACGAACCTGCCGAACTGCTGCGTTACCCCCTTCTTATGCGTGATGGCGCGGATCTGGTGCCGAAATGGGATGTCTGGTTTAAGTTTATCGGCCTGAACACGGATGTGCTGCATGAAAGCGTTCGTTTCGCGGATACTAATATGACGATTGAAGCCGCGCTACTCGGTCAGGGCATTGCATTAGCACGCAGCGGGCATGTTGAAAAAGAGATTGCTGATGGCAGTCTGGTGCGCCTCTTTGATGTGCCTTTTCCTTCCCCCGCCGCCTATTATTTCGTCTGCCCGAAAGGTATCGAAACGCAACCGCACATCATTCATTTCCGTAAATGGTTACTGGCGGAATCACAACAGGCGCAGCTCAGTTACCGTTGAAGTATGAGTATTTGCTCATAGTTTAATGACAACACTTCACTTTTCATTCGGGCACATGCCGTTTAGCATCAGGATATGCCCATTCATATTGTTTTACTTACATTATTTGCCGCTCTGCTACATGCCAGCTGGAACGCCTTGTTGCGCGGCGGGACTGACCGGTTATGGTCGATGACCATTATGTGTCTGACGATCGCCGTGACCTGTGCCGCAACCGCACTGTTTTTGCCAGCCCCTGACAGCGCCAGCTGGAAATACGCGCTGCTCTCGGCACTGCTGCATGTCGGCTATAACCTGTGTCTGATACGCAGCTATCGGAGCGGAGATTTCGGCCAGACCTACCCGATAGCACGCGGTTCTTCACCACTGATGGTGACCTGTGCGGCGGCACTGTTCGCCGGGGAAAGAATTGAACTGAGCACCCTTCTCGGTATCACACTCATTTCCGTCGGCATCCTGATGCTTGCCGCCGTTGGGCGCAAACGGGTGATGTCAGGTTTGCAATATCCCCTTGCTACAGGGGCGTTTATCGCCGCGTATAGCGTCGTGGATGGTATGGGTGTGCGCGTCTCCGGCAACGCGCTTTCCTATACCGTATGGATGAGCGCATTATGGGGTGTGATGATGCCAGCACTCTATATCACATTGCGCGACAGTAAAAGTTTGCTCTGCTGGCGACCCGATTTACTCCGTGCGGCAGGGGGCGGTCTTGTTTCGCTGCTCGCTTACGGCATCATCATTTATGCCATGACAGCAGCGCCAATGGGGGCTGTCTCTGCATTACGTGAAACCAGCGTGTTGTTTGCCGCTGTGCTGGGTTATCTGTTTCTCGGCGAAACGTTAACGCTGAGAAAAATGCTGACGTGCACAATGATTGCCGCCGGTACGCTGATGATAGGTTAATCAAATCAGGAGAATACACGATGTCTGACCATCTCTCGATTGCGCTTGTTGGTCCGGGGGCTATCGGTACGACCATCGCCGCTGTACTTCACGAAGTTGACCGTACCCCCGTTCTTTGCGGGCGCACCGCGCATTCGCAGTTAATTTTGCGTCATGATGAGGGTGAAATTGTCGTACCAGGTCCGGTACTGAGCAATCCGGCGACGATAAGCCACCCGTTCGATCTGGTGTTTGTCGCGTTGAAAACGACTCAGGTCGCTGACAGCGCCGGGTGGCTGGCCGCATTGTGCGATGAAAATACTGTTGTGTGCGCACTGCAAAATGGCGTCGAACAGGAAACACAGCTGAAACCCTTTGTTAACGGCGCAAAAGTGTTGCCGTCGGTGGTGTGGTTCCCGGCCCAGCGCGAGCCTGATGCTTCGGTATGGTTACGCGCCAGACCGCGCCTGACGCTGCCGCATGTGCCGCAGGTAAAACGGGTTGTAGATGCGCTCGCGGGCACGCGCTGCGCGGTTGAGCTGTCTGCTGATTTTATCTCCATCGCCTGGCGCAAACTGTTGCAGAACGCCGTCGCGGGTCTGATGGTGCTGGCGAATCGCCGTGCCGGAATGTTCGCCCGCGAGGATATCACTGAACTGGCGCTGGCTTATCTGCGCGAATGTCTGACGGTAGCCCGTGCGGAAGGCGCAGAACTGCCCGATAGCGTTCTGCAGGAGATCATCGACGGTTTTCATCGCGCCCCTGCGGATTTAAGTACCTCTATTCTCGCCGACCGTCAGGCCAATCGCCCGATGGAGTGGGATATCCGCAACGGCGTGATACAGCGTTATGGTCGCTTACATCAGATTCCAACGCCCATCAGTGACGTCGTGGTGCCGCTGCTGGCGGCAGGAAGTGAGGGGCCAGGTTGATAACGTTCTGGAGCAGAGAACATACGGCCTCCCTATTGATTGCCAGTGGAGGCCGTCTGCGTTTTATTATCCTTTCGGCTCGATCCCTCGAGATTGCAATTCCTTTCGCAGTATCCGTTTTAGCCAGGTCGCCAGCGTACTGTCGCCATCCTTACGCGCCTGCTCTTCAAGCTGTATACGAAACTCATGAGAAAGTCTGATTTGGTACTGATCGGTTTTCGCCTTTTGTGTTGACATTGTAATTACAAATTCCGTAGCATAGTCTTATTGTAATTACACCGCAATGACGAGGTGTAATGCAACTGAAATGAAGCCCGGCAGTGCGCGAACACATGCCGGGCCTCTGACCACAACATTAACGGAGATAATGCTATGGCTAACGCTGATGCTACCACAAACATATATACCGACTCACTGCGCTATACGGACATTCACTATTCTGATATGGCAGGCGCACTGGCGAATATTGATTTTTCCAGAATGGATGACGGCGAATGTCTGATGCTCTCCTGGCGCTGCGACGAAACCCGCGCGGGGTTATGCCACTGCCTGGCTTTTTTAGGTGACTTGCTGGCAAAGGGAGATGCTAACCTCATGTCAGAAAACTATCGTTGTCAGATAGCACATACGCTGACAACCATCAGCCAGCTTGTCCCTGCCCTCACCGACTTGTCACAATTTGTTATGGCCGATTTGCGTGGGCGGGGAGCAGTACTGTCGTAAGTGTGGAAGGCATGAGCCCACGAAGGTGGGCTCTGGAAATCTGATACAGGTAACACAACGCATCGTTGTCAGCACCGAGTGAAAAAACATGCCTGCCATTTTTCACAAATGCCTTTAAATCAAACGATGAGGATGCTACTGAGCGGAAATAGGTTGACAGGCTGCTTAGTGCCAGTAGCGGACGTATGAACACTTGATTTAATTCTATTAATGGCAGAGCATAGTGGATAAAAATGGAGGACCGTTGGTGATTATTGTATCATATACTCACCGTATATAACCTTTGCGATTCATAATTCTTTCATTGTTTTATTATGATGAAAGTTGCGTGATTTGATGTAATGAGATAAAGGGAAAAAGATTGTCATGAAAAAAATAGTATCTATATTTTCTTTGGCAGTGATTCTGTTATTATCTATGAAAGGTATTACCTATATCGATTTTTCCGAAAAAGATATGATAAAATCAATCGTTCCGGCCTGGATTCAAGCCATTGGTAGTATTTTAGCAATAATTATTGCTGGTATGATTTCAGCCAATCAAATTAAACATGAAAAACAACTTGAAAAAAGAAAAGTAGCCGAGTCAGATTTGGCAAAAATGCATATAGTAAGAGCGTTGATAATACGTTCGTTAACGTTAATGAATGAGGTCCGTACGGCAATGGAACGTGGCGAAAAAAACGACTTTCAGCAAGTATCTCCGTGGACTATGCGTAATACAAAGCGCGCAATTGATAATTTAAATTTATTTGAAGTACCAGAGGGAATGTTAGCTCTAGATCTGTTGGCCATAGGCCCATCTCTTGAGGAAATAGCAAAGTTATGGGAACAATGTATGCAAGAGTCATTACACTCTGAAAATCACACCCCTACTATTGATTCTTATAATGATCTTGATGAAGCATCTCAAGAGGTTTTGAAAATATGTGAAGCCGCTTTTAAATTGGCTACGCAAGAGGTTAATCGGCTTTTGGCTATAGTTAAAGAATGACATTGTATCGAATATTATTTTATTGGTTTAAGCTCATAATGCCTACAATTATATAGATGCTTTCTGTTAACTCTGCAGTATTATTTTTCATGATGCTCTTAACTTTCACGGCTAAGAGAAAATTACGTTGTAATGATATCGTTATAAATGAGGCGAATAACTCTTACAACGGAGCAAGAGGGTTGTCACAAATAGAGGAGCTCTAGATATATACATCAATGATACAGGCTTCAATATATCACTGTAATATTGCAGATCAATGCCTGCACAAGTATATTAACCCGCTCAAGGCTATTTAGCAGACTTGTACAAGTCTCCTCCAGTAACGCTTCATGTCAAAAGCGGGCGTTATGTATAGAGTAAATAATCAGTCATTGGAATCGGGCTAGTTTTAGTTAGGAGGGATGATAGCCTTAGAGTTTAACAGGATGCTTCGGTCACTTCCTTCGTACGTGGAAGTAAAACTTCCTATTTTTCTCTCCAAGAAATCAGACCAATTTCTACCTAGCTCATCTATAAAATCAACAAATGAATCATCGACCCGCTCACTATAACTGGGTACCCAAAGTAATTTAGGTTCATTTGAACCATTGATTGTAATATAGCGATTCAAAGTCATATATACAAAACAATTTATCGAAGAATAAGAATGAGTTAATGCATCACAAGCTAATGCTTGGACTAAATAAGGTGAAATGCCAGTAAAACCATCATTGACAAAAAATAAAACACCCTTGGCGTTAGGAACATCGAAATATTTTTTTGTTTCCTTAATTTGTGTGTTTGCTTTTTTTAGAATCCTAGTAATTCCCGGGCGAGCCAGTCTTACAAATTCATATTTAAACCAATTTGGAAAATTATCATTTCCTCCTAAAAGCGAAGGTTTCCAATCCGGGCATTCTTGTAGTAATCGCTTCATCATTTCAAAAAACTTTATTTCTGCACCTTTCTGGTTAAGGAATTCGGTTTTAATTTCTTTTAACTCACCTATTATATTATGGTTCTTGAATGAATAATCAGCATTTTCAAAAGAAGGATTCCCTGGTAAAATATCAGATACAACACATCCTCCATTTTGTCGAATAAAAGAATGAAAGGTGTCCTCAACTGGCAAAGGGGAATGTGGACCAATATCCCAAAATTTTTCATAATTGCTCATGCCGACCTCATAATTAATAATAAAAAAAGGGGTATAACCAATCCAAGATTACAACACTAGGCAGTGATAGTCCACAGGCAATTAATCCTTTATATCCCCCTTAATTAGTAGTTTCATTAATAAATGTTCATTTTAATTGATGTATTCTCTGTGTCAAAAGCTTACGTTTGCGAGTATTGATATAAAGTATTCATAAATTAAATTCCTGTTTTAGGCGAACTTCTTTAGTCACAAAGTCCGCTTCTCGCTCATAACGGACATTCAGCGCTCTGTATATGTCCCCTTCGCGCCAGAAACAGACGCTACTAACGTCAGACTGAGTTCATTGTTGGGGTACTATAAAAGCATGTTGCCACCTTCCTGGTGATGGTGGAGGTGGAGGTGGCAAAACGACAATCCTGCGATGGGTCTTCTACACTGATGATGGCCATACGTGCGGGACAATTTTGTTTGCCGTTAACGGTGCCAGTTGCCTGGACGAAATATCAGAAGGTGACAACCAGAGAATTTCCTCAATTTCAGCGGCGGGTCGAACTTCCTGAATGCATCTTTCTGTGCTGAACATACTGGCGTGAAGAAGATGACCGGGCTCATTAGCCGCTATATCTGTAAATTCCCCAAGCGGCGTAAGCTCCTCAGGTGATAGTTCAAGGTTAAGCTCTTCCCTGAGTTCCCGAATCAGTGCTGACTGAGCGCTTTCTCCCGGCTCAATTTTCCCTCCGGGTTGCATAAAATATGCAGTGTCTCTTTTCCTGACAAGGAGTAACCGTCCTTTTCCGTCCTTCATGATGGCTGCAGCAATGTGGATAGTTTTTGGTTCAGGCATGATGATTTCCGTTCTGAGTAGTCCACTTTGAAACAGGGGGTACGTAGGTTTTAAAATAATCGATAATGTCTTGTAAATTTTCAGAAAACAGAAGCATGTCAGCATAGGCCTGTTTCATAAAACCTTCGCTTACCATTTGCTGCACCATCACTCTTAGCGGATCATAAAAGTGGTTAACATTCAGAAACGCACAGGGTTTATCATGTATTCCGAGTTGCGCCCAGGTCCACTGTTCAAATATTTCCTCAGCAGTTCCTGCTCCACCAGGTAATGCGATAAAACCGGATGATAGTTCTGCCATCACATTTTTTCTCTGGTGCATATTATCCACCACATGAAGCTCGGACAATCCGGTGTGAGCGATTTCACGCTCCAGCAAAGATTTCGGAATAACACCCGTTACATGCCCACCGTATGCGAGAGCGGAGTCAGCGACGGCACCCATCAAGCCAACACGTCCGCCGCCATAAACGAGACGTATCTCTTGTTCTGCCAGCCATTTACCTACGTGACGTGCAGCGTCCATGTACGCCGGTGAACAGCCCTCAGAAGAGCCACAGAATATGCCTACTGTGTGCATATTTTCTCCTCAAGAAAATGAACAGAAAGCCCCGTAATAGGGAGAATCAAGCGGGGCTCATGATAACATTCGTCCTTTCCTGAAGGGAGTACCGTCGTTCGTCCCGATAGAGATGAGTAAGGCACAGATATAATGATGGTCAGTCTGATGTTTAATCCTCGCTCATAGCAAAAAGCCCGCTTAAGTTTCCTTAAGCGGGCTTTTCTAAATATGGCTCCTCTGACTGGACTCGAACCAGTGACATACGGATTAACAGTCCGCCGTTCTACCGACTGAACTACAGAGGAATTGTGTGAACGGGGCGCATATTAACGAGGCGCCCCGGGCTTGTCAAAGTCTGTTTTCACTATTTAAATCGTTTGCCGATTTATTCTCCATTCCGGACGATCCCTCCCTCAGGATTCCCACGCCTGCTCCGCTTTTGCGCCTTCAAACTGCGGCGGCGGCTTGCGGAAACGCTGCGTCAACCAGCCGAGGTAGACAACCCCGACACCGGCCCAGACCAGCCCCAGCGTCAGCGAGGTGATCTCAAGGTTAATCCACAACACAGCGACGGTAGCCGCGCCAATCAGCGGCAGGATCAGATAATGCAGTTTCTCCTGCCAGGTTTTGTTACGCCCTTCCCTGCGCCAGAAGTGGTTAAACACCGACAGGTTCACGAAGGTGAAAGCCACCAGCGCACCGAAGTTGATCAGCGCCGTGGCAGTGACGAGATCGAAAAACAGAGCCGACAGCGCCACAATGCCCACCATGATCACGTTCAGCGCCGGGGTGCGCCATTTCGGATGCACATAACCAAAATATTTCTCCGGGAAGACGTTGTCGCGGCCCATCACGTACAGCAGGCGCGACACGCTGGCATGCGACGCCAGCCCCGACGCCAGCGTATTCACGAACGTGGTGCACAGAAAAATGGACTGGAACAGTTTGCCGCCAACGTACAGGGCGATTTCCGGCAACGCGGCATCGGGATCTTTAAAACGGCTGATATCCGGGAAAAACAGCTGCATAAAGAAGGACGCGGCGATGAAGATCAACCCGCCGTACAGCGCGGTGAGGAAAATCGCTTTCGGGATGGTTTTTGCCGCATCCGGCGTCTCTTCCGACAGCGTCGTCACGGCGTCAAAACCGAGGAACGAGAAACAGACAATGGTGGCCCCGGTAATAATCGGGATCAGATGCGCATTCTGACTGATAAACGGTTGCAGCGACCAGACCGTCCCGACGCCCTCGCCTTTATGCAATCCGTCCACCACCAGGTAAATAAAGACCACGATGATGGCAATCTGCACCAGCACAAACAGCGCGTTAAAGTTCGCCACCAGGTTTACGCTCTTCAGGTTGGCGGCAGTCAGGATCGCCACAAACGTCACTACCCATACCCACGGCGGTACGCCGGGAAATAATGCGGTGAGGTAAATCTTCGCCAGCAGTACGTTAATCATCGGCAGGAACAGATAATCAAGCAGCGACGACCAGCCGACCATGAAGCCCACGTGCGGGTTAATCGCTTTTTGCGCGTAGGTATAGGCGGAACCCGCCTGCGGGAACTGGCGCACCAGTTTGCCGTAGCTGATGGCGGTAAACAGCACGCCGGCCAGCGCCAGCAAATAGGAGGCCGGAACGTGGCCGTCGCTGATGCCGGAAACAATACCGAAGGTATCAAACACGGTCATCGGCGTCAGGTAAGCAAGCCCCATCACCACGACCTGCCAGAGCTTGAGGGATTTACGCAACTGCGGTTTGCCCGCCTGCGTTGAGGTATTCACAGAGGAGTTAGCCGCCATGCCCTTTCCCCCCTTTGCCGGCAATGATTTGCGTTCGTTGTTTCCTTCGAACACACCTGCTTAGCAAGGGGGTAAATCGTGTGAGATCGGTAGTCAAGAAGCGTTCACGGTGCGGGAGTGGCCCGTACTCACAGCGGCTCAGGCAACCGCCCTCGCCATGCGGGTATTTAAACATCTGCATCATCTCATTTCCTCGTCACAAAATCTGTCGTGTTTCTGAAGACCCGATGCCGCCAGCGCTCCATAACGCGACATACGGGAAATGGCAGGGTTTCCTGCAAAGTCTGGCTGCCCGGCTCCGCGCAGGCAGCATGATGCTACAGTCTTATCTAATATCAGGCGTTTTTCAGCATCCACTCGATTTCGGTATCGGTGATGAGACGCTCAAACTGGATTAATTCGTCATTCTTACACGCGTGGTAAACGTGGCAAAAACGCGCTCCCAGCAGGTCACGCAGCGCGGCACTCTCGGTGAATTCACACAGCGCGTCACTCTGGCGGATCGGGAACGGCAGGCCGTCCTGCTCCAGCCCATTGCCTTCGACTTCTGCCGGTAACGGCAAATCGTTATCGAGGCCGTGCAAAATGCCCGCCAGCAGGGTGGCCATCACCAGATAGGGGTTGGCATCTGCACCGGCCACCCGGTATTCAACACGATGGTTGTCGCGGTCGCCGCAGGGAATTCGCAGCGCAACCGTACGGTTGTTGTGCCCCCACGACGCCTGCGTTGGCACATACATGCCAGGCTGGAAACGGCGATACGAATTTACGTTAGGCGCTAACAGTGCCATAGAGGCAGGCATCAGGTCTATCATTCCCGCCAGTGCCCGCTTCAGCGTGCTCGAATCTTCGCCATCGGCGTCCGCCAGCACGTTTTCGCCTTTATTATTCAGGATGCTGATATGGATATGCATCCCGCTGCCCGCATGCTCTTCATACGGTTTCGCCATAAACGTGGCGTGCATTTTATGCTTCTCGGCCACCAGGCGAACCAGACGCTTTAGCGCCAGCGCATCGTCACAGGCATCCAGTACGTTGTCAGTATGATGGAGGTTGATTTCGAATTGACCGGGCGAGGCTTCGGCGACGGCACCATCCGCCGGGATCAGTTGCATCCGCGCCAGGTCATCAATATCCGTCAGCACGTCGGCGAAATGGTTCAGGTTATCAACGGAATAGACCTGACTTTGCATATTGCGATCCTGCGTACCTGGCGCGCACGGCGGCTGGAGATACCCTTCTGCGTCACGCTGCCGGTCCAGTAAATAGAACTCCAGCTCTACCGCTACCACGGGGTGCAGACCGCGCTGGCGAAGCTGCTGCCAGAGTCGGTTCAGTACGTTCCGCGGCTCAACGTCAAAGGGAGCGCCATCTTCATCCAGCATGGTCAGCATCATCTGACCGATAAACTCCGGGTCCGCCGCGGACGGTGTCAGCGTACCCAGTACAGGAACACAACTGCGATCCGGCTCACCCAGCTCCTGCCCTAGCCCGGCTTCTTCAACCACATTGCCGAGGATATCCATGGCAAACACCGAGGCCGGGAAATAACAGCCCTTCTCTAACTTGCGTAGCCCCGAAACCGGAATACGCTTGCCGCGGAAGCAGCCGTTCAGATCGGTTAACAGAACATCGACATACTGCGTTTGCGGGTAACGTTCGAGATAGTGTTTTACTTCGCGCGCAAACGCGCTACTTCGTCTCTCTTCAGACTGCTGAACAAAATTCTTAACTTCTACGATATTGGTTTCCATGATTCACCGCCGTTGCTTTGAGGTACGGTCACTGACACAGACCGTTAAATATAATGTCCATTCATCGACTCTGGCTGCAATCCAAATGTTTGTCAAATGTTAAATGAAGTTTGCAAACAAGTTATCTCACTGCTAGATTGAGAAAATATTGAACGGAAATTTGCAACAGGGAACCGTTTGGCAATAATTTTTTCCAGAACGTGAGGCCGATCATGGGCAATATATTTGACAAGCCAGTCATTGGTGTTGTGATGTGCAGGAACAGGATCAAGGGTCACGAGACCCAGACTTTGCAGGAGAAGTACCTGAATGCCGTTTTAAACGTCGGAGGATTGCCCATCGCGTTACCGCATGCGCTGGCAGAACCGGAACTTTTTGCCGCCCTGTTACCAAAACTTGATGGTATTTTCCTGCCAGGTAGCCCGAGCAATGTACAGCCGCACCTCTATGGTGAAAACGGCGATGAGCCTGACGCCGATCCCGGGCGTGATCAACTGAGCATGGCGTTAATCACCGCCGCGCTCGAAAGGCGCATCCCCCTTTTCGCCATCTGCCGGGGAATGCAGGAAATGGTTGTCGCTACTGGCGGGACTCTGTATCGTCGCCTGTACGATCACGCCCAGTTTCTGGAACACCGCGAAGATGCGGAGTTACCGGTGGAGCAGCAGTACGCGCCTTCGCATGAAGTTCAGGTGCAGGAAGGCGGATTGCTTTCAGCATTACTGCCCGGTTGCAGCACATTCTGGGTCAACTCCCTGCACGGTCAGGGCGCAAAAACACTGGGGCCGCGGCTGCGCGTTGAAGCGCGTTCGCAGGATGGGTTGGTGGAAGCCGTGAGCGTTCACGATCATCCTTACGCGCTGGGCGTTCAGTGGCACCCGGAATGGAACAGTAGCGAATACGCCCTGTCGCGTTTGTTGCTCGAAGGTTTTATTACTGCCTGTCAGAACTATCTCGCTGAAAAGCAGCGACTCTGACCACTACTGTTAAGGAAATAGAAATTATGAGCGATGACGGCCTGGCTCCGGGGAAACGTCTGGCGGAGATTCGACAACAACTGGGTCTTTCTCAGCGTCGCGCAGCCGAACTGTCTGGATTAACACACAGTGCAATCAGCACTATTGAACAGGATAAAGTCAGCCCGGCGATCAGCTCGCTCCAGAAGCTGCTGAAAGTTTACGGACTGTCTCTCTCCGAGTTCTTTGCCGAACCGGAAAAACCGGACGAGCCACAGGTCGTTATCAATCAGGACGATCTGATCGAAATCGGCAGTCAGGGTGTTTCCATGAAGCTGATTCATAACGGGAATCCTAATCGCACACTGGCGATGATCTTCGAGACGTACCAGCCCGGTACGACGACAGGCGAGCGGATCAAACACCAGGGTGAGGAGATTGGCACAATACTGGAAGGTGAAGTGGTATTGACCATAAACGGACAGTCGTACCACTTAGTTGCGGGACAGAGTTATGCCATCAACACCGGCATTCCTCACAGTTTCAGCAACACCTCGGCAGGCATCTGCCGCATCATCAGCGCCCACACTCCCACCACGTTCTGATTTTTCTGGCCTGACGCGTTCAGGCCTTTATTAACACAAAGTGTCACAGGCGAACCCGCCTGCGGCTCTCTGCGGCCAGATTTTGCCGGAGCAATAATTTATCCGATTGAAATAAGAGGTTTTTATGAATTTCCATCATCTGAATTACTGGCAGGGAAAAGCAAAAAATATCACGCCGGAAAGCCGTTTATTTATTAATGGCGAGTATTGCGAAGCACAGGATAACAGTACGTTCGCCACGCTGGATCCCGCCGCCCAGCGTCCGATTACTGCCGTCGCCCGCGGGAAAAAAGCTGACGTTGACCTCGCCGTACGTGCTGCACGTGAAGTGTTTGAGCGCGGCGACTGGTCGCAGGCGGCACCGGCGAAACGCAAAGCGGTGCTGAATAAGCTCGCGGATCTCATGGAGCAGTATCACGAGGAGCTGGCATTACTGGAAACGATCGATACCGGTAAACCGATTCGCCATAGCCTGCGTGATGATATTCCTGGCGCGGCCCGCGCTATCCGCTGGTATGCCGAAGCCATTGATAAAGTGTATGGCGAAGTGGCGACCACTTCACCGAATGAACTGGCGATGATCGTCCGCGAGCCGGTTGGTGTGATTGCCGCTATTGTGCCGTGGAACTTCCCGCTGCTGCTGGCCTGCTGGAAGCTCGGCCCGGCACTGGCCGCAGGTAACAGCGTCATCTTAAAACCCTCAGAAAAATCACCGCTGACGGCCCTGCGTCTGGCGGGGCTGGCAAAAGAAGCCGGGCTGCCGGACGGCGTGCTCAACGTGATCAGCGGTTTCGGGCACGAAGCCGGGCAGGCGCTGTCGCTGCACCCGGACGTGGACGTTATCACCTTTACCGGCTCCACCCGCACCGGGAAACAACTGCTGAAAGACGCTGGCGATTCCAATATGAAGCGCGTCTGGCTGGAAGCGGGCGGCAAGAGCGCCAACGTGGTTTTTGCTGACTGCCCGGATCTGGAAAAAGCAGCCGCCGCCACCGCGGCGGGGATCTTCTACAACCAGGGGCAGGTCTGCATCGCCGGCACCCGTCTGCTGGTGGAAGAGAGCATCGCCGACCGTTTCCTTGCGCTGTTGAAAGAACAGGCGAAAAACTGGCAGCCAGGCAACCCGCTCGATCCCGCCTGCACCATGGGCACCCTGATCGACAACGCCCACGCCGACACGGTGCAGAGTTTTATCCGCGACGGCGAATCCGGCAATACACTGTTGCTCGACGGTCGCAGCGATGCCCATCCGGCGGCTGTCGGCCCGACCATTTTTGTGGATGTCGATCCCAACTCGCATATATCACGCGACGAAATTTTCGGCCCGGTGCTGGTTGTTAATCGCTTTCGTAGTGAAGAGGACGCGCTGCAACTGGCGAATGACAGCGATTACGGACTCGGCGCGGCAGTGTGGACCGGGTCGCTTAATCGCGCGCACCGCATGAGCCGTCGCCTGAAAGCGGGGTCAGTTTTTGTGAACAACTATAACGACGGGGATATGACCGTACCGTTTGGCGGTTATAAGCAAAGCGGCAATGGTCGCGATAAGTCCCTGCATGCCCTTGAGAAATTTAGCGAACTGAAAACCATCTGGATTGCCCTGGAGCCTTCATCATGACTGAACATACCACCAGCTATTATGCCGCCAGCGCCAATAAATATGCGCCATTTCCGACGCTTTCAGAATCCATCACCTGTGACGTCTGCGTGGTGGGCGGCGGTTACACCGGCCTCTCTTCCGCCCTGCATCTTGCTGAGATGGGTTATGACGTGGTGTTGCTGGAATCCGCCCGTATCGGTTTTGGCGCCAGTGGTCGCAATGGCGGCCAACTGGTGAACTCCTACAGCCGCGACATCGACGTGATTGAAAACAACTACGGCCCGGACGCCGCCCGCATGCTCGGTAGCATGATGTTTGAAGGCGGCGAGATCATTCGCGAACGCATTAAACGCTACCAGATTGACTGCGATTACCGCCCCGGCGGCCTGTTTGTGGCACTGAACCCTAAACAGCTGGCAACGCTCGAAGAGCAAAAAGAGAACTGGGAGCGCTACGGCAACACGCAACTGGAGATGCTGGACGCCGACGCCATCGCCAGAGAGGTGAATACCGATCGCTACGTCGGCGCCCTGCTCGACCGCAGCGGCGGGCATATTCATCCGCTGAATCTTGCCATTGGCGAAGCCGACGCGATCCGTCTGAACGGCGGGCGTGTCTACGAACAATCGCCGGTGACCAGGATCCAGCACAGCAATCCGGCAGTGGTCAGTACGGAAAAAGGCCAGGTGACCGCCCGCTATGTGATCGTCGCCGGTAACGCCTATCTCGGTGATAAAGTCGAGCCGGAACTGGCAAAACGCAGTATGCCATGCGGTACGCAGGTGGTAACCACCGAACCACTGTCAGCGGAAGTGGCGCAGTCGCTGATCCCGAATAACTACTGCGTGGAAGATTGTAACTATCTGCTGGATTACTACCGTCTGACCGGCGATAACCGCCTGCTGTACGGCGGCGGCGTGGTGTATGGCGCGCGCGATCCCGATGACGTTGAGCGCCTGATCATGCCGAAACTGCTCAAAACGTTCCCACAACTGAAAGGGGTGAAAATCGATTACCGCTGGACCGGCAACTTCCTGCTGACGCTCTCAAGGATGCCGCAGTTTGGCCGCCTGTCCGGTAACATTTATTACATGCAGGGTTACAGCGGCCACGGCGTGACCTGCACGCACCTGGCCGGCCGACTGGTTTCAGAAGCATTACGCGGTGATGCAGAGCGTTTCGACGCGTTTGCAAAACTGCCGCATTACCCGTTCCCTGGCGGGCGCAATCTGCGCATTCCGTTTACCGCCATGGGCGCGGCGTACTACAGTCTCCGCGATCGCCTTGGGGTTTAATGGCCCACGCACAGGGTGATCCCCCCTGTGCGTTTTTTTACTGTGATTTTATTCTGGGGTATTTCTGCAACCAGCGTCCGCTGACCATACGCCAGTAGAACAGCACGCCGCGTACTGCCCAGTCGAGGAACATACCGAGCCAGACGCCGATCACCCCCATGCCGAGCATAATCCCCAGCACATAGCCCGCCACCACGCGGCAACCCCACATGCTGAACATCGATACCCACATGGCGAAACGTGCATCACGCGCCCCTTTCAGCCCTGACGGCAACACCCATGACGCCGCCCAGATCGGCATAAACGCCGCATTGAGCCACAGCAGCACTTTCACCACCTCCTGGACATTCTGGTCCTGGGTGTAAAACGCGGCGAACACGCCGGCAAGCGGCGCGGTTCCCCAGGCGATCACCGTCAGTCCTATCGTCGACAGCCAGAATACATGGCGCAACTGGCGTTCCGCCTGACCAATCTGCCCTTTGCCGAGACGCTTCCCGGTGATAATTGTTGATGCAGAACCCAACGCGTTCCCCGGCAGGTTGATGAGTGACGCCACGGAGAAGGCGATAAAGTTGCCTGCAATGACGTCCGTCCCCATCCCGGCAACAAACATCTGCGTCAGCAGTTTACCGCCGTTAAACAGCACTGATTCAATACTGGCGGGGATCCCGATGCCCATCACTTCCCAAATGATGCCGAAATTTAACGGCCTGAAGTAACTTCTCAGGGAGATCCGCAGGGATTTCACCCCTTTGATCAGCACCAGTACGATGGCTATCGCGCCGATATAGCGTGAGATGGTTAACCCGAGCCCGGCGCCCACAAACCCCAGCCCTTGCCAGGACAGGAAACCGTAGATTAACCCGCTGCTGATGATAATGTTCAGGATGTTCATTCCGCCGTTAATCAGCAGCGGAATTTTGGTATTGCCCGCCCCGCGCAACGCGCCGCTACCAATCAATGCAATGGCTGCCGCCGGGTAGCTAATCACCGTCAGCTCGAGGTAAGTTAACGCCAGCGCTTTCACCGGCTCTGTCGCCGCTCCCGCAATGATGTCAATAATCTCTTTGCCAAAGGCGTGAATAACAATCGCCAGCACCACGGAAAACAGCGCCATAATCACCAGAGATTGCCGTGCCGCCGCCCTCGCCCGCTTGTGATCGCGTTTGCCCAGACTGAACGCCACCACCACCGTCGTACCCAGATCGATCGCCGCAAAGAAGGCCATCACCACCATGTTGAAGCTGTCCGCAAGACCGACGCCAGCCATGGATTCCGCCCCCAGCCAGCTGACCAGAAACGTGCTCAATACGCCCATCAACAGAACGCAGGTGTTTTCCAGAAAAATAGGCACAGCAAGGGGGGTGATTTCACGCCAGAAGAGGACCCGATAACTTTTTCGGTTTTTATACCAGGCCGTGCGTTCTACGGACTGGCGAAATGCTGCGGTGACGTTCAAGAGGGACCTTAATGAGAAAGTTGAAACTCCATTTCAAATGATGATGGAGAATGCGCAAAGCTGCAAAATATTTTTCTGTATTAATTGGCGGAAATTACAACAAATTGTTGTCAGAAGAAGCAATCAGACGCGATTGCGCGAAATGGGGTTTGACAAAGATTTTTTCGCCGCTAAGATAACCCTCCACACGATTCCTCTGTAGTTCAGTCGGTAGAACGGCGGACTGTTAATCCGTATGTCACTGGTTCGAGTCCAGTCAGAGGAGCCAGATTCAAAAAAGCCTGCTTTCGAGCAGGCTTTTTTGCCTTTCAGTTGCTGTTGATGCAACTGCCGAGACCCCACCAGGCAACCACAAAACTACGCCGTCGGCAGCACAATATCGCTTCCTGCCAGCGTGCCCATCTGGTTGTACATCGTGCAGGCGGCATCGACGATATGCATGGCCAGTGCCGCGCCACTGCCCTCACCCAGGCGCATGTCCATATTCAGGTACGGTTCAAGCTGTAGCGCATTCAATGCCACGCGGGCGCCTTTCTCGGCAGAAACATGAGACGGAATCAGATAGGGTTTGATCGCAGGTGCAATCTGGCAGGCGGCAAGAGCGGATGCGTATGACAGAAAACCATCCAGGATGACCGGCAAACCACAGGAGGCGGCGCCGAGCATTACGCCGGTCATGCCGACGAGATCAAAGCCGCCCACTTTTGCCAGCACGTCGGTCGCATCGCTGGCGTCCGGCTGGTTAATGTCGATGGCGCGACGTACCACAGCCACTTTATGCGCCAGTTGGTTCACAGGGAGATTGGCTCCGACGCCAACCACCGCTTCCGGTTCGGTTTGCGTCAACACACTGACTACCGCAGCGGCGGGCGTGGTGTTTGCCATCCCCAGCTCGCCAACACCAAACAGCGTCACACCGTTGGCGGCAAGCTGGCGTGTGTACTGCATCGAGGCCACCAGTAACGCGATGGCCTGCTCACGGGTCATCGCCGCTTCGCGGGCAATGTTACCGCTGCCCCGTGCCACTTTCATGTTGACGACGCCGGGAATCGGATCGGCATCAATGCCCACATCAACTACATGCACCTGCGCGCCAGCCTGTTTCGCCAGTACGCAGACGCCAGTGTTCTGGCGGATCATATTGGCGGTCTGAATGGCCGTCACGATCTGCGGTGAAATGGTGACGCCTTCATGCCAGACGCCATGGTCAGCGCACATGACGATAATGGCTTTATTATCAACCTGCAGCTTACCGGCCAGACCTGGCATACCCATCAGTTGTACGGCCAGCGCCTCAAGCCGCCCGAGACTGCCCGGCGGTTTCAGCAACCCATCAATATGCTGCTGCGCACGGGCCATCGCTGCCGTATCCGGCTGCGGAATAGTATCTAATAACGCATTCAGGTTTTGCATCGTCAACGATCCCTGTTACAGCAGAGCCAGCAGAAAGACCACTTCGCCCAGTTCAATTGCCGCGCCCAGCGTGTCGCCGGTCTGGCCGCCCAGCGTGCGTTTGAGCAATTTTGCGATCAGGTAAATCGCCACGAGGGTGAATAAGAACGCGACCAGGCCATTCATGCCCAGCAGTGCTATCGCCAGCACGGCGGTGACGCCAAGCGTGATGGTCGCCTGTTTGAACGTTACTTTGCCGATGAACAGGTTGCCCATGCCCTCTTCGCGGGCATAGCGCTGTCCGTACATCAACAATACCGAAACCCCGCGCCCGGCGGCGCAGGTGGCGGCAAGCACCGCCGGAAGCCAGACGCCCCGCAGCGACAGTTCGCTGATCAGCAACACTTTCGCCAGCAAAACAAAAATGAGTGCCAGCCCGCCATTTGTCCCGAGACGGCTGTCGCGCATGATCTCCAGCATCCGCTCACGCGGGCGCGATGAAAATACGCCATCGCAGGTATCCGCAAGCCCGTCCAGATGCAGCCCACCGGTCAGCAATGCCAGTGTCAGCACTGCAAACAGTGCGGCCAGTGGCGTACCACACCAGGTATGCAGCAGCGCAAACACCAGCCCGCTCAACGCACCGAGTAGCAACCCGACCAGCGGAAACGTAATGATGCCACGGACATAATCCTGTAGTTCCACACCCTGAGACCAGCGCTGCGGCACAGGCAGACGGCTCATAAAAGAGAGCGTGGCAAAGAAAACCCTGTTCATTTTATTTTGACTCCTATACCTGACACCACCAGCCAGACGTTTTCCGCCGCCTGTGCCAGTTTTTGATTGACTCGTCCGGCAATGTCACGAAAATGCCGCGCCAGCCGGTTCTCCGGCACAATTCCCATTCCCACTTCGTTTGTGACCAGCACAACCGGTGACGGGCAGCGCTGGCACAATGTGATCAGATGCGTAATATCGTCGTCCACTCGCCGCTCCAGCGCCGCGTAATCCCATGTATCAGGATCACTGTCGCCGCCTTCTGCAAAAAGGATATTGGCGACGAGCGTCGTGATGCATTCCAGCAGGATCGCCTCGTCGGGGGAATTATCCGGTGTGATCAGTTGTTCGAGGTGTTGCCAGCGCTCTTCGGTGCGCCAGTGCGTCGGGCGATGCTGCCGGTGATGGGCGATCCGCTCCGCCATCTCGTCATCAAAAATTTGCGATGTCGCGATGTACAGTACGGAACGGTAATGACACAGCAAAGACTCGGCATGTCGGCTTTTGCCGCTGCGCGCGCCGCCAGTGATAACAATCATGTTGAGGATTCCTGATGCAGAGGCTGTGCAGGTTTGAATAAAATAAGATTCATACAAACATCAGGATGAAAGGAAGAGGAAACGGCGAGAGCCACGCTCTCACCGCGAACCGGTTTATTCGGTTTTACCTTCAGGCACTTTGACTTCGCCCATGACTTTCAGCTTCTTGGAAATGTCACGGCGTTCTTTGGACAGCTCGGCATTTTTGATGATGTAGTCATCAACGCGATCTTCGTAATCGCTTTTCATGCTGGCGATAATGC
Source organism: Trabulsiella odontotermitis (assembly GCF_030053895.1). Classification (NCBI taxonomy): domain Bacteria; kingdom Pseudomonadati; phylum Pseudomonadota; class Gammaproteobacteria; order Enterobacterales; family Enterobacteriaceae; genus Trabulsiella; species Trabulsiella odontotermitis. Next base: position 2,843,462 of record NZ_CP125781.1, read on the forward strand.
CCTGAATGGCGTCGACGCTCATGCCTGGCTTGATGTAGTCGCTCAGGTTGTCGAGCAGCAGAACACGCTTCTGGTTGTCACGGATCTTTTTCTCAACGTCCTGGATTTCACGCTGCAATTTGTTCTTGCGTCGGAACAGGCGAACAAACTCCAGTACATCCTGAAATGAAGGCTTAGTTGTTTCCATTTTTACACCCCTGCTAATTAAAACTCGGATTCGTTAAAGCAACCGCTATCGCCTGAGGGATACATTACGTATAGCAATTGCTGATGACAATGGTTATTGCTTTGGGGCCATCATAACCCTAAATGCCGCTGAATCGAAACAACCTGACGTCACACCGTTGCCCGTCTGTCTTTTATTTGCGCAATGCGCGGCAAATCAGATGCGACAGCAGCTCCAGCTGGCGAGCGAGTTCCATGCTGAGCCAGACGTAGCCGTGGATCGGCGTTTCCGACAGGTTTTCGCTATGGTACGCCTGCATGAGCTGCCGTAATTCGGCGGCGATTTCACTTAATCTTTCGCTATTAGCCAGTATCGGCTGCGGATTACCTTCGTACAAGGCATGGGCGATGGTCAGCAGTGTCTGCTGCGTCATCTGTTGCGTCTCGCGCAGTGTCCGGGCATTGAGCATCACAAAATGGCTTTCGCGCGACGCCCAGTTCGCATTGATTTGCAACTCCAGCATACACACCAGATTACGGCTGACGGTCTGAATACCTTCAAAAATCGATTTCTGAATGCGCGTCTCTTTGCTGGCGGGGGTGATAAGCCCTCGCATCTTAACAACCTCGCTGAGCATTTTCTGCAGATGTTTATCCAGACGCGGGCGTTCGAGCAAGTTGGGTGAGGTTCCCGTCTGGTAGAGGCGATTGTAGAGGGTGACAAAATTCGCCATCTGAATTCGCCAGTGGAGGAAAGCGCGCTGCGGCCAGATGCCGGTAAACAGCATCGCCAGCAGGGAACCAAAAATCACATCGCCGCTTCGCCAGAGCGCGGTGGTCAGATCACCCGGCGGCGCCCCTACCACCACCGCCAGCGTGATGCCAATCAGCAACGCCTGATAGGGTTTTTTGCCCAGCGCCAGCCAGCCACAGAGGAACATCGCCACAGAACACCAGATCAGCATCAACGGCAGAGAAATAAGTTCAAGCTTGAGCGCCACCAGCCCCAGCGCGGAGCCCAGGATGGTGCCGCCAATGCGTTCATAGGCGCGCGGAACCACGTTTCCCCAGAACGAAATGGGCCCCATCACCACGACCAGCGTGATCAGGGGCCACGTCCCTTCCGGGATATCAAACACGCGGACCAGCAAAAAGGTCAGAATAAATGCCAGCGCTATCCGCACCCCGTGAACAACACGGTAGTGCCGATACAGGCGAATTTCAAAAGGACTCAGTGATTTATCAGCACGCACACCCGCTCTCCGGCAACGCCGTAAAGCACAATTGTAACGGGTTTTCTGCCGATCGCATCACGCTACGGTAATAATCCTTAACTTTCGCAGGGAAAAAGTGCGCCCGTTTACTTACGTTCGACCGAAACGTACATATCGATGTCCCAGTAGCCGTCAGCGGTGCCATCGTTCAGATAGACTTCAAACGTAGCTTTCGGCGCAAACTGCCAGGTCGCATCTTTCTGCAGACTATCGAAAAACTGATACCACGGGGTCGCGAAGTCGTCATTGACTACCCGCGCGCGGGCCACGGCATAATCCCCGCCGTCTACGGTAGTCATCATCACGCCTTCGCTGTTCGCCGGGATCGTAAAATCATCAGGGACCGTGACGGCGGTGTCGCAGCGCAGTTTTTCTGGCGGCGTGACATCCGGGTTGTCGTAATAAACAGCAATCCATTCGAGCGGCTGAATTTGTTTGCCATCCACCCACGCCATCAGTTGTCCAAATCCCTGTTTGACCTTTTCTTCCCACGGCCCTACCAAATGAAACCCGGCAATCGTGCGCTGACGTTGTTGCTTGATGCTGTATTCCATGTTGCCTCCATTATTGGCGATTTACTGTATAAATATACATATAAAGCTAGCAAAGGAGCCATTGATAGTATGTGCGATGATTCACAAAATTACGCTTTATGGTGCAGCCAGTCGCTGAAGCGTGAGAACAACCCGCCCTTTTCTACACTTTCCAGCGTAACCAGCGGCATATGCGCCACCACGTTATCGCGGTCGAGCAGTTCAATTTCTCCGACCCGTTTGTTCGCCGCCAGTGGCGCCTCCAGCGATTTCTGATCCAGTACGTATTTCGCTTTGATATGCGGGATCTCCGCTTTCGGCAGGGTCAGCCAGAAATCTTCAGCGGTACCGAGGGCGATGTTTTCTTTATTGCCGTACCAGATACGCTCAGTACCCACCTGTTTACCCTGTTGCAGGATCTGCACGGTATCAAAATTCTGTTGCCCCCACTGCAACAGCTTGTGCGCCTCAACTTCGCGCCCTTTCATGCTCTCCGCCCCCATAATGACGGCAATCAGGCGACGTTTCCCGTCTACAGCTGAGGCAATCAGATTATATCCCGCCCCGGACGTATGGCCGGTTTTAAGGCCATCAACATTCATGGTTTTATCCCACAGTAAACCGTTACGGTTCTGCTGGGTGATCCCGTTCCAGGTCAGGCTTTTTTCGCTGTACATATGGTAGAACTCAGGCTCGCCGTGGATGATGGCCCGCGAAAGCACGGCCAGATCGTACGCGGAGCTGTGCTGGCCAGGCGCATCCAGACCATGGACGGTCTCAAAGTGCGTATCCCTGAGCCCCATTTTTTGCACATAGTCGTTCATCATCGCTACAAACTGAGGCTCTCCACCCGCCACGTAATCCGCCAGCGCCACGCAGGCATCGTTACCGGAATCGACAATCAGACCACGGCTTAAATCACGCACCGTCAGGCGCTCGCCCGCTTTCAGGAACATCAGTGATGAACCATCAAACACCGGATTCCCTTTCGCCCACGCGTCACGCCCTACGGTGACCATGTCGTCCGCCGTAATACGGTGGCTGTCGATAGCGCGGTCAACCACATAGCCCGTCATCAGCTTGGTGAGACTGGCGGGGTTGCGCTGCTGATGTTCGTTGCCGGACGTTAAAATCTGGCCGGTGGTGTAATCCATCAGCACCCAGGAACCCGCCTGGATGGTGGGCGCGGCGGGGGAAAATTCAATCGTTTCGGCGGCCAGTGCCGATGAAATACTCATCGCGAGTAAAGATGCAGCAATAAACAAACGGCGTTTCAACAGCATATCCTCAAGAACATTATAAAAATCGCTGTTCTTTTTACGGAAGTTCGCGTGTCAGCGCCTGGCAAAATTGCAAAGAAATGTGACTGTGCCCACTTTCATCCCGCGCCATTCTGTGCAGAGGCACGAGAAAGCACGGCTTTTTATTCGGATGTCAGGCCACAATCGTTTACCATACCCCATCATATTCATACAGGATGGAGCTTCGGGTGTCTGATTCCGCAACGCAGCCAACTTTTCTCTTCCACGATTACGAAACCTTCGGCACCAGCCCGTCTTTAGACAGGCCAGCGCAGTTCGCGGCGATTCGTACCGACTCGGATTTCAATATCATCGGCGAGTCGGAGGTCTTTTACTGTAAGCCTGCCGACGACTATCTGCCGCAGCCCGAAGCGGTATTGATAACCGGGATCACACCGCAGGAAGCGCGAGCCAAAGGTGACAACGAGGCCGCGTTTGCCCGCCGTATTCATGACATCTTTACCGTGCCGAAAACCTGCGTGGTGGGCTATAACAACGTCCGTTTTGATGATGAAGTGACGCGTAATATTTTCTACCGCAACTTCTACGATCCTTACGCCTGGAGCTGGCAAAACGACAATTCACGTTGGGATCTGCTCGACGTCATGCGCGCCTGCTATGCGCTGCGCCCGGAAGGGATCCACTGGCCGGATAACGACGAAGGGTTGCCGAGCTTCCGCCTTGAGCATCTGACCAAAGCTAACGGTATTGAACACAGCAACGCCCACGATGCGATGGCTGACGTCTACGCCACCATCGCCATGGCGAAGCTGGTGAAAAGCCAGCAGCCGCGCCTGTTTGATTATCTCTACAGCCACCGCAGCAAGCAGAAACTCGTGCCGTTGATTGATGTGCCGCAGATGAAACCGCTGGTGCATGTTTCCGGTATGTTCGGCGCCTGGCGCGGCAACACCAGTTGGGTCGCGCCGCTCGCCTGGCACCCGGACAACCGCAATGCGGTGATTGTGGTTGACCTTGCGGGTGATATCTCTCCGCTGCTGGAGCTGAATGCCGATGCCCTGCGCGAACGGCTTTACACCGCCAAAGCCGATCTCGGTGACAACGTGCCGGTGCCAGTGAAACTGGTGCATCTGAATAAATGCCCGGTGCTGGCGCAGGCCAATACCCTGCGCCCGGAAGATGCCGATCGTCTGGGGATCAACCGCCAGCATTGCCTCGATAACCTCAAGGTGCTGCGGGAAAATCCGCAAGTGCGCGACAAAGTGGTGGCGATTTTCGCCGAAGCGGAACCGTTTGTGCCCTCTGAGAACGTTGACGCGCAACTGTATAACGGCTTTTTCAGTGATGCTGATCGGGCGGCGATGAAAATCGTGCTGGAAACCGAACCACGCAATCTGCCGGCGCTGGATGTCACCTTTGCCGACAAGCGAATCGAACGGCTGCTGTTCAACTATCGCGCCCGTAACTTCCCGGGAACGCTGGATGATGCCGAGCAGCAACGCTGGTTACAGCATCGCCGCAACGTCTTTACGCCGGAGTTTTTGCAGGCATACGCTCAGGAGCTGGAAATGTTATACGGTCAATATGACGGGGACAGCGAAAAACTGGGGCTACTCAAGGCGCTGTATCAGTACGCGCAGGATATCGTCTGAAAAAAAAACCGGAGACCATGGTCTCCGGTTTTTCATTGATATCGGCGTTAATTACGCAACGTCTTCGTACTGCGGCACCGGGTTACGGAAGCTTTTAGTCACACAAGCCAGATAGACCAGACCGATACCGGCCCAGATCAGGCCCAGCACCATCGAGCTTTCTTCCAGGTTAATCCACAGCGCACCTACCGTCAGCGCACCACACACCGGCAGCACCAGGTAGTTGAAGTGATCTTTCAGGGTTTTGTTGCGCTTCTCACGGATCCAGAACTGCGAGATCACCGAGAGGTTAACGAAGGTGAAAGCCACCAGCGCCCCGAAGTTGATCAGCGCTGTCGCGGTGACCAGGTCAAAGTTAATCGCCAGCAGAGCAATCGCGCCCACCAGCAGCACGTTCCAGGCCGGCGTACGCCATTTCGGGTGAATGTAACCGAAGAAGCGACTCGGGAACACACCGTCACGACCCATGACATACATCAGGCGAGAAACGCCAGCGTGTGCCGCCATGCCGGACGCCAGTACGGTCACGCTGGAGAAAATCAGCACACCCCACTGGAAGGTTTTCCCTGCCACGTACAGCATGATTTCAGGCTGCGACGCGTCCGGATCTTTGAAACGAGAGATATCCGGGAAATAGAGTTGCAGGAAGTAAGAGGCGCCAATAAACACCAGACCGCCAATCAGCGCCGTCAGGAAAATCGCTTTCGGGATCACACGCTCGGCGTCTTTGGTCTCTTCCGACAGCGAAGAGATACCGTCAAAACCCAGGAATGAGAAGCAGAGGATCGTCGCACCGGTGATCATCGGCACCACGTGCGCATCTTCAGACCAGAACGGGCGGGTGCTGGTCAGTGTACCTGCGCCTTCACCGTGAGAAACACCGTAGATAATCAGACCCACGATCACCGCCACAATCCCCATCTGCAGAATCACAATCAGGGTGTTGAAGTTGGCGACGGTCTTGATGCTGCGCAGGTTAGAGATGGTCATAAAGGCCACCAGCGCCACCACAAAGATCCACGACGGTACGGAAGGCACCAGCGCTTCGAAGTAAATTTTCGCCAGCAGGATGTTGATCATCGGCATGAACAGGTAGTCCAGCAACGACGACCAGCCCACCATAAAGCCTACGGTCGGGCTAATGGATTTCTGGGCATAGGTATACGCCGAGCCAGCAGACGGGAAACGGCGAACCAGTTTACCGTAGCTCAGCGCAGTAAAGAGAATGGCGACCAGCGCAAAGGCGTAAGCCGTTGCAACATGACCGTCAGTGAGGCCTGAAACGATACCAAATGTATCGAACAGCGTCATCGGCTGCATATAGGCAAGACCCATCATGACAACCGGAACCAGCGTAAGCGTTTTACGTAATTCCACGCGAGAGGTGTTTGGAGTAACGTTATGCGACATGGTCATCCCCCTTTACGGCGAATGCCGTCGCGTAAGCAAAAAATTGCCCCATTGTTCTGGAATCCTCAGCGACAACAACTGTCGGTTTTTGGTAAGTATCTATCCGGTACGAAGCCCGGCCTCTTGGTTTTTAATGACGAAACGCAATGCAAAAAAAATAACCGACGAGTGAATAAAACGTCGGTTAGTCTCTGATTTTGCAGGCGGCGTATTGTGCCCTCAACGCTGGTTAAAAACAAGAGAATGCGAGCGCCGTCAAAAAAAACTTTTCAATAAATGATTGATTTTTAAACACCCAATTTATGATAGACCGCAGCAATGGCATTATTTGCTAAAATAGCCTCCCGCCACCACACACTGGCGAGCCCTGCCGTCTGATCGTTCCAGCCAATCCATACCGGATCAAACGCCGACCAGGAAGCCACTTTTTTCTCCACCAGCGCACCGCTATCAAGAAAACGTTGTGCCATATAACGCGGCACAAAACCACACCCCAGTCCACTTATCTGCAATTCCAGTTTAGTTTTAAAATCAAAGACTGTGATGGCGTCCTGATCGTCTAACAGTTGTCGAAACGCGGGGCATTCTGGCGAGGCGCTGTCGCCCACGACAATGGCGCGAAAACGCTTGATGGTGCGTCGGCTGAGCGGTTCGTTCTCCTGCGCCAGTCCGTGATGCGGCGCGACGACAAAAACATGTTCCAGCTCGCCAAGTGCGGCGAAAGCAAAGCCGCTTTGCAGCGGCGGATCGCGCAGCGCACCGACCACAATATCCGCCCGCCCGTGGATCAGCGCGTCCCACGAGCTGCCCAGTACACCATTGATAAATTTCAACCGGGTGACGCTGTGGCTTTGATAGAAGGTTTCAATCAGCGGCGCCAGCAGGGAAAAAGGGAACGTATCATCGACGCCGATAATCAGCTCATTCTCCCAGCCCTCGTTGAGCTTGATGGCCTGCTGTTCCAGCTCGCGCACGTTGTGCAGCACCTCGCGCCCTTTTTCCAGCAGCAATTTGCCGGTGCGGGTGAAGGTGGCGCGGTGTCCGCTGCGGTCGAGCAGTTGAATGTTGAGATCGCTTTCGAGCTTATGAACGGTATAACTGAGCGCCGAGGGCGTCTTGTAGAGCTTTGCCGACGCCGCAGCAAAGCTCCCCTCTTTTTCCAGGGCATCAAGAATGATGAGGACATCCAGCAGTGGCTTCATCGTCGCTCCTTTGCGTGGCGCGATTTGACCGCCGGTATGTCACTCCATCGGCATTACCAGCGGATCAGGGTACTGATATTCAAAGCCGAGTTCATTGCAAATCCGGCTGCCATCAATGACTTTCCCCTTCTCTTTACTGTCTCCTGCAACAAAGGAAGGCGGTTCCAGCCCCAGCTCCCTCGCCATTTGCGGATAAAACACCGCGCGCGAAGGATGTTTCGGCGCACATATATTATAGATGTGTCCCCCTTTTGGGGCCTGTAACAGCAGTGTAATAGCGGAAATCACATCTTCCAGATGCACCAGATTGACGCCATGTTCGCCGTCCGGTGCCTGTTTTCCGGCGAAAAAACGCCCCGGATGCCGCCCCGGCCCCACCAGCCCGGCCAGCCGCAGAATATCCACCGAGGTACCCGGCAGATGATGCAGCCAGTCTTCCAGCTCTTTCAGCACCCGACCGCTGGCGGTGACGGGTTCACGCGGCGTGCTCTCTTTAATGAGGCCCGTCGCATTGCCATACACCGAAGTGGAACTGGTGAAGATGATCCGTGGGATGTGATAAGCCAGCGCAGAATCCACGATTTCCTGCACCGCCTGAAGGTAAAATTCCTCGCCCGGACCGCTGCGACGCGCCGGAAGCGTGATCACCAGCGCGTCCACGTGCATTAGCGCATCCAGATCTTCCGTTTCGCAGACCAGCTGAGGCTCCAGCCGTAAGGGATAGCTGTCGATCCCGCACATCCTTGCCGCCTCCACGCCATCCTGGGTGGTTTTACTGCCCGTGACCTGCCAGCCGTGCGCGGTTAACGACAGCGCCAGCGGCATGCCCAGCCACCCTAATCCGACAATCGCGACTTTTTTCATGCGTTATCTCCTGACTCATTCGGTCTCCTGCATTAAGGCTACGCCAGCCCACCGGAACTGACAATTCATAGCATCAATATGAATTCAATAATCAATGGAAAAAAGCCCTTGCTTTCGGGGACAAAAGTGGTTTAGGTTAAAAGGCATAGTGTGAATAAGCATTCAATGAGAATTTTTATGAGCGTTCAATTTAAACACCACCATCATCACCATCATCCTGACTAGTCTTTCAGGCGATGTGTGCTGGAAGACATTCAGATCTTCCAGTGGTGCATGAACGCAAGAGAGAGCCCCCGGAAGATCATCTTCCGGGGGCTTTTTTTTGGTTCGCTTTCAGACAGGTATACAGAGGAAATAACAATGTCAGATAACAGCCGTTTACGCATAGCTATTCAGAAATCAGGGCGCCTGAGTGAAGATTCACGCGAACTCCTTTCCCGCTGCGGCATAAAAATTAATCTCCACACGCAGCGTCTGATTGCGCTGGCCGAAAATATGCCCATCGATATTCTGCGCGTACGCGACGACGACATCCCGGGTCTGGTCATGGATGGCGTGGTTGACCTCGGCATTATTGGCGAAAACGTGCTGGAAGAAGAGCTGCTGAGCCGTCGCGCGCAGGGCGAAGATCCGCGTTACTTCACGTTGCGCCGTCTTGATTTCGGCGGCTGTCGCCTGTCGCTGGCGACGGAAGTTGATGATGTCTGGGACGGCCCCGCCTGCCTCGACGGCAAACGCATCGCCACCTCCTACCCTCACCTGCTGAAGCGTTATCTCGACCAGAAAGGCATCTCTTTTAAATCCTGTCTGTTAAATGGTTCTGTGGAAGTCGCACCGCGTGCCGGACTGGCCGACGCCATCTGCGATCTGGTCTCCACCGGGGCGACGCTGGAAGCCAACGGCCTGCGCGAAGTGGAAGTGATTTACCGCTCGAAAGCCTGCCTGATTCAGCGCGACGGTGATATGGACGACGCCAAACAGCAGTTGATCGACAAACTTCTGACCCGTATTCAGGGCGTGATTCAGGCGCGCGAATCCAAATACATCATGCTGCATGCGCCCACTGAACGTCTGGAAGAAGTTATTTCCCTGCTGCCTGGCGCCGAACGCCCGACCATTCTGCCGCTGGCCGGCGATCAGCAGCGTGTGGCAATGCACATGGTCAGCAGCGAAACCCTGTTCTGGGAAACGATGGAAAAGCTGAAAGTGCTTGGCGCCAGCTCCATTCTGGTACTGCCGATTGAGAAGATGATGGAGTAACCGCCATGAGCTTCAACACGATTATCGACTGGAACCAGTGCAGCCCCGAGCAACAGCGTGAACTGCTGATGCGCCCGGCGATGTCCGCGTCTGAAACCATCACCCGCAGCGTGGTGGAGATCCTCGAGAATGTGAAAGCGCGTGGCGATGATGCACTGCGTGAATACAGCGCCCGCTTTGATAAAACCGATGTCGCGTCGCTGAAGGTGACGCCTGAAGAGATGGCAGCGGCAGGCGACCGCCTGAGCGCCGAACTGAAGCAGGCGATGGCAGTGGCGGTTAAAAATATCGACACTTTCCATACCGCGCAGCAATTACAGATTATCGACGTGGAAACGCTGCCGGGGGTGCGCTGCCAGCAGATGACCCGCCCGCTGGCGTCCGTCGGGCTGTACATTCCTGGCGGCTCTGCGCCGCTGTTTTCCACGGTATTGATGCTGGCAACCCCGGCGCGTATCGCCGGGTGCAAACGGGTGGTGCTCTGCTCACCGCCGCCGATTGCCGATGAAATTCTCTATGCCGCACAACTCTGTGGCGTGCAGGAAGTGTTTAACGTCGGCGGCGCACAGGCGATTGCAGCCCTGGCCTTCGGAACTGAAACCGTCCCGGCGGTCGATAAGATTTTTGGCCCGGGTAATGCCTTCGTGACCGAGGCGAAACGCCAGGTCAGTCAGCGTCTTGACGGCGCGGCGATCGACATGCCTGCCGGTCCGTCCGAAGTGCTGGTGATTGCTGACAGTGGCGCCACCCCGGATTTTGTCGCGTCTGATTTGTTGTCGCAGGCGGAGCACGGCCCGGATTCACAGGTGATCCTGCTGACGCCGGACGCCGACATGGCACGCCGGGTGGCCGACGCCGTGGCACGCCAGTTAACCGACCTGCCGCGCGCAGAAACCGCCCGCCAGGCGCTCTCCGCCAGTCGCCTGATCGTGGCGAAAGATATCACCCAGTGCGTGGCTATTTCGAATCAGTACGGCCCTGAGCACCTGATCATCCAGACCCGCAATGCGCGCGAGCTGGTTGATGGCATCACCAGCGCCGGTTCAGTGTTCCTTGGCGACTGGTCGCCGGAGTCAGCGGGTGATTATGCGTCCGGCACCAACCACGTGCTGCCGACCTATGGTTACACCGCCACCTGTTCGAGCCTTGGCCTCGCCGATTTCCAGAAACGCATGACCGTGCAGGAGCTCTCCCGTGACGGTTTCGCGAGCCTCGCCAGCACTATTGAAACTCTGGCGACTGCCGAGCGTCTGACTGCCCACAAAAATGCCGTTACGCTGCGCGTTGCAGCCCTCAAGGAGCAAGCATGAGCATTGAAGATTTAGCCCGCGAGAACGTCCGCAATCTGACACCGTATCAGTCCGCCCGCCGTCTTGGCGGCAAAGGTGATGTCTGGCTGAATGCCAACGAATTTCCCACCGCGGTGCCGTTTGGCCTGACGCAGCAGACGCTGAACCGTTACCCGGAATGCCAGCCAAAAGCGGTGATCGACAACTATGCCCGCTACGCTGGCGTGAAGCCGGAGCAGGTGCTGGTCAGCCGCGGCGCGGATGAAGGCATTGAGTTGTTGATCCGTGCGTTTTGCGAACCGGGTAAAGATGCGATTCTGTTCTGCCCGCCGACCTACGGCATGTACAGCGTCAGCGCGGAAACGTTCGGTGTTGAGTATCGTACTGTTCAGGCCAGAGAGGGCTGGCAGCTTGATTTACCGGCAATTGCGGAAAAACTGGATGGCGTAAAACTGGTGTATGTCTGCAGCCCGAACAACCCAACCGGGCAGGTCATCAACCCGCAGGATATGCGCGACCTGCTGGAAATGACGCGCGGTAAAGCGCTGGTCGTTGCCGACGAAGCCTATATTGAGTTCTGCCCGCAAGCGACGCTGGTCAACTGGCTGGATGAATATCCGCACCTGGTGGTACTGCGTACGTTGTCGAAAGCCTTTGCCCTCGCCGGGCTGCGCTGCGGTTTTACCCTCGCCAGCGACGAAGTGATCGCCCTGCTGATGAAAGTCATCGCCCCCTACCCACTCTCCACGCCGGTGGCAGATATCGCGGCACAGGCATTGAGCCCGGACGGAATTGTCGCCATGCGCCAGCGCGTGACACAGGTAATCGACGAGCGCCAGTATCTGATAAGCCAGCTGCGCGACATCCCGTGCGTTGAGCAGGTTTTTGATTCGGAAACTAACTACATTCTGGTTCGCATCACCGCGTCCAGTGCGGTATTTAAATCCCTGTGGGATCAGGGCATTATTCTGCGAGACCAGAACCGACAACCTACACTGAGCGGCTGTTTGCGTATCACGATTGGTACCCGTGCTGAGAGCCAGCGCGTCATTGATGCCTTAAGAGCGGAGAATGTATGACCCAGAAGTTTCTCTTTATTGACCGTGACGGCACGCTGATTGCCGAACCGCCGAGCGATTTTCAGGTCGACAGATTCGATAAGCTGGCCTTCGAGCCGGACGTCATCCCGACGCTGCTGGCGTTGCAGAAAGCCGGCTTTAAGCTGGTGATGATCACCAACCAGGACGGGCTGGGAACGAGCAGTTTCCCGCAGGCGGATTTTGACGGTCCGCATAACCTGATGATGCAGATCCTCACCTCGCAGGGCGTGGTATTTGAAGATGTGCTGATTTGCCCGCACCTGCCCGCTGATAACTGCGACTGCCGCAAGCCGAAAACACAGATGGTCACCCGCTGGCTGGAAGCGGACGTGATGGACACCGCCAACAGCTATGTGATTGGCGACCGTGCCACCGATGTGACGCTGGCGGACAATATGGGCATCACTGGCCTGCTCTACCACCGCGACACGCTGAACTGGCAGGCGATTGGCGCACAACTGACGAAGCGCGACCGTTACGCTCATGTAGAACGAACCACCCGCGAGACGCAGATTGACGTCAAACTATGGCTGGACCGCGAAGGCGGTAGCAAGATTAACACCGGCGTCGGCTTCTTCGACCACATGCTCGATCAGATTGCCACCCACGGCGGATTCCGCATGGAAATTGCGGTGAAAGGCGATCTCTATATCGACGACCACCACACAGTGGAAGATACCGGGCTGGCGCTCGGCGAAGCGCTGAAGCTGGCGCTGGGCGACAAACGCGGGATCAACCGCTTCGGCTTTGTACTGCCGATGGACGAGTGCCTGGCGCGCTGCGCGCTGGACATCTCCGGCCGCCCGCACCTCGAATACCGCGCGGAATTCACCTACCAGCGCGTGGGGGATTTGAGCACCGAGATGGTCGAACACTTCTTCCGTTCGCTCTCTTACACCATGGGCGTGACGCTGCACCTGAAAACCAAAGGCAAGAACGATCACCACCGCGTGGAGAGTCTGTTCAAAGCGTTTGGTCGCACCCTTCGCCAGGCCATTCGCGTCGAAGGTGATGCACTGCCGTCGTCAAAAGGAGTGCTGTGATGAACGTGGTGATTCTGGATACCGGTTGCGCCAATCTGAACTCGGTGAAATCTGCGGTGAGTCGTCACGGCTATGCGCCGGTAGTCAGCCGCGCACCGGAGGTGGTTCTGCGCGCCGATAAGCTGTTTCTGCCAGGCGTTGGCACCGCGCAGGCGGCAATGGACCAGTTGCGCGAACGAGAACTTATCGAACTCATCAAAGCCTGTACTCAGCCGGTGCTGGGGATTTGCCTCGGCATGCAGTTGCTGGGTCGCCGTAGTGAAGAGTCGCATGGCGTCGATATGCTCGGCATTATCGACCAGGATGTGCCGAAGATGATTGACCGCGGCCTGCCACTGCCCCATATGGGCTGGAATCGCGTTTACGCAAAAGCCGGAAACCCGTTGTTTCGCAACATTGACGATGGCGCGTATTTCTACTTTGTTCACAGCTACGCGATGGCGGTCAACCCGTATACCATCGCCCGCTGTGATTACGGCGATGCCTTCACTGCCGCGGTGCAAAAAGATAACTTTTTTGGCGTCCAGTTCCACCCTGAACGTTCCGGTAAAGCGGGCGCTCAGTTGCTGAAAAACTTTCTGGAGATGTGATGATCATTCCGGCTTTAGATTTAATTGATGGCACGGTGGTGCGTCTCCATCAGGGCGATTACGGCCAGCAGCGCGACTACGGTACCGATCCGCTGCCGCGTTTGCAGGACTATGCCGCTCAGGGCGCCGAAGTGCTGCACCTGGTTGACCTGACCGGCGCGAAAGATCCGGCGAAACGGCAGATCCCGCTGATTAAAACACTGGTGGCAGGCGTTACTGTCCCGGTACAGGTTGGTGGCGGTGTGCGTACAGAAGATGACGTTGCAGCGCTACTGGATGCGGGCGTGTCACGCGTGGTGATTGGCTCAACGGCGGTGAAATCACCAGAGCAGGTAAAAGGCTGGTTTACCCGTTTCGGGGCGGAAAAACTGGTGCTGGCACTGGATGTGCGCATCGATGACAAGGGCAACAAGCAGGTCGCTGTCAGCGGCTGGCAGGAGAACTCCGGCGTGACACTGGAAGCACTGGTCGACGCCTATCTGCCGGTTGGCCTGAAACATGTGCTGTGCACTGATATTTCCCGCGACGGCACGCTGGCAGGCTCAAACGTCTCGCTGTATGAAGAAGTCTGCGCCCGTTATCCGCAGGTGGCATTTCAGTCATCAGGCGGCATCGGCGGACTGGACGATATCGCCGCGCTGCGCGGTACTGGCGTGCGCGGCGTGATTGTCGGTCGCGCGCTGCTGGAAGGTAAATTTAACGTCACGGAGGCGATTCAATGCTGGCAAAACGGATAATCCCCTGTCTTGACGTACGTGACGGGCAAGTGGTGAAAGGCGTTCAGTTCCGCAACCACGAAATCATTGGCGATATCGTGCCGCTGGCGCAGCGCTACGCCGAAGAAGGCGCCGACGAACTGGTGTTCTACGACATCACCGCTTCCAGCGATGGCCGGGTGGTGGATAAAAGCTGGGTGTCGCGGGTGGCAGAAGTCATCGACATTCCGTTTTGCGTCGCAGGTGGTATTAAATCGGTTGATGATGCAGCGAAAATTCTGTCGTTCGGCGCCGATAAAATCTCGGTGAACTCCCCTGCTCTTGCCGACCCTGAGCTGATTACCCGTCTGGCGGATCGCTTTGGTGTGCAGTGCATTGTGGTGGGCATTGATACCTGGTTTGACGCTGACAGCGGCAAATATCACGTCAATCAATATACCGGCGATGAAAGCCGCACCCGGGTGACGCAGTGGGAAACCCTCGACTGGGTGCAGGAAGTGCAACGGCGCGGCGCCGGGGAAATCGTCCTCAACATGATGAATCAGGACGGTGTGCGTAACGGTTATGACCTTGAGCAACTGAAAAAAGTGCGCGAGGTGTGCCACGTCCCGCTGATCGCCTCCGGCGGCGCAGGCACCATGGAGCATTTCCTCGATGCTTTCCGGGTGGCGAACGTTGACGGCGCGCTGGCTGCCTCCGTATTCCATAAGCAAATCATTAATATTGGTGAATTAAAAACGTACCTGGCAGCACAGGGCGTGGAGATCAGGGTATGTTAACTGAACAACTGGACTGGCAAAAAACCGACGGACTGATGCCCGCCATTATTCAACACGCAGTTTCCGGTGAAGTACTGATGCTTGGCTATATGAACCAGGACGCACTGGCGAAAACGCAGGAGACTGGCAAAGTCACCTTTTTCTCTCGTACAAAGCAGCGCCTGTGGACCAAAGGAGAGACCTCCGGCAATGTGTTAAATGTGGTCAGTATTACGCCGGATTGCGATAACGACACGCTGCTGGTGCTGGCGAACCCGGTTGGCCCGACCTGCCATAAAGGCACCTCCAGTTGTTTCGGCGAGACCAGTCACCAGTGGCTGTTTCTCTATCAGCTTGAGCAACTGCTGGCCGAGCGCAAAACCGCCGACCCGGCCAGTTCCTACACCGCGAAACTGTATGCCAGCGGCACCAAGCGCATCGCGCAGAAAGTGGGCGAAGAAGGCGTTGAAACCGCACTGGCGGCGACGGTGCATGATCGCAATGAACTGACTAACGAAGCGTCGGATTTGATGTATCACTTGCTGGTGCTGCTGCAGGATCAGGATCTGGATTTAACCACGGTGATTGAAAACCTGAGAAAGCGGCACAAATAATCAGGCATAAAAAAACCGGGCAAGCCCGGTTTTTTATCAATTACTGTTTCGGTCGATAGCTGCGTACAGCGTTGCGCCCCAGCACCACTCCCGCGCCAATCATCCCACCCAGCAGCACCGCCAGTACCAGCGTCAACGCCCGTTTCGGACTGTCGCGATAAACCGGCAAATCAGGTTTCATAACGTAACGGTAAGCATGAATGGTGGTCGGATCGACTTTCAGGTTCTGGATGTCCAGCAGTGTCTGTTTGGTCTGGAAGTACGCAGGCGAGAACACCAGCGGACGCGTGGATTCATTCTGAATCATCGAGTTCAGTGCATCGCTACCCAGCAGGAACATGGTGTCCTGAGTGACGTCCTGCGTTTGTTGTACCTGCGGTTTAGTAATATTGGCCTGCTCAGCAAACTTCAGTGCTTCCTGAATCTGCTTAATGCGCAGATCTTTCTGCTCCTGCGCCACCTTCTCCTGGGTTTCCAGGGAATCACTCAGTGTGCCAATCTGCAGCGTGATGTTGTCTTTCAGGTCAACATCGATTTCTTTCGCGATCTGCTCGTCAACCTGCTGAATATACTTCGCCAGTTGCTGTTGCGCACCTTCGGCAGTCTGCCCCTGGTAGGTAATCTGCAGCGGAACCTTTTCGGTTTTTACCACTGGCTCAATAGCCAGTTTTTCTGGTTTTTCCTGATTATTGAGTGATTCCGCCAGTGCGGAAAACGCTGAATTAAAGCGATCAACCACCCGTGTCTGCAAATCAGTGACATTGGGCGCGGCATTGCCATACAGAATATTCAACGCGTTGCTGTAAGTGGCGATTTGCGCTGTGTCAGGTTGGGTAATAATCGCTGTGGATGTCCATTTTTCTTTCGCAATAAACAGGTATCCTGCCGCGACAAGAATGGCAATGATAATACAGACGCCGATCGTCACTTTTCCACGCCAAAGTTGTATCACTACGTCAATTAAATCAATCTGTTCGGAGTCGACACGGCGCGCGTCAGTTCCATTATTGTTATCTTGTGTCATACGAACCTTATATAGGACAAAGATGGACTATTCACAAAGTGATTTAGTTTACGGATTAACCTGCCGATTACTATCAGAATTTATCCTGATTTTCGAGGAATTTACCTGTTTCAGTGGCAATGTTAATTGTAGATTATGATTATCTTTTTTCACCTTCGACGGGTATTATTTTGCCTTTCGTAACAGATGAAGGTGAGAGCGCCTTCCTGAACGCGTGTTTTGAGGGAATGCTATGAAATATCTGGTAACAGGAGCCGCCGGTTTTATCGGTTTTCACGTCAGCGAGCGACTACTGAAAGCGGGACATCAGGTGGTGGGAATCGATAATCTCAATGATTACTACGATGTGAGTCTGAAGCAGGCGCGCCTTGACCGGCTTGTCTCCCCGCTGTTCAGCTTCCATAAAATCGATCTGGCAGACCGCCCAGCGATGGAAGCCCTGTTCGCCAGCGAGAAGTTTGATCGTGTGATTCACCTTGCCGCGCAAGCCGGTGTGCGTTATTCGCTGGAAAACCCGCATGCGTACGCCGAGTCGAACCTGCTTGGGCATCTGAACATCCTCGAAGGCTGCCGGCATAACCGTGTTCAACACCTGCTGTATGCGTCATCCAGCTCGGTCTATGGCCTGAACCGCAAAATGCCGTTCTCCACCGATGACTCTGTTGATCATCCGGTATCGCTGTATGCGGCAACCAAGAAAGCCAACGAGTTGATGTCGCACACCTACTCACACCTTTACGGTCTGCCCACCACGGGCTTGCGCTTTTTCACCGTGTATGGCCCGTGGGGACGCCCGGATATGGCGTTGTTTAAATTCACTAAAGCGATGATTGAAGGCAAAAGCATTGACGTTTACAACTACGGCAAGATGAAGCGTGACTTCACCTATATTGATGACATTGCCGAAGCCATTATTCGTCTGCAGGATGTGATCCCGGAAGCTAACCCGGAATGGACCGTGGAAACCGGTTCCCCGGCAACCAGCTCCGCCCCTTACCGCGTTTATAACATCGGTAACAGTTCGCCCGTCGAATTGATGGATTACATCACGGCACTGGAAGAGGCGTTAGGCATTGAAGCAGACAAGAACATGATGCCAATTCAGCCGGGCGACGTGCTGAACACCAGCGCCGATACCAAAGCGCTGTATGAGGTGATTGGCTTTAAACCACAGACGTCTGTGAAAGACGGGGTGAAAAACTTCGTTGACTGGTATCGTGGGTTCTATAACGTCTGAATCTGTTTAACCCCCGGCCACCGGGGGTTAACAACGTCGAAGGATTAGTCGTTACCAAACAGATCGCGGGTATAAACCTTATCCGCCACGTCTGACAGTTCTTCCGCCATTCGGTTGGAAACAATCACATCCGCTTCCTTCTTGAATGCGTCCAGATCACGCACCACGCGAGAGCGGAAAAATTCATCTTCTTGCATCACCGGCTCGTAGACAATGACTTCGACGCCTTTGGCTTTGATGCGCTTCATGATCCCCTGAATGGAAGAGGCGCGGAAGTTATCGGAACCACTCTTCATGATCAGGCGATACACCCCTACTACCTTCGGCTTACGCGCCAGGATGGAGTCAGCAATAAAGTCTTTACGTGTACGGTTGGCATCAACGATGGCTGAGATGAGGTTATTCGGCACCTGGTCATAGTTTGCCAGTAGCTGTTTGGTGTCTTTCGGCAGGCAATAACCGCCGTAGCCAAAGGATGGGTTGTTATAGTGATTGCCGATGCGCGGATCCAGACATACGCCTTCGATAATCTGACGAGAGTTCAGCCCCAGACTTTCCGCATAGCTGTCCAGCTCGTTGAAGTAGGCGACGCGCATTGCCAGAAAGGTGTTGGCGAACAACTTGATAGCTTCCGCTTCAGTGGAGTCAGTAAACAGCGTCGGGATATCTTTCTTAATCGCTCCTTCCTGCAACAGCGCCGCAAAACGCTTAGCACGCTCGGAACGTTCACCGATGACAATGCGTGACGGGTGCAGGTTGTCGTACAGCGCACGGCCTTCACGGAGGAATTCCGGCGAGAACAGAACATTGTCGATACCGAATTTTTCTTTAATCGAGTTGGTGAAACCGACCGGAATGGTGGATTTAATCACCATCACTGCCTTCGGGTTGATCTCGATAACATCACGGATCACCGCTTCTACGGAGGACGTATTGAAGTAGTTCGTCTTCGGATCGTAATCGGTCGGAGTCGCGATAATCACATAATCGGCATCGCGATAGGCATCGTGCTTATCGGTCGTCGCACGAAAATTCAGCGGTTTATTAGCGAGATAATCTTCAATTTCTTTATCGATGATAGGGGATTGCTTCTTGTTCAGCATATCCACCTTAGCCTGCACGATATCCAGTGCGACGACTTCATGGTGTTGTGCGATCAGGATGCCATTTGACAAGCCAACGTAACCAGTACCGGAGATAGTTATTTTCATTCGATTGCAACTTATGTGAGTTTAACCGTGGCGACGGCACGCTAGCCGTCACGATAATCAAGGACTGAGTGGGGTTTTACCTCTTCAGTCAACGGACTGTCAAGGCGCTGAATCCCTTATCAGACAAGACATTGAGTCGTGGTTGATGAAACTTGCAATGTAAAAAGTCAGCCATAGCAGGCATAAAAAAGCCCGAAGACAAGCTTCGGGCTGCATTCAGTACTAAGGCTAAATCAGATTAATCCAGCCATTCGGTGTGGAACACGCCGTCTTTATCAGTGCGCTTGTAAGTGTGTGCACCGAAGTAGTCACGTTGTGCCTGAATCAGGTTTGCAGGCAGTACCGCAGAACGGTAGCTGTCGTAGTAGGCAACCGCGGCGGAGAAGGTCGGCACCGGAATACCGTTTTGTACTGCATAGGCCACGACATCACGCAGCGCCTGCTGGTAATCATCAGCGACTTTCTTGAAGTAAGGCGCTAACAGCAGGTTGGCAATGCCTTTGTTTTCAGCATAGGCGTCAGTGATTTTCTGCAGGAACTGAGCGCGGATGATGCAACCGGCACGGAAGATTTTTGCAATCTCGCCGTAGTTCAGATCCCAGTTGTGCTCGTCGGACGCGGCACGCAGCTGAGAGAAGCCCTGCGCGTAAGAGACGATTTTACCGAGGTACAGCGCACGGCGGACTTTCTCAACAAACTCGGCTTTATCCCCTGCCGGTTTGGCCTGCGGGCCAGACAGCACTTTGGAAGCAGCAACACGTTGCGTTTTCAGGGAAGAGATGTAACGTGCAAAGACGGATTCGGTAATCAGCGACAGCGGTTCGCCGAGATCCAGAGAGCTCTGACTGGTCCATTTACCGGTACCTTTGTTTGCCGCTTCATCAAGGATCACATCAACCAGGTATTTACCCTCTTCATCTTTTTTCGTGAAGATGTCTTTGGTGATGTCGATGAGGTAGCTATTCAGCTCGCCTTCGTTCCACTCAGAGAAGACATTTGCCAGCTCGTCATTGGAGAGGTTCAGGCCGCCTTTCAGCAGAGCATACGCTTCGGCAATCAGCTGCATGTCGCCGTATTCGATGCCGTTGTGAACCATTTTCACATAGTGACCCGCACCATCCGGACCAATATAGGTCACGCAAGGCTCACCATCTTCCGCCACCGCAGCGATTTTGGTCAGGATTGGCGCAACCAGTTCATACGCTTCTTTCTGACCACCAGGCATGATGGAAGGACCTTTCAGCGCGCCCTCTTCGCCGCCGGAAACACCGGTACCGATGAAGTTAAAGCCATCAGCAGACAGTTCACGGTTACGACGAATGGTGTCCTGGAAGAAGGTATTACCGCCATCAATGATGATGTCGCCCTTATCAAGGTACGGTTTCAGGGAATCGATAGCAGCATCAGTACCCGCACCGGCTTTCACCATCAGCAGGATGCGGCGCGGCGTTTCGAGAGACTCGACGAACTCCTGAACGGAGTAATAAGGAACCAGTTTTTTGCCCGGATTTTCGGCAACAACTTCTTCAGTTTTTTCGCGGGAGCGGTTGAAAATGGAGACGGTATAACCACGGCTCTCAATGTTGAGCGCCAGGTTGCGCCCCATCACCGCCATACCAACGACGCCGATCTGCTGTTTGGACATTACAAAACTCCTGTCTGGTGTGGTCGCCGCGACGTGTGCGCGGCTTGAAATGTGGCTTAGATGTTAACTCAGTATTGGTGCTGTCGGGTAGCCTTTGGGAGCTCATTACCAAGGGCTTCATTGTATGTTATTTCTGCGTTGAAATTCAAAATAGAGCACAAGTTCTGCACACTCTAGCGATTTAGCGAGAAATTTAATGCAATTGTTGATAAATCGTAAGATGTTGTTCCACTATTTTATCAATAGAGAAGGCACGTTCCGCTAAAAGTCTTCCCGCAATGCCCATTTTTATGCGCTCTTCTGGATGCTCATATAAATATTGAATCGCATCTGCTAATGAAACTGCATCACGGACGTTGACTAATATACCCGTCTCTGAAGGTTCTATAGCATCACGGCAACCTGGTACATCTGTGGTGATTACTGCTCTTCCACAAGCCGCAGCCTCAACTAAAGCTTTCGGTAATCCCTCGCGATATGACGGCAAGCATATAATATTAGCCTGCGAATACTGCTCAGCAATATCACTCCGGTATCCTTGTAAACTCACAACATCTTCTGTCTTCCATGCCTGCAATTCAGTGTCAGTGATACTCGTTGGATTACAAGGATCAGGAGCACCTATTAATCGCATTTCTATTATTTCCCCGCGAGATTTAAGGATGCGCGCAGCTTCAACAAACTCATATACGCCTTTATCTCGTAGCAATCGTGCAGCCATCACCACAACATTCCCATGCATATTTTCTGCCCGGAATGGGTAATTTTTCAAATCGACCCCAGACCCTCGGACAAGGCGAGTCTGCGATTCTTTTAATGCCTTGAAAGCGAGCATTAAATTTTTATCGTCTGGATTCTGAAATATCACAGCGATTTTCTTTTGTGCAAAAGCAAGTCTATAAAGCTTTGCTACAAACCAGCGCCGAATACTACTAACTATACCTTCACTAAGAAAAACCGTCCCTAAACCCGACACAGCAGCAACAACTGCTGGAACATGTGACAATCGAGCGGCAAGCCCACCATATAATACCGGCTTGATAGTGACTAAATGGATAATATCTGGACGGATTTTTTTGAAAATCCGGACAAGCTGAAAAACTGTCCGGATGTCAGTTATTGGATTATTCCCACCACGTGATAGCGTAATATTATGGCATGACACACCTATTTTTCTTAAGCGTTCATCATTCTCCGCATTTGGTGCGATCACACAAACCGCATACCCGCGCTGTTGCGCAGCAAGCAGAATCGGTAATCTATGCGATAAGAGAAAATCCACATTGTTAATAACAAAAGCAAGCTTAGCCATTATTAATCTTTTGATAGAGGTTGAGATATTTTTGCGAAATGCTATGCATTGAAAAATTTTCTTTTATTCTTTTTTGCAGCGCCAGTCCTAACTCCTTTCTCTCTGAGAAATCCATACTAAGGAGTGAACGAAGGCATTGGGCTAACTGAACCGGTTGCTTTGCTGGAACAACATATTGTCTCATACCAATGAGAAAGGAAGCATCTCCAACATCTGTGGTGACGGAAGGCACTCCCATAGCCATAGCTTCACCCAAAACATTGGGAAACCCTTCGGTTACTGAATGAAGGCAAAATATGTCCGAAGCCTTCAGACAACATGGTATGTCATTACGTTCCCCTGCGAGTATAAATTGTTCCGCGTAACCAGTGAGATTAATAGCATTCATCAATGCGCTATTGTCAGAAGTTAAATCCCGACCGACCATCAGAAAGCGTAGGTTCTTATCATCTTGGGCCAATTCCGCGGCGGCTTGTATGAATGTAAGGTGATCTTTTACTGGGCTATAACGACCTACGGAGATTACCACTCGATGGTAACCCTGAATACCTAGATTCTCCTTGAGGATATTAACCAGGTCATCACTTGCACTTAAACGAGACAGATCAAATCCATTCGGAATAACTTGAGATTTTTCAGGTCTGTATCCAAGTTTTTCATGAACTTTTCGTGAGGCTTCAGCCGCATAAACTATCCGTATTGGGAGAATACCAGATAAAATAGCACAAGCATTTCGAATTAATAGAGTAAGCTTGCTCCCACCTTTATTAATATCAGTACTACGTACACACCAGATGATGTTACGTAACCCCAGGCTCCGCGCTGCCAGTCCACCTAAGAGATCACTATGGTACATCCATGTATGTACAATATCCGGATGTAATATAAGCAGGCGTCGGCGCAGCCGATAAAAACAGCGTAATGCACCAAAAAAAGAACGCATTCCTAATGCTTCTATTTGGATCCCTGAGTGTCTTAATTCGTCACCGAGCGTTCCATGGTCAGTTAGAGAAATGACAATATGTTCAATTGCAGGTTCCGTTCTCTGCTCAAGGATAAGGCGTTTTAGCATGAGTTCCGCACCGCCAACATTTAAGCCGATAATGATATGAACGACTCTCAATGGTTTTTCTCCAGCCAGGCCTGAAACATCAGAACGTTCCATAATTGTCGAGAATAGTCCTTTTTTCCTGTCAGATGCTTTTCCCATCGGCTGCGAATGACGGAAGCATTAAAATAGCCTTCTCTATCCAGGCGTTCTTCATTGAGAAGAAACTCAGCCCAATCCCTAAGGGGACCACGTAGCCAATTTGCTAATGGCACAGAGAACCCTTTTTTCGGGCGCTCGATCATTTCACGTGGAACATAACGATAGAGAATATCTCTCAATGGCAACTTACCCGTTCCGTTTCGGATCTTAGAATCGAATGGCATTTGCCAGGCAAACTCAATAACGCGATGATCTAACAAAGGAACTCGAGTCTCGAGGCTACTGTACATTGCCGCGCGATCTACTTTCACTAAAATATCGTCCGTCATATAGACCAAGGCATCAGTTGCCATCATCCATTCAACGAAATTATCCGTTTTAGGCCACAATTCCGGATTGTTAAACGCAGTATAAGGCTCACACCCTTTCAAAACGACTGATTCAGGTAATTGCCAGTGGCTAATGATCTTTAGATAAAATGCCTCTCGGGAAGCTGCGTCCAAACAAGTCGCGAGTTTTTGTAATTTCTGTGGCAGTGGCAGGCTTTGTGCGTTTTTCGCAATGAATCCTCTTAATGCGAGAGGGATGCGTTTCACTGAACTCCAATATCGCGGCGTAAACTGATATGGAGTATAGCCACCAAATAGTTCATCTCCTGCATCACCACTTAACGCAACAGTAACATGCTGACGCGCCATTTTTGACACCATGATGGTAGGAAGCTGAGAACTGTCAGCAAAGGGTTCGCAATAGATATCCGGCAACGAAGGTATAAGCTCAAGGATGTCTTTTTCTGAAACATACATATCAGTATGATCAGTGCCCAAGTGTCTGGCAACAGCGGCTGCATAAGGTGCTTCATCAAAACGCTCATCTTCGAAACCGATTGCGAACGTCTTAACTGGAATTGATGAGAACTTTTGCATTAAGGAAACTATCAGGCTGCTGTCCACACCACCACTAAGAAAAGCTCCTAATGGCACATCTGACAACATTTGATCACGAATACTTGCGGAAATTATCTCTTCCAACCGATCAGTACATTCACTTTGGCTACCTTCGAACGGATTTGAAAGACCCGCTTCTATAACATCATTCATCGACCAATATGCAGTTGATGCAACATGCTGATTTGTGCCACCCGCTGAAAAAGTAATGTAGTGACCCGGCATCAATTTGTAAATTCCAGCATATATGGTATGCGGTGCTGGAATGTAACTGTGACGCATCAATAGACAAAGCGCATCGCGATTAATATCAGCAGAGAAATCAGGATGGACTTTTAATGCTTTAAGTTCCGATCCAAATAGCAGAGTATCATTTTGCCACCCCCAATAAAGAGGCTTTTCCCCCACTCTGTCACGCGCTAGCGTCAATTTATTTTCTAATTTATCCCATAAAGCAATAGAAAACATACCAACACATGATTGCAATGTTTTTTCAATGCCCCAGAAACTAAAACAAGACAACAGTGTTTCCGTATCGGAATGACCACGCCATTGGATTTCATTATCCTTTTGCAATAGTTTTCTTAATTCCAGATGATTATATATTTCACCATTAAAAGTAATAACATATCGTCCACATGAAGAAGACATAGGCTGGTGACCTGCACTAGAAAGGTCAATTATAGCCAGTCGAGTATGAACCAATCCAATACCAGCCTCGGAATCATACCACGTCCCAGTACCATCAGGCCCACGGCGATAAAGCACATCAGCCATTGATATAAGGACATTATTAATATCAGTGCCTTTTTTATTTATATTAATGAAACCTGCTAAGCCACACATAACTATCCTATTTTTCACGAGGAACGTATATAAATTTTTGTGTTTGCCAACAAACTTATTAGACAGGCGTAAATCGCTAAGTTAACATATGCACCTAACCACCCATGAAATAAAAAAACAATTGAGAAACACGACAAAATATTTAATAGTTTTTTCCCAGCATATTTTGATACAATATAATAAGGAAGACAAAGAATAGCCAGAATATAAAAGACGAAAAATACCGACTCTCCCCTCAATATAAAAAGCCAACCAACAAGCCCAACATTAATATTCCATGATGGATTAGGTATATTAAAAAAATAGCCCACCAAATATGTAGTTACTTTATTAACTTCAATATTTAAAAGCTTTGATATGACAATTTGAGGCAACCCTTCCCAGTAATAACCAGAAAATTTATTCTCCGAATATTCTCTATATAATGCAGAGGAATTATCTAGAATTAATGCTAGATGTCCTACATGTTGAAAACGATTCAACAGGTAATCAGTGCCCATTGAATATCTATCAATTGTAAAGTAAGAAGGAATTCCACTTATAAAAGATAGAGCTGATACCCCAGTCCGCATTGCCCATTTCGCCTCTATGATCGCGGGCATCACGGCCAGTAATATTAGTAAGCAAAAAAACAATCTGATAAAGGATTTTAAAGAAATTTTAGCATAAGGGTAACGAGACAAGATAAGAAAAAAAATAATAAAAATACCACTCATCCATCCGCGTAATAACATCGAGAAAGTATAGGCCACAATATTTAGCCAAAACAGAAAAGGGGATTTTAAGCAAAGTGAAATAATTATAGCAATATTATCAGGCTGAAGAAGAATAAAAAGATAGTTTGTGAATGAGCCACCTTCAATTCTTTCAGTGCTGCCTGCAGTGTTTATTCCCATTTTATAATTAAACAGAGCAAATGTGAATTGTATAATAAACAACACCGCTCCCCACGAATTACCTAATGTCAAATCATTATGTGATATTTTTTTATAAAATAATCTATATAATACATATAAAAAAAGAAGGCAGGAAACCTGTAGGATAAACGAATAGACTAATGATTCAGCACTAATTTTGAAAAAAGTAGTCTCTACCTTAACTCCATCGTTCATGCATCCCAAGACCATCGTCAGGAAATTCACAAATAAATACAGAATGATTAAGAGCACTACCGGGTTAAGAGCCAGCATATCTTCAAACTCATTTTAATTAATAGAAAAACTCCAACCATGAAGGTATTTATAAAATTACAAACCAAGCACCTGAAAACAATAAAAATATTCATACATTAGATTTTAACTCTGTAAAACGCAATGACGCTCTTAATTTGCACAATAAAACCACCAAACCCGGAGTAAAAGAAAAAATAAAAAAACATATTTGTTTTGCAGATATTAACTTAAGCTGTATTGACTTACGAATATATAAACGCATACCGTCTGAATCACCTAAAACCGCGGATTGATAGGCATATTTGAAAAGAGCTCTGGCATAAGCTCTTTTAACAAAATTTTTATTATCACCATCTAATAGAGCCTTTTGGAAGATACGATGACATGCTGATACAAGTAACGGATTGATTTTTTTATTATTAACAGACATACCAGTAAAAACTCTATAAGAACCTAAAGAGTCATTGATATGATAAATATTTCCCTTACAAACCTGCCTTGTGTGTATTTCGATATCTATTGCACTGTCAGTCAATTCACCCCAGAACGAATCTTTGAGATCATTCCGGAACATTTTTGAAGAATGAGCAAAAAAAGGCAAGTTCATATATAAATCATACTTATTATATATACCTTGAGGAAAATCTTTGTATTTTTCCTTGATTCTTTTCCCATTTTTATCAATCAAACAAACTTCATGCGAAACGATACAACAGTCAGAATTATCATCCAGTACCTTAGCTTGCAAAGAGATTTTTTCACGTGCCGCCAGATCATCCCCGTCAATATGTGCAATATATTTCCCTCTGGCTATTTTATATACAGATAGTATATTCTGAAAAGCACCAACGTTTTTCTCATGTAAAATTGTTGTTATCAGTTGAGGATACTTAGATGCATAACGTTTTATGACATCAACAGTACCATCAGTCGAAGCATCATCACCGATAATAATTTCATACTCAAAACCGCAGCACTGATTAAGCAAAGATTCCAGACAAGGGCCAATATAAGCTCCTTGATTATAAGTCACAACACAAATAGAAACTTTAATTTGGTTTTTCATTTTTTGTCAATTTATTTCGCAGTATTTTCATTGCTTCGCTTGAAGATAAAACAGCAATGCCCAAGCTCACGCTCGATAAGAGAACTATCATCAATAAATCTTTAATTCTATCAAATTGAAAATTGTATAAGTAATTAAAAACATATCCTGTGATTATTACTGGAATATATACTCTAACGATATTATTAAAGAACCATTTTATGTGTAATCCGGGTTCAAGCTTTGAGTGTACAAAACCAACCCAAACTAGTAGATACAATAAATTAGTAAACACCCATGCATAACCAGCTCCAACTCCACCATAGTTTTTAGCCATAAAAACAATCAATGGAATCAAAGAAAATAGCATTACTAAATTGCCGACAAAATGGTATTTAAGTTTACCTCTGGCATATTGAAGATAATATGGGAAAGCCGATACTGCCAACAAGCCATTGCCAACAGCATAGGCAGAAAGAATTGGAGCACTATCATGTGCTAACCCCCGATCACCTGTCCAGATATAAAGCAAAGGTTCCGAACAAAAAGCTAACACAACTGAAGTTGAGCTTGCTATGACACAAACTAACTGCGTAGTACTATTATATAAAGCTAATAATTTGTCATTGCTACCTTCAGCATGAAGTCGCGCAAATCGCGGCAATAAAGCAGTGCTTATGGGGCCACTAATAATCATTATCCCGCTGGCAACCAGTACAGCCAGAGTGAAATGTCCATATTCTTTCAGTGATAATATTCCAGAGAGAACTAACTTATCCGTTTGTGTTATCATTACCCAAATAGACGAGGTAAAAGCGATCGTAAGCGAAAATGTCAGCACTGATCTCACAGGCCTAAACGACCAGCCGATTTTTCCTAGACCTTTTGAGCCCGGAATAAGATGCCTACTTATAAAGAAAAAACCGCTAAATTCAATTATCGCAATAGTAAACTGATGCAGGAAAAATACAACAGGAGTAAAACCAAATATATACATTGTAAAAAAAACGAAAATAAATCGCAGTGTACAGATTACGACGTTAAAAGAGCTTAGCCAAATTAGTTTTTCCGCCCCGGTAATTACACCTCGATAGAGACCACAAAGCCACCTTAATGCAACACATACAGCAATAACCTTTATGCTTAACACGACTTCAGACAATGGCAATGTATTAATATGTAACCAATATTTAGTAATATCTCCAGCAGAAAAAAATAGTAATCCTCCCCCGACAACGGCAATACTTACAAAAATCACATTCAGTGCTCTCAGTAATTTCCGGTAGTCTAACGCATTCGTTGAACCTCCATAATAGCGAGCAGTTTCTCTTCCAATAGTAGGCGTTAGCCCCAGATCGAGCAGAGTAAACCATGATTGTAACATTGTAAAAAAACCAATTAACCCATAAGCCTCAGCTCCCATGTATTTTATGTATAAAGGGAGAATCAGTATTCCTATGGCGCTAACATAAATTTGGCTTACATAATTTGCAATAATATTTTTTTTAAAAGACACGTCAGGAATATCTCGTGATAATAACAATGGAATAACAAATTATCGAAGCTGCTTAATATATCTACTAGCAAGGTTAGCGCTTACCAATATCAATACACATAGAAGCTTCCAACACCAACTTTCCATGTGTACCGACTTTACGAAGCTTTTTTTTGATATTTTATTACAATCACTTATTATTGCGCATCTGCGAATTATATGAACCTTGTAATACAACTATAATTTGTTGCTTTACTTTGGGTCAAAGTGTATACAATACCATCAATCCAACCTATAAGACATTAGGTTATTTTATAGCAACTAAGCGAAAACGATAGCTCAACACTCATGGCTTATCCGCATCAAAATCTAATAAAACGCGCAATCCCAATTATAACCTCAAGCAGCACTTCTAATAAGCCCCACAATCCTTTCAAGATCAGACTCATCTAACTCTGGATACATAGGCAAGCACAATACTTTATGAGATATATTAAGCGCTACAGCTGTATCATGGTTTACGAAAAAAGTATTCTTTTTATAAACATTGAATTCAGAAATTATCGGGTAAAAATAGCGACGAGCAATAATGTTATTCGCTTTCAATAATTCATCTAATTCATCACGGGACAGCGGATATGCGTCTTCAATCAAAATTGGAAAATATGAATAGTTAGATGTTTTTTGGCCCGCAGAGGGTACAATAGTGATGCCATCAATTGAAGATAAATTTTTATGATAGTAGGAATTAACTCGGCTTCTACCGGAAAGAAACTTCTCCATATAATTTAACTGAAGTAAACCAAAAGCCGCATTGACCTCACTCATTTTACCATTTGAACCAATAGTATTGATGGTAAGTTCGTTTTCGTAGCCAAAATTTTTCAAACGTTCAATTCGCTCTTTCATTTCTTTGCTAGAACAAATTATAGCGCCGCCTTCAAATGTATTGAATACTTTTGTTGCATGGAAGCTAAGTACGCTCAAGTCACCATGGCGAAGTACACTACCCTGGTCGTCCTCAACACCAAAAGCATGGGCTGCATCGTAGATAACCTTTAGATTATGTTTTTTTGCAATAGCTTCGATGGCGTTAACATCACAAGGGTTACCGTAGCAATGCACCGGCATGATAGCAGTTGTTTCAGGTGTTATTGCAGCTTCGATCTTAGATGGATCAAGATTTAATGTTATGGGATCGATATCAACAAAAACAGGTTTTAAACCGTTTAAAACTAAAGAATGACTGGTTGCAACAAACGAGTAAGGAGTTGTAATGACCTCACCTGAAAGCTCAAGTGCCTGGACGGCTGTTTGCAACGCAATCGTGCCATTATTGAACAAGCAAATATATCTTACGCCGAGATATTTACACAATGCTTTTTCTAATTGTTGGTGCATCGGGCCATTATTCGTCAGTTGTTTGTTTTCCCAAATTTCTTCGAGATAAGGGATAAATTCAGCCAGTGGAGGGAGGTTAGGACGTGTAACGAAAATAGGCTTATTACTCATGATTATTCCTTGATCAATGACATTAAGTATTGACCGTATCCATTTTTTATAGATTCGTTCGCTTGCTGAAGTATCTGTTCTTTACTCAGCCATTTGTTGTGATATGCAATCTCTTCCAGACAAGCGATTTTAAAGCCTTGATGTTGCTCAATAGTTTCGACAAAATGTGAAGCTTCCAGCAAACTTTGATGGGTTCCTGTATCAAGCCAAGTAAAGCCCCGTCCCAGTAGCTCCACATTAAGTTCACCTTGCTGCAAATACACTTCATTTACGCTTGTAATCTCTAACTCACCACGAGTTGAAGGTTGAATAGTTTTCGCGATTTCCACAACTTTATTGTCATAAAAATACAATCCTGTAACAGCATAATTCGATTTAGGATGCCTTGGTTTTTCTTCAATCGAGAGTGCTCGTTTATTTTCATCGAAATGAACTACACCGAAACGTTCAGGATCTTTAACCTGGTAGCCAAAGACTGTCGCTCCAACTTTACGCCCTGCTGCTTCTTTCAACTTTGGAGAAAAGCCTTGCCCGTAAAAGATATTATCACCCAACGCCAGACAGACATTGTCGCTACCAATAAAGGCCTCGCCTATAGTGAATGCCTGGGCCAGCCCATCGGGTTTTGCTTGTACTGCAAACTCTAACTGTATGCCGAACTGTGCACCATTACCTAATAATCGCTGAAAATTTTCAGAATCTTCTTCAGTGGTGATGATCAATATTTCGCGTATCCCTGCCAGCATTAGCACTGATAGTGGATAATAAATCATTGGCTTGTCATAAATAGGGAGCAACTGTTTGGATATACCTTTTGTTATGGGGTATAGCCGTGTCCCCGAACCACCGGCAAGAATAATTCCTTTCATTTTATTATACTCCAGATACCATACATGTAGGCTAAGTACCTTTTATAATTAATTATTTAGCAAAGTGTTTACATACCATGGCATAGCTTCACTGATGCCTTGTGATATAGTATGGGTTGGTGAGTAACCTAATAGTTTTTTGGCTTTATTAATATCAGCTTGAGAATGACGAACATCCCCCGTGCGGAACTCTTTATAGATTGCTGATTGCTCATAAGAAACATTGTTATTACCAAGCGCTATTTTCAAAGCATCAAATAATTCATTTAATGTTGTTCTATCGCCAACAGCAACATTATAAACTTCATTTTTAGCTTCGACAGGCGCTAATGCAGCTAAAATGTTCATTTGCACAACGTTATTAATATAGCAAAAATCCCTACTCGTTTCACCGTCCCCATTAATGACAACGTCATTATTATTAATCATAGACGCAGTCCATTTTGGTATGACAGCAGCATAAGCTCCATTTGGATCTTGTCTTTTACCGAATACATTAAAATAGCGTAGGCCGATGGTTTTAAAATTATATGTCCGAGCAAAAACCTGTGCATAAAGCTCGTTAACGTATTTGGTAACCGCATATGGCGAAAGAGGATTGCCAATGTTTTCTTCAACCTTAGGTAGCGCTGGATGATCACCATAGGTTGAACTACTCGCTGCATAGGTAAAACTTTCAACGTTCTGATCACGTGCCGCAACTAGCATGTTAAGGAATCCAGTGATATTAGCAGCGTTTGTGGTTAATGGATCTGCAATCGAGCGAGGCACAGAACCCAACGCAGCTTCATGCAAAACATAATTTACTCCGGTAGCTGCTTTTTGACATGTTTCTGGATCACGAATATCACCTTTGATAAACCGGAATTGCTCCCATTGTTCTTTAGAAACCAATGATTGCACCTCATCAAGATTGTGTTGATGACCGGTCGCAAAATTATCCAGACCAACCACTTTTTGATTAAGTGAGAGTAACGACTCCAAAAGATTTGAGCCAATAAAACCAGCCACACCGGTTATCAACCATGTTTTCTGATTATCTAGCAGATAATTTTTGATTTCATCAAATTTCACAATAATTCCTTGTCACAATACATTTTCATAAAAATGGTAGAAAATCACAACCGAATATCTACAATCTCAGGATCAATAATATATTTGAGATCATAGATTACGCCGTTTCCTTTTATTAACCCTTTTATTTCAGTGTTATCCATTTTTTCAAATTGTGAATGTGCCACAGCAAAAATAACACCATCATAGGTGTTAGTTGGCTTTTTGGCTAACACATCTATACCATATTCATGCTTCGCTTCTTCTATGCTAACCCACGGGTCATAAACATCGACGCAAATATTATATTCTTTTAATTCTGTGATGATATCGACAACTTTGGTATTTCGCAGGTCAGGGCAATTTTCTTTGAAAGTTAAACCCATTATTAAAATTCGAGCCCCTTCAACTTGCACTCGTTTCTTAATCATTGATTTAACTAATTGTGAAGCGACATATTTGCTCATAGCATCGTTGATACGACGCCCGGAAAGAATTACTTCTGGATGGTAGCCAATTGCTTGTGCTTTATGTGTCAGGTAATACGGATCCACTCCGATACAGTGCCCACCTACCAAGCCAGGTCGGAATGGCAAAAAGTTCCATTTAGTACCCGCGGCTTTTAAAACTTCTTCTGTATCGATGCCAAGTTTATTAAAAATTACCGCAAGTTCATTGATTAATGCGATATTTAGATCACGTTGAGTGTTCTCAATCACTTTTGCCGCCTCTGCAACTTGAATAGATGAGGCTTTATGAGTTCCCGCTATGATAATACTTTTATATAATTGGTCAACGAACTCGGCTATAGCCGGAGTAGAGCCCGAAGTAACTTTTTTAATGGTTGTTACACGATGTTCTTTATCACCTGGATTGATTCGTTCTGGACTATATCCTGCAAAAAAATCTTTATTGAATTTCAACCCTGAAATGCTTTCAAGTACAGGAATACATACTTCTTCTGTAGCGCCAGGGTAAACTGTCGATTCATATATTACAACATCATTCTGCTTCAGAACTTTTCCTAATGTTTCTGAAGCTTTTACTAAAGGAGTCAGATCCGGTTGCTTGTACTCATCAATAGGTGTAGGTACAGTTACAATATAGACATTACATGTACGTAACATTTCTAAATCGCAAGAATAACTTAAATGATTTGCTGACCTCAATTCTTCTGAAGAACATTCGAGAGTAAAATCATCACCGTTTGTTAAATCTATAATTCTTTTTTTATTAATATCAAAACCAAGTGTATTGTATTTTTTACCAAACTCAACAGCTAACGGTAAGCCAACATAGCCTAAACCAATGATTCCCACTTTGCAATTATTTAGCTCTATACTCATTATTTAATTCCTGATAACATTTAGAAAACAAATAAGATTAACAGTCAATTTGATCTTGTAATCTATTTTTCTCTTCAGTGCCACTGTTCATCCCAAAATCCAAGCAAGATTTTTGCAAATCTAAAGTACTTAAATAAAGGAATAAAGATGAATACGTAATAGATCTCATATAGTTCCTGCTATAAAATCTGAATTAGCAGTTCCAGTTTAGGAATACTATAATTAATCAACGCTACCGCCCCTGGCTCTACAGCTACCAGTGGACTGCGCAAAAATCCAGTATGTGAAAGCAAACTAATGCTTTCCCCCTCAAAAACACACCTTAACTACAATCTGTTATTGTCGTATCAAAAAGAGAACGAAACAAGAGAAATTCTTCCAGGAAGAGGCTGTCTGTCATGCAAATCCATATCATTCAACTCCCTGAAAATGAATAAAAAAACGACAGAAAAACCTGAATCATGCTTGCGCCATAATCCAAATTCCGCTGCCGTTTATGAGGGGCTTCATGACACTCTGTCTGGCTTACTCCGCTAGCAACTTCTCAATGCCTTTACGGAACTTCGCCCCTTCCTTCAGGTTACGCAGCCCATACTGAACGAACGCCTGCATGTAGCCCAGTTTCTTACCACAATCGTAAGACTGGCCCGTCATCAGCATCGCGTCAACCGGTTGTTTTTTCGACAGTTCAGCGATGGCATCGGTTAACTGAATACGGCCCCAGGCACCGGGTTCGGTACGCTCAAGCTCAGCCCAGATATCGGCAGAAAGCACATAGCGGCCTACAGCCATCAGGTCGGAATCCAGCGTATGCGGCTCGTCTGGCTTTTCAACGAACTCAATGATGCGGCTGACTTTACCTTCGATTTCCAGCGGCTCTTTGGTTTGAATCACAGAATATTCGTTGAGGTCTCTTGGCATATGTTTCGCCAGTACCTGGCTGCGACCGGTCTCTTCAAAGCGCGCCACCATCGCCGCAAGGTTATAGCGCAGCGGGTCAGCGGTGGCTTCATCAATGATGATGTCCGGCAGTACGACAACAAACGGGTTATTACCGACAACCGGGTGTGCACACAGAATAGAATGCCCCAGGCCCAGCTGTTGCCCCTGACGGACGTTCATGATGGTCACGCCCGGCGGGCAGATAGATTGTACTTCAGCGAGCAACTGGCGCTTAACGCGCTGCTCGAGCAGTGATTCAAGTTCGTAAGAGGTGTCGAAGTGGTTCTCAACCGCGTTTTTTGAAGCGTGAGTGACCAGAACGATTTCTTTGATCCCTGCAGCAACAATTTCGTCGACGATGTATTGAATCATCGGCTTGTCAACGATCGGCAGCATCTCTTTTGGAATGGCTTTAGTGGCTGGCAGCATATGCATGCCCAGACCCGCTACCGGAATTACTGCTTTCAAATTCATCATCGCATGTCCACCTGTAAATGGTTGAATAATTATAGTCTTTAAACCGCGTTAATCCAGTATGATTTTTTCTATTCTACCCCTTAAAAAACGGCTTATTCTTCAGCGCAAATCTGAGAAATGGCTTAAGCCTCCAGGAATGTTCGGAAATCATTTCCCAGGCAGTGCAAAATTCAATCTATCCACATTCACTACATGCTGATCCACCCGATCGATATCTACCGAACGCTGCCCTTTCTCGTTAACCGCCGTGATGTTTGCCAGCGACAGCAGTGTGTCCTGGCGCGCCATAAACTTGCCGCGCACATCTTTGCGCATGTCGAAATTGATCTTCAGCGCCGGGCCGCGCTCGGCGTCCTGCATGACGTTGATATTTCGCATAAAGATATGCTGCGGTTTATTGTGCAGCTCCAGTGACGCACGCTTCATATCCAGGTTGGTAATGGAGACAAACGACCGGGCATTTCCTGAGGAAATCTGGATACCGCGGACCTTATATGCCAGTTGGCTGTTATCCATCTGGATATTATTCAGGCGAAAATTCTGCGGAATGGAAAGATAATTACCTTTGATAACGCCATAACCAATTAGCATCCCGGCGCTATTGACCATATCGACATTATCAATAACGAAATTATCACAGCCATAAATCGCCACCGTGGCATTATCGATGCCTGCCTGTTTACTGAACGATGGCAGAATATTTTTCGCTTTTACATTACGGATAATAAAGTGTTTGCCATTTTCGACATGCACCAGTTGGCGGCAGTTGCTACCGGTAATATTGGCGACGACGAAGTTTTTTACCGCCTGGTTCTCAGGGTAAGTATTGTCGTAGGTACTACCCGCAAGGCCGATCCCGATGCCCCAGTTGATCTTGCCATTGGTGCAGTTGATGTTGTCGATGACATGATCGGAAATGAGGATGTTCTTATCGTTAATCGCGACGTTCCATTCAATGGCATCGCCCTGCAGGTCGCTAAAGCGACAGTTAGTGATTTTTACGCCGTCCATCTGGTTGTGAAACCCCTGCCGCAGAATCGCGTAATTGGCTTTGGTCACGGTCAGGTTATCGATGGTCAGGTTACGCATCACCGCCGGTTTTTTGCCGCCAATGTAGATCTGCATCACCGGGCCGTAGCCGCTCATCGCAATCCCCTGGATCGTACAGTCAGAGCCGCGCACATCAAGGGCGATATTGTAGAGACTCCCCCCGTCTTTACCGATGATTTTGCAACCGTCCTGCAGGGCAAAGCGCCCTCGCCCGTTGCCTTTCAGCGCTCCCAGCACCTGCAGCGTTTTGCCCGGCGGCATGATGATGCCGGTGTTGATGTTATCGCACACCACACCCGCCGGAACATCGACCACATCCACTGCAGCGAATGCGTCCCGAAAGGCGCGGATCCAGTCATTATTTGAAACATAGTCGCGGATATCAGCGGACTCGCTGCCGCCAATAGCGCGGGCGGCAGGAGCGTGAAGTAACGGGAGAGCGGCAAGGGCGGAGCCTGCCGAGAGAAAACGACGGCGGGAGAGTGTGAGTCTGTTGTCAGGCATAGTTCCTCTCTGGTATGCCCCGGCCCGTCAGGCGAGCCGGGTTTAAAGCGCGTATAGCAGGCTCGCCAGCTGTTGGTTAATGACCTGCTGATTAAATTCAGTTTCGACCTTCTGGCGGGCGCGTTGTACCACCGGTTGCAGAGCATCCGGGTCGATGGCACAGAAATCGCGCAGACGTTCAGCCAGTGCGCTGGCATCGTTTTCCGGCACCAGCCAGCCGGATTCATCGGCATCGATCAGTTCAGGAATACCGCTGTGGAGCGTCGAAACCACCGGAATGCCTACCGCCATCGCTTCCATCAGCGCGACGGGGATCCCCTCCATATCACCATCGGCGCCAGTGACAGACGGCAGCAGGAAGACATCCGCCTCGTCCAGCATGGCTTTGACTTCATGGCTCGGCTTGAATCCCGGCATCTCAACGACATCTTCCAGCTGATACTGTTCGATCAACGTCCGCAGGCGGCGCTCCCAGGGGCCGATACCCAGAATGCGATAGTGAAAATTCACCCCCTGCTCTTTCAACTGGCGGCAGGCTTCAATGGCCACATGCAGCCCTTTTTTCTCGGTCAGACGGGCGACGGAGATGATCTGCAGAGTATCGCCGGGGGTTTTCAGCGGACGCAGCGCAAAGCGGTCCATATCCACCCCCATGCGCGAGACGGCGATTTTTTGCGCCGGGCACCCCATGGTCTGCAGGCGGTGTGACCAGAGATCGCTTATCGGCAGCATCAGGTCGCCACGGCGAAACAGTTGCTGATACTCCGGCGTGTAATGGTTGAGCACCTCGCGGCTGGAAATATCAATGCCGTGGAACACGGTGGCGATTTTGCCCTGCAGCACACCCAGCTCGCGCAGTTTGGCCGCCGTCACGCCCGCCGGGCCAAAGTGTGCGATAAACACATCCGCACGTACAGGCTCCGGCATCATGCCGCAAATGGCGGAGAGGATCAGATTGCGCGCCTCGTCGCCGTACTGCCGGACGTTCAGCGCTTTCCAGGTCGCCTGGCGCGTCAGGCCACGTGCGGTATGCAGCGCCCGGTACTTGAGTTTTGCCGCCCGGCCTTCCGGCTCATCCAGCAGCCAGCGGGTTTTCTCCGCCAGTTGATATTTTGTGTAAGCCGCGTGCGTATTGGTCAGGTCGCCTTTTTGCAGCGCAACAATCTCCACCTCATACCCCATCTCGATAAACGCCACGATCTGGTTAAGGACGAAAGTCTCTGACGAGAGCGGAAATTTCAGTAAGAAGAACCCAACCTTCATTTCACCTCCCCGATCCGCGCCAGTACTGATTGCACCATTTTCATGCCTGTCGCGCGTTCAGCGGTGACTGCCTGCGCCAGCCGTTCGTTAATCGCCGCAAGCTGGCCCAGCGTATCGCCGACCATCGCCCCCAGGCTGCCGTCCAGCAGATGACGAATATCCACCGCCATTTCCGGCATCCCCAGTTGCTGCATAATGCCCGCCGATTTGTGCTCGTAATTAATCGCGATGGCTGGCGTACCGAAGTTCATGGAGATAATCGCCGAATGCAGGCGCGTGCCGACGGTCAGTTCGCTGGCGCCGAGGATTTTCCCCATCTCCAGATCGTTCAGTTCGTCCATCACCACGTGGTATTGCGACGGATCACGCAGGTATTTGCGCAGATTCAGCGCCACCATGCGGTCATCTTTGTTGTAACTGTCGATACCGGTGCAGGTCGAAAGCGCCACCACCTGATAGCCATCGTCAATAATGCGATTCACCACTTCAGCGAACGCTTTTTCATACGCCTCCTGAGTGGTGCCGAGGCGCTTATCGAACGGAGCCAGCTCGCGTAGCGTCACGGCGACCGTTTTCTTCTGCGCAATCACCTGCAGCCAGTGCTGCACCGCGTAACTGGCGACGAAATCCGCCTCATGGTGATCCACCAGCCAGGCGGTATCGACGCCCTGCTCAACTTTTGCGGTGTCGATGTCGCTGCGTTTCATCATGTTGAGGCTGACGGATTCCCGCAGGATCAGCGCATCGCAATGACCAAAAACATAATTCGCCAGTTGGTTAAACTGTGGCTGCTGGAACGGCCCGACGCTGTGACCAATCATGTACAGCGGTTTTTTTGCCATGAACGTACAGAGCGCATGCTCGAATTGCGGCACACCGTATAAATCGACAAAAAACGAACCGCCGACCTGAATGATGGCATCGTAGCCGGACAACAAACGGACAAAATCAGTAAACCCCTGGGCGATGGCGATATTGCGCAGTTTGCCGCTGTCGGTCACCCGCGAGAGCAACACCTGGTGCTGATAGCGGCGGCGAAGCATTTTCTTCACCCGCCCCATCACACCCGCGGCGTTGTTGTGCTGTTTCATCTGCGAATAGAGCGGGTCGCCCATCACCGGGCGGTCGAGCAGCCAGGACGAGCTCACCGGGTAGCGGCTCATCACGTCCACATCCGCATCCGGCTCGAGTGTGTTAATCGCGTCGAGCAACCCACGAAGAATGGCGCTATCACCACGGTTGCCGCAGGTGTGGTTGCCAAGAATCAGTAATTTCATAGTGACCTCTGAAAAGGGGGTTCTTCTCACCCTGCGCGCAGCAGGGTTTTCATTTTTTCGTTGCGGCACAGCTGGCGTTTCATCTCCACCACCAGCGCATTACGCGACAGCACTATCATCACCAGGAACGCCAGCGCTCCTGCGGCAATCTGCACCGCCAGCAGCAGCGACAACGGCAAGTGACCATTGAGCAGGATGCCCAGCGCGTAACTAACCACCAGTGTCGGCAGCGAGAGGTAAAACGGCAGCCACAGGCTCAGGATGTACTCGCGGTAGCTTGAGCCAAGCACCGGTTTGATCATCACGAAATAGCTGAGCACGGTGTTGATGATTTGCACCAGCAGGAAACCGAGCGTCACGCCCAGTGCCCCGGCAAGGTGGCCCCCAATGACGATGGCGGGAATGAACAGAAACGTTTTAAAGACATTGAATTTGAAGCTGATATCGACGCGTGCTTTCGCCATCAACAACGAGCCGATCGGGTTACCTACCGAGCGCAGCAGCCCGACGATGCACAGCAGTTGCAGAATGGGGATGATGCCCGCCCACTTCTCACCAAACACCAGCGGCACGAAATTGTTGCTGACCACCATCAGCCCCAACAGCGCCGGGAAATTGATAATCCCCACCACCGACAGCAACTTGTAAAAGTTCACGCGCAGTTTTTCGGTGTCATCCTGAATTTTGGCAAACGCCGGGAACAGCACGCGGGTGATGATCGGGTTGAGCTTCATCGGCGGCACCACCGCCACGTTGTAAGCCAGGTTATAACCGCCCGCCACGCTGGCACCGAGAATACGCGCCAGCACCAGGGTGGAGAGATTGGTATTGACGTAATTGATGATGCTGTCCGCCGTCAGCCAGGCACCAAAGCGCAGGTTGGAGGAAACGGACGCCAGCGAAAAATGCAGACCGGGGCGATAAATCTTGCGACCGAACCAGCCGAACAGCAGCGTCCGCACGGCGCTATTGACCAGATACCCCAGAATGGCGGTCATCGCCACCGGCCAGAAGTGCGCGGTGAC
The DNA here is from genome assembly GCF_030053895.1 of Trabulsiella odontotermitis. Classification (NCBI taxonomy): domain Bacteria; kingdom Pseudomonadati; phylum Pseudomonadota; class Gammaproteobacteria; order Enterobacterales; family Enterobacteriaceae; genus Trabulsiella; species Trabulsiella odontotermitis. The sequence continues at coordinate 2,883,656 of NZ_CP125781.1, forward strand.
GACCGTAAAGGTAAACCCCGCCAGCACGGCGGAGGTTTCAATCATGCCGATTTTGTTGAACTCCAGTTCTTTTTGCATCAGCGCGCGGAACTGCTGCCCGTGCGGAATGACCACAAACGCGAACGACAGCGTACGCATCAGCGGCGCCAGGTCCGGGTTGTTCAGTACGGTAGCAATCAGATCGCTCAGCAAAAAGACGGCGACAAACACCACAATCCCCAGCCCGACGTTCAGCCAGTACAGCGTGGTGAGCTCCAGATGGCTGATCTCTTTACGCTGGATAATGGAGTTGGCAATGCCAAAATCCGACAGCGTATCGGCCAGCGCGATGATCACCAGCGACACCGTCAGCAGACCAAACTGGTGGTTATCGATGATCCGCGCCAGTACGGTCATCTGCACCAGGCCGAGGCCGATAATGACGATGGTCGCCATTGCCGACCATTTCGCGCCGCTGATGGTTCTTTCTCTCAGGCTCATGCCGCTACCTCAATACGCCGCTTTGTTAACAAAGCCTTTGAACACCGTCAGAAAAACAATTTTGATATCGAACCAGAGGCTCCATTCGCGGATGTACTCGAGATCGAACTCAATGCGTTTTTCCATTTTTTCCAGCGTGTCGGTCTCGCCGCGCCAGCCGTTGATTTGCGCCCAGCCGGTGATCCCTGGTTTGACTTTGTGACGCAGCATGTAGCCCAGAATCAGCGGGCGATACTGTTCGTTATGTGCCACCGCATGCGGACGCGGGCCGACAATCGACATCCCCCCCGTCAGCACATTGATGAACTGCGGCAGCTCATCAAGCGACGTGCGGCGCAGGAAGTTCCCCACTTTCGTGACGCGCGGATCGTTCTGCGTCGCCTGAGTCACCACCTTGTCGTTTTCCATCACCCGCATGGAACGGAATTTCCACACCATGATCGGCTTGCCGTCCATGCCGTAGCGGGTCTGGCGGAAGATGATCGGGCCGGGCGAACTCAGCTTCACGGCGAGGGCAATCGCGCACAGCACCGGGGAGATCAGCAGCAAAATGAAAGCAGAAAGGACGATATCTTCCAGGCGCTTCAGCACCCGGTTGGTGCCCGACAGCGGCGTGTCGTACAGCGGTACCACCGGTACGCCGTTCACCTCTTCCACGCGGGAATGGAGAATATTGAAGGTGAAAACATCGGGGATCAGGATCACCGAACAGGTGGTATCGGCAAGGTCGCGAACCAGTTTTTTGATGCAGGATTCGTCACGCATCGGCATGGCGATATAGACGTTATGGATCTTGCCCGCTCGGGCATCTTCGAGCAGTTGCTGAGTATTTCCGGCCCAGTCGGCGCCCACGCCACCCGGTTTGGGATCGTGATAAGTGCCGATCACTTCGTAACCTAACCACGGCTGATTGCGGAAGCTGTCGAGCAACGCCTGCCCGACCGGTAAATCACCGGCCACCGCCACGCGACGGGTGTTATAACCCTGATTGCGCAGCCAGCCCGCACCGGAACGGATAAACGCCCGGCTCACCACCATGCCGGTGGTGCTGAGTAAATACCACGCCAGCCAGATGCCAAAGCTGTTGTTGAAATCATCGTTGAACGCCAGCAGCCCGGCGCTGAACACCAGACTCAGCGTCCAGTTTTGTAGCAGTAACAGCAGTTCCGTCGAGATGCGTACGCCACGCCATGAGCGGTAAAAATCGGTCATGCCGCCGATCATCTGAAAGACCACCAGGGTAATCAACGCCATCAGCAAATGCATATACAGAAAGGGCAGTGCCGCTCCCTTACACACCACCCACAGGCCACCGACCATGATGGTGATGTCAGAGAATCGCTGCACCATTGAGATTAACGATGCATTCGTTTTGGCTCGCTCGCGCTTTCTTAGAGTCGTCATCGTTGTTCCTGTTCAGAGATCCCCCTCCCGTCCGGGAGGGGAAGGATTTACTGTTTCAACAGCGCCAGAATGTCCTTTGTTCGCGCTTCCATCAGCGCCGGATTGCCGCGTGATTCCACGTTCAGTCGCACCACCGGTTCGGTGTTCGATGAACGCAGGTTGAAACGCCAGTCGGCATACGCCACGCTGATGCCGTCGGTACGGTCAATCTCCAGCGCATCCTGAGCGAAGTGCTGTTCGACCCGGGCAATGGCTGCCGCAGGTTCCGCCAGCGTGCTGTTGATTTCGCCGCTCGCCGGGAACGCTGCCATGCGGTCGCGCACCAGTTCGCCGAGCGTCTGCCCCTTCAGGCACAACAGTTCGGTGACCAGCAACCACGGGATCATCCCGCTGTCGCAGTAGGCAAAATCTCGGAAATAGTGATGGGCGCTCATTTCGCCGCCGTAGATGGCGTCTTCCTGGCGCATGCGCTCTTTAGTAAACGCGTGACCGGTTTTGGACATCACCGGCGTGCCGCCCGCGGCACTCACCACATCCACGGTATTCCAGGACAGACGCGGGTCGTGAATGATCTTCGCACCAGGGTTTTTCTCAAGGAACGCTTCCGCCAGCAGGCCAACAATGTAGTAGCCCTCAATGAACTGGCCGTTTTCATCGAACAGAAAGCAGCGGTCGAAATCACCGTCAAAGGCGATACCCATGTCCGCGCCATGTTCAATGACGGCGTTGCGGGTATCGGCGCGGCATTCCGGCAGCAGCGGGTTCGGAATACCGTTGGGGAAATTGCCATCTGGCGTGTTATGGACCTTAATGAAGGTCACCGGCACATTGTGGGACTGGAAGCGGGCTTCCAGGGCGTCAATCACCGGGCCTGCCGCGCCGTTGCCGGAGTTAATTACCAGCTTCAGTGGCGTCAGGTTGCGGGTATTGATGTAGCCGAGCAGGTGGTCAATGTAGGCATCACGCAGGTCGATTTTCTGATAGCTGCCGCGTTTCGTTTCATCTACCGGCGGGAAATCATTGGCTTCCGCCAGACGCTGCACGTCGCGCAGGCCGGTGTCGCCGCTGATGGGGCGCGCGCCTTCGCGCACCAGCTTCATGCCGTTATAGTCCATCGGATTGTGACTGGCGGTCACTTCAATGCCGCCGTCCACGCCGAGGTGGAATGTGGCAAAGTAAATCTCTTCGGTACCGGACAGGCCGATGTCGAGCACGTCAACGCCCGCGTCGCGCAGGCCTTTTGCCAGCGCCAGTTTCAGCGTTTCGCTGGTCAGGCGCACATCGCCGCCGAGGACGATGGTTTTCGGTTTCAGGTATTCGCCATACGCGCGGCCAATGCGCCACGCGATATCTTCATTCAACTCTTCACCCAGCTTGCCGCGAATATCGTAGGCTTTAAAACAGGTCAATTTTGTCATGGTTTTACCCTTTTTCAGGCAACAGTGAGCCCTGACCCTCGCAGGTCATTTTTTATTGAGTTGTTTTCATCGCCGGATGGCGATGCGCCACTCCGTAGGCCCGGTAAGCGCAGCGCCACCGGGCAAGGTAATGCGCGCTAAACGCGTCCGTACCGATCCGCAAATCGCACGACGTCATCCTCTTCGAGGTACGCGCCGGAGCGGACTTCAATCAGGTCGAGCGGGATCTTCCCGGGGTTTTCCAGACAGTGGGTCGCACCGAGCGGGATATAAATCGACTCGTTTTCTCCCAACAATTTGATTTCATTATTGATAGTGACTTTGGCGGTACCGGCCACCACAATCCAGTGCTCCGCACGGTGGTGGTGCATCTGTAATGAGAGTCCCTCACCCGGCTTCACGGTAATGCGTTTCACCTGATAGCGTTCGCCGGAATCGATGGAGTCATATTTCCCCCACGGGCGATACACTTCACGGTGGATATGGTGCTCGTGGCGACCATCGGCTTTAATTTGCTCCACCACTTTTTTTACATCCTGCACAGCGTTGCGATCCGCAATCAGCACCGCATCTTTGGTCTGCACCACGACCAGATCTTTCACTCCGACGGTGGTCACCAGACCAGATTCCGCATACACATAGCTGTTTTCAGTTTTATGGCTGATCACATCGCCATGATGCACATTGCCTTCGGCGGTATGGGCGCTGATTTCCCACAGCGAAGACCACGAGCCGACATCGCTCCAGCCTGCGTCCATCGGCACCACCACCGCGTCCGCCGTGCGTTCCATCACCGCATAATCGACAGACTCTTCCGGACAGGCGAGGAACGCCGCTTCTTCGACGCGAATAAAGTCGAGATCCGGGTCCGTCACGTTCATGGCGTTTTCGCAGGCGTCGAGAATATCCGGGCGGTATTTTTTCAGCTCTTCGAGGTAACGTCCGGCGCGGAACAGGAACATGCCGCTGTTCCAGTAATATTCACCGCTGGAGACATACGCCTGCGCAGTATCAAGATTCGGTTTTTCGACAAACTGCGCCACTTCAAACGCCACCGCATCTTTTTCGCCAGGGCAAACCTCGCCGCGGCGAATGTAGCCGTAGCCGGTTTCCGGCAGATCCGGCACGATGCCGAAGGTCACCAGTTTGCCGCTTTCCGCGTAGGGCATCGCGTCGCGCACCGCAGCGCGGAAGGCATCTTCATTCTGAATGACATGATCCGCCGCCAGCACCAGCATCAGCGGATCGTTATCCGGACAACTGCGTTTTGCCGCCAGCGCCGCCAGGGCGATCGCCGGGGCAGTATTGCGTCCTGCCGGTTCAAGAATAATGTTTTCCGTCAGCTTGTTGAGCTGACGCAATTGTTCGGCCACGATGAAGCGATGCTGCTCGTTGCAGATCACCACCGGGCTTTCGCATTCCACGCCGTTGAGACGGTTAATCGTCGCCTGCAGCATGGTCAGTTCCCCTTTCAGGCAGAGAAACTGTTTGGGATAAAGCACACGGGACAGCGGCCATAAACGGCTGCCGGAGCCACCGGCCATCACGACGGGAAATAACTGTGACTGACTCATTGTTTAACCCCGAATATCAGCAATAAATTGGCTCAGCACGTTCTCTTTTTCGAGCGTGCGTTCAGCGTACTCGTGCGCCAGCCGGTTCTCTTTCGGCAGCGCCAGCGCGCGTTCAATTCCTGTCACCAGCGCCGGAACGGACTCCGGCTCGACGCAAACCGCGATCCCGGGAATGGCGTTGCATAACTGCCCCAGTTCGGTTTCCGCCTCGGCGGTGATCACCGCATTGCCGCCGACCGCGAGAATGTTCGTCAGCTTCGACGGCAGCACCGCATCAGCGGCGCCGCGTTTCTGGATAACCAGATGGCAATCGCCCATTTTCAGTAGCGCGGGCAGCGCTTCATACGGTTGTAGCGGCAAAAAGCGCACGTTGTTTAAACCGCGTTCTGCCGCCAGCTTTTCCAGCCGCGCTTTTCCGCCGCCCTGCCCGACAATCACAAACAGCCATGGCTGGTGTTGCAGTTGCGAAGCAGCGTCAATGACACTCTCCAGCCCCTGCTTTTCCCCGATGTTGCCGGAATAAAGAATGATTTTTTGATCGGCAGGTAATCCCAGCTGTTCGCGCAATACCGCCACCTGCGTCGCGCTGACGTCGCGAAAACGCGCCACTTCTGACCAGTTGGGGAAGAAAATCACTTTCTCCGCAGGAACGCCTTTCTCCTGCGCTTTGTTCATCATCGAACGAGAAATCGTGGAGACGTTGTCGACGTGGTGCAGGCCGCTGCGCTCAAAGGCGCTGGCCAGTTTCGCCACTTTGCCGCCATTGCTCTTTCCGGCCATACCGAGACCGAGCATGGCATCAACTTCGTAATCCTGAATATGCAGTAACGTACGCGCCCCGGAAAGTTTCGCCAGCAGGCGCATGCCCGGTGTGCAGAACAGCGTCGGCACCACACCGATAATGCGGTCTGGTTTCCAGCGTCGCTGAGCCATCAGCGGGAAAAAGCTACTGAGCGCAAAACTGCCGAGATGCAATAATCGTTTCAGCGTTGAAGGCTGTTTCGGCACATACAGCGGGCAGCGCCAGACGGTGGCGTCACCCTCTTCCCGGCGGTAGCGCCAGGCGGAATACCGTTCGCCGACTTTCCATTCCGGGTAGTAAGGCGGTGCGGTGATCACCCGCACTTCATGGCCCTGACGGGCCATCCACTCAACCATCTCCCCGGTGTATTTGCCGATGCCGGTTAGCTCGGGAGAATAATTAATGCCGTAAACCAGAATCTTCATAGTCCCGGCACCTCAGCGCGCTTCTCCACGAGGAAGTAGGCGCGGCTGTTGTCGTGCACGTTATCGGCGGCCAGCAGTTCCGCTGACGTCAGCCAGCGGTAGTCGTTATGCTGTTCGACCGGTAAATTCAGCGCGTCTGCGTCCACTTTCAGACGGAAGCCGAGCACCACATAGTGGGTGGTGAAATCGGTGCCGGAAAAATTGTCGTCATAGAAATGTTGCCAGACACCGTAAAACTCCCCTGCCGACATCGGCAGGCGCAGGCCCAGCTCCGCATCGGTCAGACGGGCAAAGGCGTCAGCGAGCGTCTCGTCCTTCTGCACGCGCCCGCCCGGCACGAACCAGTAGCCCTGTGCCGGACGGTTATTGCGTTTCCCGAGCAGAAATTCCCCACGCGCGTTCTCGACGATCAAATCAATAGAGATGAGCGGCGTTGAACGCACCACGGTGGCAAAATCTTCGTGCTTAAGAAACATGGTTACCCCCGGAAACGCTGCTGGTTTTCAAGGAACCACTGGTACGTACTGGCCAGCCCTGCCTCAAGGGTGATTTCGTGATACCAGCCCAGTTGATGCAGACGCGACACGTCCAGCAACTTGCGCGGCGTACCGTCTGGTTTCGAGGCATCAAACACGATGCGGCCTTTGTAGCCCACCACCGTCGCGATAGTTTGCGCCAGTTCGCGAATGGTGCAGTCAACGCCGGTACCGACGTTAATGTGCGACAACATCGGCTGGGTGTTTTCTTTCCACACCTCGCTGTCGAGTTCCATCACATGGATGCTCGCTGCCGCCATGTCGTCAACATGGAGGAACTCACGCATCGGCGTACCACTGCCCCACACCACCACATCCGGCGCATTCTCCTGCGTGGCTTCGTGGAAGCGGCGCAGCAGCGCCGGGATCACATGCGAGTTGCTCGGGTGGAAGTTATCGTTCGGCCCGTACAGGTTGGTCGGCATCACGGAGCGGTAGTCGCGACCGTACTGGCGGTTGTGAGACTCGCACAGTTTGATCCCGGCGATTTTGGCAATCGCATAGGGCTCATTCGTCGCTTCCAGCGTGCCCTGTAGTAGTTCGCTTTCCGGAATCGGCTGTTTCGCCAGTTTCGGGTAGATGCAGGAGGAGCCAAGGAACAACAGCTTATCCACGTTGTGCATATGTGCGGCGTGAATGATGTTGCTCTCAATCATCATGTTCTCGAAGATGAAATCCGCTGGGTACGTGTTGTTGGCGACAATACCGCCTACTTTCGCCGCCGCCAGATACACCTGGTCAATGCGTTCTGCTTCAAAGAACGCATTCACTGCGTTGCTGTCGAGCAGGTTGAGCTCATCACGGGTGCGCAGAACCAGCTCCACGTCATCGCGTTGCTCAAGCTGCCGGGCGATGGCCGAGCCCACCATCCCCCGGTGGCCCGCCACAAAAATACGTTTTCTGGTCATGGATCAGGACTCCATCGCGATGGCGACCTCGTAGCCGTGGGATTTGAGCAGGGAATGTTTCTTCGCCGCTTCCAGATCTTTAGCCACCATTTCAGAAACCATTTCCTGCAGGGTGGTTTCCGGTTTCCAGCCCAGTTTTTCGTGTGCTTTGGTCGGGTCGCCGAGCAGGGTTTCCACTTCCGCCGGACGGAAGTAACGCGGATCCACAGCCACCATCACATCACCCGGTTTTACACCCGGCGCGTCGTGACCCGTAACGGAAACCACGATCCCTTTCTCGTCCACACCAGTACCTTCGAAGCGCAGTTTGATACCGAGTTGCGCTGCCGCCATTTCGACAAACTGACGTACGGAATACTGCACGCCGGTGGCGATGACGAAATCTTCCGGCTGATCCTGTTGCAGCATCATCCATTGCATTTTGACGTAGTCTTTGGCATGACCCCAGTCACGCAGGGAATCCATGTTGCCGAGATACAGGCACTTCTCCAGACCCTGCGCGATGTTGGCGATCGCGCGGGTGATTTTGCGGGTCACGAAGGTTTCGCCACGGCGCGGCGATTCATGGTTGAACAGAATGCCGTTGCAGGCGTACATGCCGTAGGATTCACGGTAGTTAACGGTGATCCAGTAGGCGTACAGTTTCGCTACGGCATACGGAGAGCGCGGGTAAAACGGCGTGGTCTCTTTCTGCGGAATTTCCTGCACCAGACCGTACAGTTCAGACGTGGAGGCCTGATAGAAGCGGGTTTTCTTTTCCAGACCGAGGAAGCGAATGGCTTCCAGCAGACGCAGGGTACCCATCGCATCAACGTCGGCGGTGTATTCCGGGGATTCAAAAGAAACCGCAACGTGGCTCATGGCGCCCAGGTTGTACACTTCATCCGGCTGCACTTCCTGCAGGATACGGGTCAGGTTGGAGGTATCCGTCAGGTCGCCGTAATGCAGGTGGAATTTCGGGTTGCTGGTATGCGGATCCTGATAAATGTGATCAACGCGTTCGGTGTTGAACGAGGAAGCACGACGTTTAATCCCATGAACTTCATACCCTTTTTCCAGCAGCAGTTCTGCCAGATACGAGCCATCCTGTCCGGTTACGCCGGTGATGAGAGCGACTTTTGACATAATTATATTCCTCTGTTTTATCAGGGTTGAGTTGTTACCACGCGTTCGCGCGTCACCACTGCGGGGTTGCCACGGCAAATCGCATTTGCCGGTAGCGATTTAAATACGCTGCTGCGTGCGCCAACGACGGTGCCATCACCAATCGTCACGCCCGGCGCGACAAACACATCTGTCGCCAGCCAGCATTTTTCGCCAATCACAACCGGCGTCGCGTTAATATCAAAGTGCGCGCTGGAATAATCGTGACTGCCGGTACACAAATAACATTTCTGCGAGATGACAGAATTAGCACCAATCGTTATCTCGCCAAGCGTATATAAAACCGCGTCATCGCCGACCCAGGCATAGTCACCGAGGGTTAATTTCCACGGATAAGTAATTTTTACCGACGGACGAATGACTACGTTTTTTCCGATTTTTGCGCCAAATAAACGAAGCAGGAAAGCGCGCCAGCGGTAAAGTATTTGTGGCGACCAGGCAAATAATGTTGCCTGAACAGCCCACCACAGTTGCACCTTAATACCATTCCCGCCCCGGAACCCTTTCGGCACGGAGAAGCCGCTTAACTCTTGCATAAGTTTTCCCGATATTTATATTTTGTTATATAACGCTTTGGTTTTACCGGTGGTACGCAACCGCATTAAATAAGACAATTCTGCCCAGAAGCCTGGCACCCGCAATATTTTGCGCTGCACGTTTTTTGCATCCTGACATAATTCAAGGTTATTCGAGGTAGATACGCCGCCCATCGAGAATTCAGAAACCAGACCTTTCACACGCTTAAACGGATAGCCCGATTTATACATCCTGGCGGCCAGCGCGTAATCCGATGAGACACGGTATTGCAGATCGTAGGGGTGATTTTTCAGTCCCGTTACCGGGAAAAAGATAGCCTGATGGCTGGCCGGCAGACTGTGATAAATATACCAGCCCGGTTTTGCCCCGCGACGAATTTTCGTGCCATCGCCAAAATCTAACAGCGCATCGCCGATATACATCGCATTGTCTTTTTTGTTCGCCAGCTGACGAACGAAATGGGCAATATCCTGATGGAAAACGTCGCCGGAATTAAGGAAGATCGCGAACTTACCCTGCGCCATGGCGATGCCTTTATTCATGGCATCATACAGGCCATTGTCGCGTTCGCTGACGTAGCGTAAGTTGTACTCACCGTTAAGGTTTTTCAGATATTCTGCGGTACCGTCGGTTGAGCCACCATCCACCACAATCCATTCGAAATCGAGGTCGGTTTCGCGCGCCAGATGCGCCAGTGACGCTTTCGTTTTCACGACCCCGTCATAATTGCGAAACGCCACGGTAATAATGCTCAGCAGCATATTCGTTCCCACCTCATACTTTGTGCACAATATTCAACGCTTTGCGCAGAATAAAAGGACACACAATTAAAAACGCATATTCCGGGCTAAATATTGAACCGGTAAAAAACAGCGACAGTGGCGTAAAAAGATACAATTGCACGCCGAAATTCTGGTTATTGCCAAAGGCGTTAATCGTCATTTTTGCAATCTTAACCAGATACCATGCTGTCAGTATTACCGCGAACCAGGAAAAATAGATAATTAACAGATACAAGCCATTATCTATTGTTTTACCGACATCGGCACCGTTAAAGATTCCGAATGATGCAACATATTCGTAAAGAGAACCAAAACGCACCACGCCATCAATATGGGTCAGGGAATAGCCCACCATCACCAGCGGACCGATAATTCGGTAGTAAGATGATGAACCTTCAGTGCCCAAATCGCCGAGTCGTGTTGAAATATACGGGAACGCGAAAATCACCCCCAGCAAAAAAACAGCCAATGAGATAATCGCCAGCGGCAATTTCTTACGAATCGCCTCTTTATTCAGATACTGGAATGCCCATTCCAGCAGGTAAAACAGGATAAATGTCATCACTCCTGAAAACGATCCTGAAAGAACTATCCCTGCAAGAATCATAGCATCGGTCTTTGGGGTTTTGATACCAAACTGTTTGATGCTGAGCCAAATTGAGATTAGTGCCAGAGCAAAAAATGCCGGTTCGAAATAAAGCGCGGTGGTTCGCTTACCGCCAAATTTGATAAAGTTCAGAACATAGCTGTTACTGTAAATAAGATATTTCGAAATCGACTCCATTAAACTGCTGCCGCCGCTGAGGATGATCTGCGCCATCTCTGCCGCCGCCAGCATCACCACCAACCCCACCACCACATAAAAGAAACGCAGAATCTTGCGGTAGTTATGTGGCGAGATGGTTTTGAAGCGAATGCTCCACACCATGCCGATGATGATTACGATGTAGATAAACAGCATGGTCGAGGTGACATATTTGCTGGCATCCAGCGACTGACCGAACAGATAGTTGAAAGCGGTCAGTCCGGCACCTGCGCCCAGCGCAATCATCAGCTTTTTCAGATTCAGGCGTTCGACATACAACAGCAACAGCACAGGCAGGAAGGTCACGATGGTGATCGGAAAACTCTCGCCCAACTGCGCCAGTTTGACGTTAACCAGCAGGTAGATTAACGGCAGCAGCAGATAGCTACAGACTCTGATAGAACGAGACATATTCCTCCAGCATCTGTTGTCCACTGTAGGCCTTGCGGCTGCGGTCGCGAAACGCCTGCAGCGAATCGCCAAACACCGCCTGCGCCAGTTCCGCTTTCGGCAGCGTCACCAGCTGTAACACCTCGTCGTTGCCAAACGTCCGGCCGCCCGATTTCTGCAACACTTCCTGCGCTGCCTCGCTGTGCGTGGCAATCACCGGCACGCCAATAGACAGCGCTTCGCAGAGAATTAACGGGTAGTTATCCACGCGGGAACTAAACAGTAACGCGTCGAGCTGATTCAGTTCATTCATCAACTGGCGCTTGTCGGTGAGAAAACCGTGGTTGATGACGTTTTTTCCCTCAAAAGGTGAAAACTTGCCGAAGGTATGGACTTCAACGGCTTCGCCAAGCGCGATGATGTCACGCACCAGTTGCTGACTGGTTTTGCCGTCGTAACGCAGATCGTGCGCCACCACCGCGATTTTCGGTTTACCCGCCGTCGCCGTCAGCGGCGTTAATTCGGCGAGAATCGCTTCGGTCGCCACGTCGATGCCGTTGTTGATGATTCGGCAACGCCCGTCGCCGTACAGGCTGTTAAACGCGTCCGCAACGTGCTGGCTGGGTGAAATAAACTGGCAACCGAGAGCCAGCATGTTGCGAAATAACTGCCGCTTGCCTTCCACCAGCTGATGTGCGCGGTCAATTTTCACTGGCGGATAGTTGCTCAGCGTCGGGCATTTCTGACAGCCGGTTTTCCAGCCGTCGCAGCCGTCAAGGAACGCACAGCGCCCGGTCACGCTCCAGTGATCGTGCAGCGTCCAGACAAAGGTCACATCGCCTTTATGCGCTTTCACTTTCTGGCAAAAGCTGACCACCTCGTCGAGATTCAGCCAGTAGCTGTGCAGAACATGAAAATGGAGCACCACCGGCCCGCGGGTGCGGGTCACCGTGCGGTAAAGATTATTGAGATTGCCAAACAGGTCGCGGTTGAACAGACGGAACAGCGCCAGGTTGGCCATTGAAGTGACGCGCGCTGTCTGCTTGATCACCTGCGGATAACTATCATGGCTGACGCTTTTCTTACCGCCTTTGCCGTAACCGTAGACAAACTGTGAATGCAGCCCTTTTTGCAACGCGCGCTGGTGTAAATCCAGCGCCACGCCCGCAGCCCCGCCTTCGGCGAGACGCACGTTAAATTGTAAAATATTCATTTAATGACCTTCACTCGCGCTTTTTCGCCCACCACCAGCGCGTTGTCCGGCACGTCGTCCAGCACCACGCTGCCCGCGCCGACGGTGACGTTATTACCGATTGTGATGGCGCCAAGAATGATGACGTTAGCGCCTAACTCGACACCGTTGCCGATCACCGGACAGGTCAGGCTGTCTGCGCCACGGTTACCGATGGTGACGCCATGGCGCACGGTAAAGTCGTCGCCCGCGACCACGTTTTTGTTGATGACCACGGCATAGCCATGGTGAATGGTAAAGCGACGACCAATAGTCGCAGCGGCCTGAATCTCATAGCCAAACAGGCACTCGGTGATGATGCGGTACAGGACCAGCACCGGCGCGGCCCAAATATTGTTGATGATATTTTTCTTGCGCCACACCGAACAGAAATGGGCCACGCGATAGGCCAGCACCATGCAGCAGGGGCGCAAACTCCAGCTGTTTGCGCGGCAATCTTCCAGTAGCATTATTTCCCCCGCAGCCCGTCAGCCAGACGTTTGCCGTTACGCAGCGAAAAGAGTGTCAACAGCGTGCGCCACTTCATACGCTTGTTGCGGATCTGATAGAGCGTAAACAGCTGATACTTTTTGCTGGCACGGTCGAATTTATCTTTGTGCTTGCGATAGAAATGGAAGTAACCGGAAAATTTCTTCGGCGATGAGGTGATCTGCATTTCGCCGTGGTTGATGTGCAGGATCTGCGTCGCCTCTTCGACTTTCCACGGTTCGCCATACGCCACCACCATGCGCAGAAAAATGTCGTAATCCTGCGCGGCTTTCAGTTGCGTATCGAACAGTGATTCTTTAAAGCGCCACGCCCAGCTAAAGACCTGGTTACCAATGATATTGCGTTTATAAAACAGCTTGCGGGAGTATGGCGACTTCGGGTACAGCGGCAGGCTCGCCGGTTGTGAGTAAACTTCGCCCTCGCAAACGTAATCATCGGCATAGAGAAAAGCGTGCGTCGTCAGCTGATGCTTGTGTTCGAGAAAGACCGACAGACGGTTCGGCGTCCATTCATCATCATCATCGATGCCGGTGATGTAATGCCCTTTCGCCTGCAAAATCGCCTGATTGCGCACCGCGCAGGCGCCGGAGTTGAAATCATTACGGGTGTAGTTCACGCGCGGATCGTTCAGTTCGGCGACAAACTGCGCCAGTTGTTCGAACGAGGCGGAACAGTCATCCACTATCATCAGTTCCCAGTGCGGATAATCCTGACGAAGAACAGATTTAATCGCACGAATGGCCAGCTGTTGCCGGTTCCATGTCGGCATATAGATTGAAATAAGCGGACGATGATTGGTCATTATGTTCCCCGGTTGGTATCTGACCCTTCGCCCTGCCCTCATCCTCCAGGACGAGGGTCAGGGAGAAGGGAAAACTTATTTGTTGTCAGACTTATATTCGTACTCGTAGTAACCGTAATCCTGATAACCCGTCGCCCGGCGGAAGATGGAGTTGAGGATCACCCCGCGTACTTCGATGCCGTTCTGTTCGAAACGACCGAGGCTGGTTTCCACCTCTTTCAGGGTGTTGACCGCGTAGCGCGCCACCATCAGCGTGGTGCCAGCCAGACGACCGACCACGGCGGCGTCGGTGACAGCCAGAATCGGCGGGGTATCGATCAGCACCAGGTCGTAGTTGCTGCTCGCCCACTTAACCAGCTCGGCGAAACGCTCGCTCATCAGCAGTTCGGATGGGTTCGGCGGCACCTGACCGCGCGGCACCAGATCGAAATTGTTGATGGCGGTCTTTTTGGCACAACCCGCGATATCCGCTTTGCCCACCAGAATCTCCGACAGGCCGTTGACGTTGGTCGTACCGAGCAGTTCATGCGTATAGCCTTTGCGCATGTCACAGTCGATCAACAACACGCGCTTGTTGGTCTGGCTGATCACCGCCGCCAGGTTGGCGCAGACAAAGGTTTTACCGATTGACGGGCTCACCCCGGTCAGCATCAGGACGTTATTTTTCGCCTGCATCATGGCGAAGTGCAGGCTGGTGCGCAGGCTGCGAATCGCTTCAATCGCAAGGTCGGTCGGGTTACCCACCGCCAGCAACTGACTCTGCTTGTAGCGCTTAACGCCGCGGATGGTTTTGACGCTGTCATGGGACTTCTGCCATTCCGACAGTGGGATGCTGGCGTAAACGCTGATCCCCTGCTCTTCCAGGGCCTGCGGGCTTTCAATACCGCGGTTAAGCAACGCGCGCAGCAGTACGCCGACAATGGACAGCATCAGGCCGAGGATCAGGCCGCCGAGGATGATCAGCGCCTTTTTCGGCTTCAGCACGCCAGGCTGCGTGATTGCATGGTCAACGATGCGCACATCACCCACGGTGCTCGCTTCCTGAATCTTCAGCTCCTGCTGTTTGTTCAACAGTTGCATATAGACCTGCTGGCCCGACTCAACATCACGCGTCAGACGCACAATCTCCTGCTGCGTTTTCGGCATCGCCGTCACGCGTTGATTCAGGTTCGCCTTTTCTTCTTCCAGCGCCTGACGTTTTTCCAGCAGTGTCCGGTACGCCGGGTGACGTTTGGTGTAGAGCTTGGAAATCTCCGCCTCTTTGAAGGTCAGCTCGTTAAGCTGCGCGTCGATGTTGACCATCGAATCGAGCACTGATTTCGCTTCCAGCGGCAGGTCGACCGAGTCTTTTTCCTGACGGTAGGCGTTGAGTTTGTTTTCAGCGACATCAAGGTGGCTTCGCACTTCCGGCAGTTGGCGGGCGAGGAACGCCAGACTTTTCCCCGCTTCTTCTGACTTGCGCTCAACGTTCTGCTCAAGGTAGTTGCGGGTGATGTTGTCGAGAATAGTGCGGATCTGCTCACGGTCTTCGCCAACAAAGTTCAGGCTCAGGACGCCGGTGTCTTTGCCTGTTTCGGTGACCGTCAGGTTATTCTGCAGGTTGTTGATCATCCCCAGCGTGGAGAATTTGGTAATGGTAAATTCGCCGCCAGTTTCCGCGTTAATACCGCTCACCAGCAACGTGACGCCGTCTTTGCTGAGCGGTTGACCGACGTCACCGCGGGCGCTGAAGCCTCCGTCGCTGGTCAGCAGGTACTGTTTCGGCCCCAGCACTTCAAGCGTAAAGACCTGCTCTTTCATGCTGGCGGGCAGCGTAAAGGTTTCCACATGAACGGTATCGTTCTGCCGTCCCATCAGGCGATCCCAACCCGCGCCGAAGATCGGGAAGGTGATTTTGGTGACGCTGATATCGAGGTTCAGATCGTCAACTGTTTTGCCCAGCACCAGACGCGAGCGAATCAACTGGATCTCCGCTTCCGAGGCGGGCGGTTTGCTGTTGAGCGCCGAGTTAATATCCTGCACCAGTGAGCTGCCGGCGTTCTGTTCTATCTGTACCAGCGCATCGGCGCTGTAGATGGGAGTGGCAAACAGCGTGTAGACCACCGCCGCCAGGCCAAACAGCGCTGTCGTCCCCAGAACCCACCATTTCGCCTCAATGACCGTGCCTATCAGGCGTCCGATATCAATTTCATCATTGCCCGTGGCCTGCGGGGCAGCGTGTTTTACTTTTTCTGTCATTGTTATCCCTGCTGAGCTTTGAGTGCCTGTGCCCACTGACGGGCGGACTGATCGAGTAAGGAGTACACCGCTTCGAAAGCGTCACGGCTCTTGCGGTACGGATCGGGGATTTCGCGTTCATCATCCCAGTGACCGAACAGCATGACTTTGCCGCGCATCTCCGGGGCCATGTCGCACAGGCGCGTAATGTGCCGCTTTTCCATAGTCAGGATCAGGTCATAGTCCCGACACATCCGTCCGGAAATTTGCCGCGCGCAATGCCCTTCAAGCGAGATGTTGTGAGCAGCGGCGACGCTCGCGGCTGAGTCATCTGCCCCGTTACCCACCAGCGCCCCCAGACCCGCTGACTCGACGGTCAGCGAAGGGTGATAGGTTTTCAGCAGACGTTCTGCGGTCGGGGAACGGCAGATGTTTCCCACGCAAACGACCAGTATTTTGTTAAACATGCGCATTACCACGTATGGATGTCTTTTGCTGTATCCGTCATGTAGCGAACGCCACTGATGGTTGGCAGCAACTGGTTGATCAGACGGTTCCAGCGGGCAACCGGTGCGGTCGTGACATACACCACGTCATACGGCTGCAACACGAAGTTGGTGGCCATGACCAGGGATGTCGCATCGGACATATCGAGCTGGTAAACGTTGGCAATCTTGCCGTTTTTGTCCTGCTGTAGCGGACGGATCACGAAGATGCCGCTGGCGTTGGAAGTCGTCATGTCGATGCCTTCCGCCTGGCCCAGCGCTTCGGTCAGAGTCATGCCGCTGAAGTCCATTTTGAGGGTGCTCTGTTTCTTCACTTCACCCATCACGAAGACTTTCAGATCGTCATTGCGCGGCACGAACAGAATGTCGCCCGGGTAGAGCAGCCGGTTCTGGCTGAGATCGCCGTTTTGCATCAGCGCCTGCAGCGAAATGCGCTGCTCACGGCCATTATGGGTCAGCACCACGTTGCGCCAGTCTGCGGCTTCTGTCAGACCGCCCGCGGCGTTGATGGCATCCAGTACGGTCAGCGGCACGTTGGTGATTGCCTGTTGCCCGGATTTATTCACCTGCCCGGAGACGTAGGCTTTCTGCGAGCGGAACGCGGCGACGTTAACGTCAACCTGCGGGTCATTGATATAGGCCGCCAGACGCGAAGTCACCTGTGAACGAATTTCGGCCAGCGTTTTCCCGGCCACCTGCACTTTGCCGACGTACGGATAGAAAATTGAACCATCAGGCTGTACCCAGTTACCGGTGTCACTCGAGCTGCGGTACTGACCCGCAGGGGTCGTGAGTTCGGGGTGATCCCAGACCGTCACGTTGAGGACATCGCCCGGCCCTACCCGGTACTGGTAATTGTTTAACTCCTGATCCAGCGACATATTGGGTTGCGCCACATTCGGTCGAGGGCGTAATTGGTCAATCAGTCGCGGGGTCAGCGGATAAACATTCACCATTCGGTCAATGTCAAAATCAGCATCTTGCTGTTTGATCACGTCTTTACCGAAGGTAGACATATTGCTGCCGGGAAGGACAGTACAACCACTCATGAAGGTTACCGACACCAATAATGGCATCAATTTTAGTTTGGATTTCATCATTGATTATTTATCACTTTGGCAGAAAATTATCCTGTGCGAATAAAATATAACGTTCTTTTTTCCATTCTTAGTTGAAGCAGAATGCATTTAATCGAAACGCAATATAATTGGTATCTATCCTAAAAAAGACGTTATTTACTCGCAGGCTATTGACAGAATAATCGAAGCAGGTTGTCACGCCTTCAGGCACGCTACCGCCCTTGGCTTTCAGTTACCAATCCACTGTTAAATCAAATAATTAAAAGATACAACCCTGCTTCACAGGGCTTACCAGAGAATATTCCTGAGGCATATTGTGAAATCATTTTCAGGCTTTCATATGACAGCAATGAAAGAGGCAAAAGATTATTACTCACGATATGCTGGAAGAATTGTTGCAGCTAAGCCAATATCAGGCAAGGTAACAACCTCCCTAAATGGAGTTTTTAAGATTAATATTAAGCGCTCATTTTTATACTTTTAGGATTTTATTTATATTGACAATTTGCGAGCGTTCTTTTTCTCTAAGAAAATTTCCGTTTAACGATACAAAAAGGTGATAATAAATGCCTGAAACAATAAGGTTATATTGGTACCGGCGGAATTAGTTTATTGAGATAAATCTCAGGTAAAGATTGCATTTCAACTCCGCTTTATCCATGATCTCCTTGTGTCATTTTTTTTACGTTACGAAAGGTATTAATCCGTATATGGAATGGATCGCCGATCCCTCAATCTGGGCCGGTCTGATGACGCTGATTGTCATCGAACTGGTATTGGGTATTGATAATCTGGTGTTTATCGCCATCCTCGCTGAAAAGCTTCCGCCCGGGCAGCGTGACCGCGCCCGCGTGACAGGGCTGATTCTGGCGATGTTGATGCGTTTGCTGCTGCTGGCTTCTATCTCCTGGCTGGTCACCCTCACTAAACCGCTGTTCAGCATTCGCGATCTCAGCTTCAGCGCCCGCGACCTGATCATGCTGTTTGGTGGGCTCTTTCTGTTGTTTAAGGCCACCGTCGAATTAAATGAAAGGCTCGAAGGGAAAGACAGCGAAAATCCGACGCAGCGACGAGGAGCAAAATTCTGGGCTGTCGTGACGCAGATAGTGGTGCTGGATGCGGTCTTCTCGCTGGATTCAGTGATCACCGCAGTCGGGATGGTTGACCACCTCGCGGTGATGATGGCGGCGGTGATTATCGCCATCAGCCTGATGCTGCTCGCCAGCAAGCCGCTCACCCGCTTCGTCAATAACCACCCGACCATTGTCATTCTCTGTCTCAGCTTCCTGCTGATGATCGGCTTCAGTCTGATTGCCGACGGTTTTGGCTTCCATATTCCGAAAGGCTATCTGTACGCGGCGATTGGTTTCTCGGTGATGATCGAAGCCCTCAATCAGCTGGCGATTTTCAACCGCCGCCGTTTCCTGTCAGCGAACCAGTCGCTGCGCGCCCGCACCACGGAAGCAGTCATGCGCCTGTTAAGCGGGCAGAAAGAGGATGCGGAGCTGGATGCCGAGACCGCCTCGCTGATTGCCGACCACAACGACAGCCAGTTGTTTAACCCGCAGGAGCGGTTGATGATCGAGCGCGTGCTGAATCTCAATCAGCGCACCGTCAGCAGCATCATGACCTCGCGCCACGACATTGAGCATATCGACCTCAACGCGCCGGAATCAGAGATCCGCGCGCTACTGGAGAAAAACCAGCACACCCGTCTGGTGGTCACCAGCAATGACGATGAAGAAGATCTGCTGGGCGTGGTGCACATCATCGACCTGCTGCAACAGTCGCTGCGCGGTGAGCCGCTCAACCTGCGGGTGCTGATTCGCCAGCCGCTGGTCTTCCCGGAGACACTGCCACTGCTGGCTGCGCTGGAGCAGTTCCGTAATGCACGCACTCACTTTGCGTTTGTGGTCGATGAATTTGGTTCGGTGGAAGGGATTGTCACGCTGAGCGACGTCACAGAGACCATCGCCGGGAATCTGCCTAACGAGGCTGAAGAGATCGACGCCCGGCATGATATCCAGAAAAATACCGATGGCAGCTGGACCGCTAACGGCCATATGCCGCTGGAAGATCTGGTGCAGTTTGTGCCAATTCCCCTCGACGAGAAGCGGGAATACCACACCATTGCTGGTTTGCTGATGGAACATCTGCAGCGGGTGCCGCAGGCGGGAGAAGAAGTGGTCGTGGATGGCTTTACGCTGAAAACGCTGGAGGTGGAAAACCACCGTGTGCAGCGGGTGCAGATTTTCCCACCGCAAGAAACGCCTGATTACGAAGTCTGAAAACCACCGGACGGCTCAGCGCCGCCCGGTGGTCATCACAGTTTTTCCAGCAGCTTTTTCACGTCCTGACTGCTCTGGCTTCCTTTGTTCTTATCGGCCCAGTCGTTCAACCGGCGCTTCATTTCATCCTGCAGTTGTTTACGCAACACCTGGTCGACCTGCAGACTGTAGTTCAGCGACTCCCACGGACCGTACACGCGCAGCGGGATGGCGGTCTGTTTCAGCATTTCCACCAGCTTACTGTCGCCTTTCCAGCCTTCCAGCACGCGAACGTTGAAACGCATATCGCCCTGCTCTTTCATCAGGTCCAGCGAACCCTGTCCGGTCAGTGCCAGCAACGCGGACTGTCCGTCCATATTGCTGAGCGTCAGTACGCCATTGTCGAGTTGCAGATCGCTGGCGAGCTTATCCAGTCGGGTTGCTGTTTCGTAGTTTTCCTGCGCCTGCACGTTGGCGCTGCGCTCTACCGCCTGCTGCACGAGTTGCTGGAAGTTGAGGCCTTCGGCGCGGGTGTTGAGCATCTCAACGTGCCCTTCGCCCTGCCAGTTGCGGCGGAAATCATCAGCGTCAATTTTGCTGCCGCTGAAATCCCCGGCGAGCGTCATTGAGCCTGTCAACTGGATCGGGTAATCAAACGCTTTCAGAATGGTGCCGATTTCAACGTTGTCCAGCTTCGGCTGAAACTCAACCTGCACGTCATTGCGGCGCGCGTCGAGTGTCCCTGGCAGTGAGATTTGCCCGTCGCCAAGCCGCCCCTGCAGTTCGGCAATCGTCAGCAAACCCGACTGGTTGCTGAGATCGCCGCTCACCTGGCTGAAATTCATGCCGCGCCACAGGATCTGGTTCGCTTTCAGTTTGATGGCCGCAGTAAAGCCCCGTAAACCGCTGTAATCAGGCTGCGGATTGCCATCGGCAATCACCGGGCGCTGCTTGACCGGGCTTTGCCCCTGCTGCGTCACGTTGTTGTTTGTTGAGGCGCTGGCAGGTGACAGGAGATTATCCAGATTGAGTTTGTCGAACTGCAGATCCAGCGCCCATTCAGGACGGTCCGCCAGCACTACATGCGCCTCACCGGTAACGATACTGTCGTTCGCCGTCAGATTGAGCTTACTGAAACCGAGCGTTTTGCTCTCTTCCTGCCAGCTAGCCAGCAGGCTACCCTGACCGGTGATGCCCTGCGCCGGGAGATCCGCGCCCTGGAACTGCCAGTTAAGCTGGGTCAGGTTCGCCGACAGGGTGTGCGGATAGTCGCTGCCGTCGATATCGGCGGTGAAGGAGAGCGCCAGGTCACGCTGGTCGCGATTGACCCGGCCGGCAAATTCCATCGAACCTTTATGCTGTTCGTCCTGCTCCATCTGCAAACGGATGTCACGGACGGTCACCAGCTCGTCGCTGTCGTGCTGGAACACCAGCACGCTGTCCGCCACTTTCAGTTTCGCGATATCAAATGACCAGCCGCGATCTTCCGCCACTTCCGGCAAAGTGTTTTCTTTTGGTACGACGGGCGCGTCCTGTCCGCGCACCGCTTCTGTCTGCGGGGTGAGCTGGATCACCGCCCCTTTCAGCATCACCTGGCGCACCTGCAACTGGTGAGAGAGCAGCGGCAACAGCGAGACATCAAGACGCATGTTATCCGCGCGCACCAACGGTTCGCTGGCGCCGGGCGCGGTGAGCGACATTCTGCCGGAGAGAATGCTGAGTTGCGGCCAGACGTGCCAGCGCAGCGGCCCGTCGAGTTGTAACTGATAGCCGCTTCGCGTTTCGACCTGTCGCACCATATAGGCGCGGAAATCATTAGGATTGACCAACAGCACCAACGCAGAGAGACCGGCGATAATCACCACCAGTAAAATCATCAGCGTCGTCAGAAGTCGTCTCATGGCACCCTCAATACAACTGAGCGAACTCAGTCCTTATCAATACGGCTGGCAACAGCACCCTGCTGATCACGATACTTCGCATCTTCACGGCGGTTATACGGGCGCGCAGCCGGACCGGACAGCGGTTCAAAACTCAACGCGCCGATCAGCATCCCCGGACGCAGCGCCAGCGGCAGCTTACCGGAGTTATAGAATTCCAGCACAATGCACCCGGACCAACCGGGATCGATGCGGTGCGCCGTGACGTGAACCATTAATCCAAGACGCGCCAGCGACGAGCGCCCGTCCAGCCAGCCGACCAGATCAGCAGGCAGCGTGACGGATTCATACGTCACCGCCAGCGCCAGTTCGCCCGGGTGGAGGTAAAACGCGTCACCTTCAGCCAGCACAATCTCTTCGCTCATGACGCGATCCAGCGCCGCGCTCACTTCCGCTTTCGGCCCGCTCAGGTCGATAA
The DNA here is from genome assembly GCF_030053895.1 of Trabulsiella odontotermitis. Classification (NCBI taxonomy): domain Bacteria; kingdom Pseudomonadati; phylum Pseudomonadota; class Gammaproteobacteria; order Enterobacterales; family Enterobacteriaceae; genus Trabulsiella; species Trabulsiella odontotermitis. The sequence goes on from NZ_CP125781.1 coordinate 2,905,851, forward strand.
ACGCCGCGGTATGACCACTAAAGGTGCGGAATTTATTGCCCAGACGGACATCCACGGTGGCGCCGTTGATACGCTCAACGGGCGGACGCGGGGTAATCGACAGGCGGCCTTCGTCCAGCCAGGCTTCTATATCTCGGTCACACAGACGCATGCGCATTCTCCTTTCGTGCATCGCGCCCTTACCGTTTCAGGGCATAAGGGCTAAACAGATTCTCTCTGAACGTTACACAATTCACGGGGTTTATTCAAAAAACTGGCTAATTTTCGCTTTCAGGATATCAATCGCAATGCGGTTTTTACCGCCGCGCGGCACGATGATATCCGCGTACTGCTTTGACGGCTCAATAAACTGCAGGAACATCGGGCGCACCGTTTTCTGGTACTGCGCCATCACCGAGTCCATCGAACGCCCGCGCTCGTTTACGTCGCGACGGATGCGGCGCATCAGGCAGATATCAAGTGGGGTATCCACAAAAATGGAGAAGTTCATTTCTTCGCGCAGACGCGCATCAGTCAACAGCAGAATACCTTCAAGGATGATGACTTTTTTCGGCACGACGTGAACCGTCTCTTCCATGCGGGTGTGTTCAACGTAGCTGTAAACCGGGAGTTCGATGGGATTGCCGCGCTTGAGCATTTGCAGATGCTGGAACAGCAGGTTGTGATCCATCGCGTTCGGATGGTCGTAGTTGGTTTTGACACGTTCTTCCATCGACAGATGACTTTGATCTTTGTAATAGCTGTCTTCAGGAATGACGCCAATGTGCTCATCACCAACCTGTTCACGTAATTCGCGGTAAAGCGTACTGGCAATAAGACTTTTTCCGGATGCCGATGCGCCTGCGATACCTACGATGACGCACTGATGAGACTTCTCAGTCATATATTTTTGCGACCTGATTAACCTGGAGTTTTGGAAGGGCGACGCCGGAGCGTCAAACGCGGCAATTATAGGGATTTCAACGCGCCGATACCAGTCATGCTTGCGGATCTGCCAAAGCAAATACAGAAACGCGTAATATCCGCCTTAGTGCAAATTTTTATGCCTGGTTTTAATGCAGCATCGGCAGTTTTCGACCATTCTAAGTAATTAATATCTCGACGCTGTCAAAATATGAACAACCACAATAGGAATTGTAAATTGTTTGTACTAGCATAACTTCAGATAATCGTTCAGTCGTCCGGGCTTGCTCCTGGCGGGAAAGCTACGCGGATTGTAGTAATGAAGAAACCATACCATCGTGTATTCGTCACTCCGGCCCGTCCTCTGCTGCATTTTGCCAGCCTGGGACTCGTGACGTTCATCTTTACACTTTTTTCGCTTGAGCTGACCCGCTTTGGCACCCTGCTCGCGCCGCTGTGGTTCCCGACCTCAATCATGATGGTCGCCTTTTACCGCCATGCCGGAAAATACTGGCCGACGATTGCCCTCGTCTGCTCCGCTGGTAATATCGCTGCCTCATTAGTGTTGTTTCCCGTCGCTGCCGCCAACCTGGGCTATGTGGCGATAAATATTGCCGAAGCGCTGTTGGGCGCGGTACTGCTGCGTAAGCTGCTGCCGAACTATAATCCGCTGCAGAATCTCAACGACTGGATACGGCTGGCTATCGGCAGCGCGGTGATCCCCCCCCTGTTTGGCGCGCTTCTGGTCTGGCTGCTGATCCCCGGCGATAAACCACTGCAAACGATCATCGTCTGGGTGCTGTCAGAAACCATTGGTGCCCTGGCGCTGGTTCCTCTGGGGCTGCTGTTTAAATCGCACTATCTGTTGCGCCACCGTGATCCGCGACTGCTGCTGGAAACGCTAATCACGCTCGCCGTGACGCTGGCGCTGAGCGGTCTGGCGATACACTGGCTGCCCTGGCCTTTCACCTGTGTAATTGTGCTGTTGATGTGGAGCGCGATTCGTCTGCCGCGCATCGAAGCCTTTCTGGTTTTTCTGCTGACGGTGATGATGGTGTCGCTGATGATGGCCGCCGATCCCGACATCATTACCGCGCCGCACACCTACGCGCTGAACAATGCGGCCTGGCTGCCGTTCCTGATGATTCTGTTACCCGCCAACGTCATGACCATGGTGATGTACGCCTTTCGCGCCGAACGTAAACACATCACCGAAAGCGAGGCGCGTTTCCGCAATGCGATGGAATATTCAGCGATCGGCATGGCGCTGGTCGGCACCGAAGGCCAGTGGCTGCAGGCTAACAAAGCGCTGTGCCAGTTTCTGGGTTACAGCCAGGACGAACTGCGGGCGCTGACCTTTCAACAACTGACCTGGCCTGAAGATCTGAATAGTGATCTCGTCCAGCTCGATTTGCTGGCGAAGGGCGACATCAACAGCTATTCGATGGAAAAGCGTTACTACACCCGCAAAGGGGACGTGGTATGGGCGCTGCTGGCGGTGTCGCTGGTGCGACACGCCGACGGTTCGCCGCTCTATTTCATCGCCCAGATTGAAGATATTAACGATCTCAAACACACCGAATGGGTGAACAAACGGCTGATGGAGCGCATTACCCTCGCCAACGAAGCCGGCGGGATTGGCATCTGGGAATGGGAGCTGGAGCCGGACGTGATCAGCTGGGATAAGCGCATGTTTGAGATGTATGACGTGCCGTCGCACCTCAAACCCACCTGGAAGCTGTGGTACAACTGCGTGCTGGAAGAAGATCGCCCTCATGCCGAGCAGACCATTCGCAACGCCCTGCGCGCCCGTTCGCCGTTCAAGCTGGAGTTTCGCATTCAGGTGAAGGACGGCATTCGCCATATCCGCTCGCTCGCCAACCGCGTTCTGAATAAAAATGGCGAAGTGGAACGCCTGCTCGGTATCAGTATGGATATGACCGAGGTAAAACAGCTCAACGAAGCGCTGTTTCAGGAGAAAGAACGCCTGCACATCACCCTTGATTCCATCGGCGAAGCCGTGCTGTGTACCGACATCCATATGAACGTCACCTTTATGAATCCGGTGGCGGAAAACATGAGTGGCTGGACGCAGGAACAGGCGCTAAAACAGCCGCTGCTCAACGTGCTGCATATCACCTTTGGCGACAACGGCCCGCTGATGGAAAACATCTACAGCGGTGACTTCTCGCGTTCAGACATTGAACAGGATCTGGTGCTGCACAGCCGTCACGGCGGCAGCTACGATATTCACTACAGCATTACGCCGCTCAGCACCCTGGACGGACATAACATCGGCACCGTACTGGTCATCCAGGACGTGACCGAGTCGCGCAAAATGCTGCGTCAGCTCAGTTACAGCGCCTCCCACGATGCGCTGACGCAACTGGGCAATCGCGTCAGCTTTGAAAATCATCTCAAACGGCTGCTGCACAACGTGCAGGAAACACATCAAAAACATGCGCTGGTGTTTATCGATCTCGATCGTTTTAAAGCCGTTAACGACACCGCCGGGCACGCGGCAGGCGATGCCCTGCTGCGCGAGTTGTCGGCACTGATGCTCAGCATGTTACGCACCAGCGACATCCTGGCGCGTCTGGGCGGCGATGAGTTTGGCCTGCTTCTGCCGGACTGCAACATCGAGAGCGCACGCTATACCGCGACGCGCATCATTACGGCTATCAATGATTACCAGTTCCACTGGGAAGATCGTACCCACCGCGTTGGTGCCAGCGCCGGGGTCACGCTGATTGATGAGAGCAATAACGTGGCGTCCGAGGTGATGTCACAGGCCGATATCGCCTGTTATACCTCGAAAAACAGCGGGCGCGGCATGGTGACGGTGTACGAATCGCAACAGGCAAACCAGCCTGCGCGCAGTACCCTGACGCAGGATGAGAAATGGCGCATCATCAAAGAGAACCATCTGGTGTTTATGGCCCGTAGTGTCGCCTCGCCACGTACTCCGGAAGCCAGCCACTTCTGGTTGCTGTCGCTGCGCCTGTGGACCAGCGAAGGTGAAATGCTGGAAGAGAAAGCATTCCGCAACAGCCTGTCCGAAAGCGAACTGTTGCGGGCGCTGGACCGCCGGTTGCTCGCTGAATTCTTCCTCCAGTGGGCGCAAAAAGTGGCGGCAAAAGGCATCGGCGTGACCTTACCGTTATCATCAACCAGCCTCGCCAGCGCGCCGTTGATTGACGAGCTGCTCGGTCAGCTGACGGAAAGCAAGATACCTGCCAGGCTGCTGCATTTTGTCATCAGCAGCGACTGCCTGCTCAGTGAGGATCCGACAATGGCGCAAAGCATTCGGCGGTTACGCCAGGTGGGCTGCAAACTCATTCTCAGCCATCCGGGCCAGGATCTGGATATCTTTAACCGCCTGACACCGGATACCGCCGACTACATCATGCTCGACGCTGACTCGGTGGTAAACGTGCATCTCAATCTGATGGATGAAATGATGGCGACCATCGTGCACGGTCACGCGCACCGGCTGGGAATGAAAACTATCGCCGGCCCGACCAACGAATCGCTGGTGATGGACACGCTGTCGGGTATCGGCATTGATATGATTTTCGGCGACACCATCTCACAAAACCAGCCGCTGGAGCTGGTTCTGCACAGCAGTTATTTCGCGATTAACTGATGTCCGGCGCCCAGTCGTCGGTGTACCAGATGTGCAACAGGGCGTACGAGCGCCACGGCTGCCAGCGCTCGGCATAACGGCGAATTTGCGCGGGCGTCATGCCGGGAAAACGCTGCTTGATCAGGTAATCATCGGGCAAAAACACGTCTTTGGCCTGCCAGCCGCGCAGGGCAAAATAGTTTGCCGTCCAGCGGCCAATGCCGGGAAACGATTGCAGAGACTTCATCCCCTGCTCGATGTTATCGGGCGCCATCAGCGGGAGTTCACCGCTCAGCGTTGCGTTCGCCAGATGAATCAGCGCCTCAGCGCGCTTCAACGGCATGCCGAGCGTTTTCAGACGGAGCGGATCGGCTTGCGCCAGTTGCTGCGGCGTCGGGAAGCAATAAAACCCCGGCGCGTTTTCCAGCGGCTCCCCGCAGGCATGTACCACTTTTGAAGTCAGTTTCGCCGCCATGCTGACGCTCACCAGTTGCCCCAGGATCGCCCGAATCCCCTGCTCAAATGCATCCAGCGCGCCAGGCAGACGCAACCCCGGACGCGGCGCACCAAGCGGCCCTAACGCCCGGGAAACCACCTGCGGATCACAGCGCAAATCCAGCAAGCGTTCGACCCGCGCCAGACACTGTTCGGCAACCGGCAACAATCCGTCGCTCAGCGTGACCCGCAGCGTCCGGGTGTGTTCGTCCGGCGCAAGCGTCATCAGCCCCCGATGACCGTCGAGCGCAAAACTACGGGTATAGCGCCCGTCGCTGAACACTTCAACGCCCTCAACGGCACGCATCTTCAGAAAGCCAAACATCCAGTCCCAGTCATAAGGCGGTAGCCAGCGCAGTGTATACATAAACGCTCCTTTATCAGTGGCTAAAGCATATACGTCACGACGACAGGATGCCTTGCTTTTATATTCCAGTTGTCGTCGTCGCCACATTCCGCTAAAGTCGCCACCCTTTCTTCACTGGCATGGGGATAAGTGACGTGTTTATTGGTTTTGATTACGGCACCGCAAACTGTTCGGTGGCGGTCATGCAGGACGGCAGCCCGCGACTGCTCACCATGGAAAACGGTAGCACTCTGTTGCCGTCGATGCTCTGCGCGCCCACGCGCGAAGCAGTCAGTGAATGGCTGTACCGCCATCATGATGTGCCGTTAATGGGTGATGAAACCCAGGCGCTGTTGCGTCGGGCGATTACGTTCAATCGCGATGAAGACATTGAGGTGCTGCAAAATAGTGTGCAGTTCGGTCTCGCCTCGCTGAAACAGTATATGGACGATCCTGAAGAAGTCTGGTTCGTCAAATCACCGAAATCGTTCCTGGGCGCCAGCGGTCTGAAGCCGCAGCAGGTGGCACTGTTTGAGGATCTGGTTTGCGCAATGATGCTGCATATCAAACAGCAGGCACAGACGCAGTTGCCGGAAAGCATCGACCAGGCGGTGATTGGCCGCCCGATTAACTTCCAGGGACTGGGCGGCGAAGAGGCCAACCAACAGGCGCAGGGGATCCTTGAACGCGCGGCAAAACGTGCCGGTTTTCGCGACGTGGTCTTTCAGTATGAACCGGTCGCCGCCGGGCTCGACTTCGAAGCCACGCTGACAGAAGAAAAACGCGTGTTAGTGGTGGATATCGGTGGCGGTACCACCGACTGTTCTTTGTTGCTGATGGGGCCGACATGGCGTCACCGTCAGGATCGCGCGCAAAGCCTGCTCGGCCACAGCGGTTGTCGCATCGGCGGTAACGATCTGGACATCGCGCTGGCATTCAAATGCCTGATGCCGTTGCTGGGTATGGGTGGCGAAACGGAGAAAGGTATCGCGTTGCCAGTACTGCCGTGGTGGAATGCGGTTGCCATCAACGACGTACCCGCACAAAGTGATTTCTACAGCAGCGCTAATGGTCGTGCACTGCGCGATATGGTTCGCGACGCGCGCGATGCTGAAAAAGTCGCATTACTGTTAAAGGTCTGGCAACAACGTCTGAGCTACCGGCTGGTACGCAGCGCCGAAGAGAGCAAAATCGCCCTCTCCGACCGCCAGGAAATTACCACTGCCCTGCCGTTTATCAGCGAATCACTGGCAACGGACATCAACCAGGCCGGTCTGGAAGCTGCGCTGAACCAGCCACTGGCGCGCATCCTGGAACAGGTACAGTTAGCTCTTGATAACAGCAACGTTCGCCCGGACGTCATCTACCTGACCGGTGGCAGCGCGCGCTCGCCGCTGATCCGTAAAGCGCTGAGCGAACAGCTTCCCGGCATTCCGGTCGCCGGTGGCGATGATTTCGGTTCGGTGACCGCCGGGCTGGCGCGCTGGGCACAGGTTGTCTTTGCCTGATTTCACGATCCGCCTCGGGAAAGCGGGGATTGACTCCGCCGCGTAATCGTCTTAACGTGGAGGGATAAGGGAAAGGGAGGAGTATCCTCCCCCTGGTGTCTTAGTAAGCTGTGAAACTTATAACTAAGAGTATCACCAGTATGATGACGAGCTTCATCATATGCCCTTTCCTTCTGAAGGCCCCTTCCTCGGGAGGGGCTTTCCCGTTTCAGCCCCTTGCTGAAATCCTTTCAGCCTGACCTCCCTGCCGGTACGCACTTTAGCGCGCAACGCGGGTTTCCTGCTCAGCTTTCCTTCCGCCTTGCGAGGCGTCTCGTAAAACGCTGATATTGACTGCTTCTCAGACGAATCCTGACGGTGTTTCATATTTCCTCCATTTTTCCGGGGAGCGCGATGACTAAACTAGTATCATCTCCGACACGTTTCAGGATGAGAGTCGATAACGATGAAAGGCAGTAAGAAAACCCGCTGGGGAAGCGCACTGGCCGTGATGGTGGTGATTGCCGCTGCGGGCTACTGGTACAGTCGTTCCGCACCGGATACGACCACGCCCACCGCTAAAGAACAGGGGCAAAAGCCTGCCGCAGGGGCACGCAGAGGCGGACGTTTTGGCGGCGCGCTGGCGCCCGTCCAGGCGGCGACCGCCACCAGCGAATCCGTCCCCCGTTATCTCACCGGGCTTGGCACCGTCACCGCGGCCAACACCGTGACCGTTCGTAGCCGGGTTGAAGGCCAGTTACTGGCGATTCACTTCCAGGAGGGCCAACAGGTAAAAGCGGGCGATCTGCTGGCGGAAATCGATCCCAGCCAGTTTAAAGTGGCGCTGGCACAGGCGCAGGGCCAGCTGGCAAAAGACACCGCTACCCTCGCCAATGCACGCCGCGATCTGGCGCGTTATCAGCAACTGGTGAAAACCAGCCTCGTCTCCCGCCAGGAACTCGACACCCAACAATCGCTGGTCAGCGAAAGTCAGGGCACCGTTAAGGCTGATGAAGCAAACGTCGCCAGTGCGCAGTTACAGCTCGACTGGACGCGCATTACCGCCCCCATTGATGGTCGTGTCGGTTTAAAACAGGTGGATATCGGCAACCAGATCTCCACCAGCGATACCAACGGTATTGTGGTGCTGACCCAGACGCATCCTGTCGATCTGGTCTTTACCCTGCCGGAGAACGACATCTCTACTATCGTTCAGGCGCAAAAAGCCGGGAAAACCCTGACAGTGGAAGCGTGGGATCGCACCAATAAGCAGAAACTGAGCGCGGGTACCCTGCTGAGTCTTGACAACCAGATTGACGCTACCACCGGCACCATCAAACTGAAAGCACGCTTTAACAACGAAGACGACGCGCTGTTTCCCAACCAGTTCGTCAACGCGCGCATGCTGGTGGATACCGAACAAAACGCCGTAGTGATCCCCACCGCCGCGCTGCAAATGGGGAACGACGGTCACTTCGTCTGGGTACTGAATATGGACAATAAAGTCAGCAAGCACAACGTCACTCCGGGCATTCAGGACAGCCAGAAAGTGGTGATCAGTGCCGGGTTATCCGCAGGCGATCGCGTGGTCACCGACGGGATCGACCGGCTAACGGAAGGCGCGAAAGTGGAAGTGGTGGAAGCGCACAGCACCACCGCAGCCCCGGCAGAAAAACCGACCGCGCGCGACTATGGACAGAAAGGAGCACGCTCCTGATGCAGGTATTACCACCGGGCAGCACGGGCGGCCCGTCCCGCCTGTTTATCATGCGTCCTGTTGCCACCACGCTGTTGATGGTGGCGATTTTGCTCGCCGGGGTGATTGGCTATCGCTTCCTGCCGGTCTCTGCCCTGCCGGAGGTCGATTACCCGACGATTCAGGTGGTTACGTTGTATCCTGGCGCCAGCCCGGATGTGGTGACATCAGCCATTACCGCGCCGCTTGAGCGGCAGTTCGGGCAGATGTCCGGTCTCAAACAAATGTCGTCGCAAAGTTCCGGCGGCGCTTCGGTGGTCACCCTGCAGTTTCAGTTGACGCTGCCGCTGGATGTCGCTGAGCAGGAGGTGCAGGCCGCTATCAATGCAGCAACCAATCTGCTACCAGACGATTTACCCAATCCCCCTGTCTACAGCAAAGTTAACCCTGCCGATCCGCCGATCATGACGCTCGCCGTTACCTCTTCCGCCATGCCGATGACCCAGGTGGAAGACATGGTCGAAACCCGCGTCGCGCAGAAGATTTCACAGGTCAATGGCGTGGGTCTCGTCTCCCTTGCTGGCGGCCAGCGTCCGGCGGTGCGGGTGAAACTTAACGCGCAGGCCATCGCCGCGCAGGGGCTGACCAGCGAGACGGTACGTACGGCGATTACCAGCGCTAACGTCAACTCGGCGAAGGGGAGTCTTGACGGCCCGGCGCGCGCGGTGACGCTGTCGGCGAACGACCAAATGCAATCCGCCGAAGAGTACCGCCAGTTAATCATTGCCTATCAGAACGGTGCCGCCATTCGCCTTGGCGACGTGGCGACCGTCGAACAGGGCGCGGAAAACAGCTGGCTGGGGGCGTGGGCCAACAAAAAACAGGCGATTGTGATGAACGTCCAGCGCCAGCCGGGCGCGAATATCATCGATACCGCCGACAGCATCCGCCAGATGCTGCCGCAACTGACAGAAAGCCTGCCGAAATCGGTGCAGGTGAAAGTCTTGTCCGATCGCACCACAAACATTCGCGCGTCGGTCAGCGACACGCAGTTTGAGCTGATGCTGGCTATCGCGCTGGTGGTCATGATTATCTATCTGTTCCTGCGCAACATCCCCGCCACCATCATTCCTGGCGTGGCGGTCCCGCTGTCGCTGGTCGGTACGTTTGCGGTAATGGTGTTCCTCGATTTTTCGATCAACAACCTGACGCTAATGGCGCTCACCATCGCCACCGGGTTCGTGGTTGATGACGCTATCGTGGTGATCGAGAACATCTCGCGTTATATCGAAAAAGGCGAAAAACCGCTGGCCGCCGCGCTGAAAGGGGCCGGGGAGATCGGCTTTACCATCATTTCACTGACCTTCTCGCTGATTGCCGTGCTGATCCCGCTGCTGTTTATGGGCGATATCGTGGGGCGTCTGTTCCGCGAATTTGCCGTTACCCTCGCAGTGGCGATTTTAATCTCTGCCATCGTCTCGCTGACGCTGACGCCGATGATGTGCGCGCGCATGCTGAGCCACGAATCACTGCGCAAGCAAAACCGTTTTTCGCGTGCCAGCGAGCGCTTCTTTGATAACGTTATTGCCGGGTACGGCCGCTGGCTGGCGAAGGTACTTAACCATCCATGGCTGACGCTGGGCGTGGCGCTGGCAACGCTGGTACTCTCTGTTTTGCTGTGGATTTTTATCCCGAAAGGCTTTTTCCCGGTACAGGACAACGGCATTATTCAGGGCACGTTGCAGGCACCGCAATCAGTCTCCTTCGCCAGCATGGCGCAGCGCCAGCAGCAGGCCGCGGATAAAATCCTCAGTGATCCCGCCGTGGAAAGCATGACTACGTTTGTCGGCGTTGACGGCACTAACCCGGCGCTGAACAGTGCGCGTCTGCAAATTAACCTCAAGCCGCTGGCGCAGCGTGATGACCGCGTGCAGACCGTCATCCGCCGTCTGCAACGCGAGATCGACGGCATTCCAGGCGTCGACCTCTATCTGCAACCGGCGCAGGATCTCACCATCGACACCACCGTCAGCCGCACGCAGTATCAGTTTACGTTGCAGGCGAACTCGCTGGATGCGCTCAGCACCTGGGTGCCACAGCTGATGACGCAATTGCAGGCATTGCCGCAACTGGCCGATGTCAGCAGCGACTGGCAGGACAAAGGGCTGGCGGCGTATGTTAACGTTGATCGCGACAGCGCCAGCCGTCTCGGTATTTCAATGGCGGATGTCGATAACGCGCTGTATAACGCCTTTGGTCAGCGGCTGATCTCGACGATTTACACCCAGTCTAACCAGTATCGCGTGGTGCTGGAGCATGACACCAGTGAAACGCCGGGGCTGGCGGCGCTGGACAACATTCGCCTCACCAGTAGCAGTGGCGGCAGCGTGCCACTGACAGCCATCGCTAACGTTGAGCAGCGTTTTACGCCGCTGTCGGTGAACCATCTTGATCAGTTCCCGGTGACCACCATTTCGTTCAACGTCGCGCAGGGCTCTTCGCTGGGTGACGCCGTCGACGCCATCATGAGCGCTGAGAAAACGCTGAACCTGCCCGCCGATATTCGTACCGAATTCCAGGGCAGCTCACTGGCGTTTCAGTCGGCGCTCAGCAGCACCGTCTGGCTGGTGGTCGCCGCGATTGTGGCGATGTATATCGTGCTCGGCATCCTGTATGAAAGCTTTATTCACCCGATAACTATTCTGTCGACGCTGCCCACGGCGGGCGTTGGCGCGCTGCTGGCGTTGCTGCTCTCCGGCAGCGAACTGGACGTGATCGCCATCATCGGCATTATCTTGCTGATCGGTATCGTGAAGAAAAACGCCATCATGATGATCGACTTTGCGCTGGCCGCCGAACGCGAACAGGGTATGGCGCCGCGCGAGGCGATCTACCAGGCCTGTTTGTTGCGTTTCCGTCCGATTCTGATGACCACCCTGGCGGCGCTGCTCGGCGCCCTGCCGCTGATGCTGAGTACTGGCGTCGGCGCTGAACTGCGTCGTCCGCTGGGGATCGGCATGGTCGGCGGTCTGCTGGTCAGCCAGGTGTTAACGTTGTTCACCACGCCGGTTATCTACCTGCTGTTTGACCGTCTGTCGCTGCACCTGAAGAGCCGTTTCCCGAAACGTGAAGAGGAGGCGTAAATGAAGTTTTTCGCCCTCTTCATTTACCGCCCGGTGGCGACGATCCTTATCTCGCTCGCCATCACCCTGTGCGGCGTGCTGGGGTTCCGGCTGTTGCCGGTCGCCCCGCTGCCGCAGGTGGATTACCCGGTGATCATGGTCAGTGCCTCGCTGCCCGGCGCTTCGCCGGAAACCATGGCCTCGTCCGTCGCCACGCCGCTGGAGCGGTCATTAGGGCGCATCGCCGGGGTCAACGAAATGACCTCCACCAGCTCACTTGGCAGCACCCGCATCATCCTGCAGTTCGACCTCAATAAAGACATCAACGGCGCGGCACGCGACGTGCAGGCGGCGATTAATGCCTCGCAAAGTCTGTTGCCAACCGGTATGCCGAGCCGCCCGACCTACCGAAAAGCCAACCCGTCTGACGCGCCGATCATGATCCTGACACTAACGTCAGACACCTACTCACAGGGCGAACTGTACGATTTCGCCTCAACGCAGTTAGCGCAGACGGTGGCGCAAATCGACGGCGTGGGCGACGTTGACGTCGGTGGCAGTTCGCTGCCCGCGGTGCGTGTCGATCTCAACCCGCAGGCGCTGTTCCACCAGGGCGTCTCACTGGATGACGTTCGTAGCGCCATCAGCAGTGCCAACGTGCGTAAACCACAGGGGGCGATTGAAGATGGCAGCCATCGCTGGCAGCTTGCCACCAACGATGAACTCAAAACCGCCGATGAATACAAACCGCTCATCGTTCATTACAACAATGGCGCGGCAGTGCGTCTGGGTGATGTGGCGACGGTCAGCGATTCGGTGCAGGACGTGCGTAACGCCGGGATGACCAACGCTAAGCCGGCCATTCTGTTAATGATCCGCAAGCTGCCGGAAGCCAACATCATTCAGACCGTGGATGCGATCCGCGCCCGCTTGCCGGAACTCAAAGAGACCATTCCCGCCGCCATTGACCTGCAGATTGCCCAGGACCGCTCTCCCACCATTCGCGCCTCGCTGGAAGAAGTGGAACAAACGCTGGTGATCTCCGTCGCGCTGGTGATCCTCGTGGTGTTCCTCTTTTTACGCTCCGGGCGTGCAACGCTGATCCCGGCGGTGGCGGTGCCTGTTTCGCTGATCGGCACGTTTGCCGCCATGTATTTATGCGGCTTCAGCCTGAACAACCTGTCGCTGATGGCACTGACGATCGCCACCGGGTTTGTGGTCGATGACGCGATTGTGGTGCTGGAGAATATCTCACGGCACCTTGAAGCGGGGGTAAAACCGTTGCAGGCCGCGCTTCAGGGGAGCCGGGAAGTTGGTTTTACCGTTCTGTCGATGAGCCTGTCATTGGTGGCGGTCTTTTTACCGCTGCTGCTGATGGGCGAACTGCCGGGCCGGTTATTGCGTGAGTTTGCGGTGACGCTATCGGTCGCGATCGGGATTTCGCTGGCGGTATCATTAACCCTGACGCCCATGATGTGCGGCTGGCTGCTGAAAAGCCATAAGGCGCACCAGCCGGTGCGCAAACGCGGTTTTGGCCGGATGCTGGTAGCGATGCAGCAGGGGTATGGCCGCTCGCTGCGCTGGGTGCTGAACCATACCCGGCTGGTCGGGGTGGTGCTGTTGGGCACCATTGCGCTCAATATCTGGCTTTACATCTCCATTTCGAAAACCTTCTTTCCGGAGCAGGATACCGGCGTGCTGATGGGCGGTATTCGGGCAGATCAGAGCATCTCTTTCCAGGCCATGCGCGGCAAACTTCAGGACTTCATGAAAATCATCCGTGAAGATCCCGCCGTTGATAACGTCACTGGTTTTACCGGCGGCTCGCGGGTCAACAGTGGCATGATGTTTATCACCCTGAAATCCCGCGACCAGCGTCAGGAAACCGCACAGCAGGTGATCGACAGGCTACGCGTTAAGCTGGCGAAAGAGCCCGGGGCGAATCTGTTTCTGATGGCGGTGCAGGATATCCGCGTGGGCGGGCGTCAGGCCAACGCCAGCTATCAGTATACCCTGCTGTCAGATGACCTCGCCGCTCTACGAGAGTGGGAGCCGAAAATCCGCCGGGCGCTGGCGGCGTTGCCGGAACTGGCAGACGTCAACTCCGACAGCGATGACAACGGCGCCGAGATGGATCTGGTTTACGATCGTGAAACCATGTCGCGGCTTGGCATCAACGTGGAAGCGGCAAACAGCCTGCTGAATAACGCCTTCGGCCAGCGTCAGATCTCGACCATTTATCAACCGCTGAACCAGTACAAAGTGGTGATGGAGGTGGATCCGGTCTACACCCAGGACGTCAGTGCGCTGAATCAGATGTTCGTGATTAATAACGACGGCAAAGCAATTCCGCTCTCGTATTTTGCCAAATGGCAGCCTGCCAACGCGCCGCTGTCGGTGAATCATGAGGGGCTTTCCGCTGCCTCCACCGTCTCCTTTAACCTGCCGACCGGGAAATCGCTGTCTGATGCCAGCGCAGCCATTGAACGCACGATGACGCAACTGGGTGTACCATCAAGCGTGCGTGGCAGTTTTGCTGGCACGGCGCAGGTTTTCCAGTCGATGATGCAATCGCAGGTGATCCTGATTCTGGCCGCCATCGCGACGGTCTATATCGTGCTGGGGATCCTGTACGAGAGCTATGTACACCCGCTGACCATTCTTTCCACGCTGCCGTCGGCGGGAGTCGGCGCGCTGCTGGCGTTACAACTTTTCGGCGCCCCATTTAGCTTAATCGCCCTGATTGGTATCATGCTGCTTATTGGTATCGTCAAAAAGAATGCCATCATGATGGTCGACTTTGCGCTTGAGGCGCAACGCACCGGCAATCTGTCGCCTGAGGAGGCTATTTTTCAGGCCTGCCTGTTGCGTTTCCGGCCGATTATGATGACCACGCTGGCGGCGCTGTTTGGCGCGTTGCCGTTAGTGTTATCCGGCGGCGATGGCTCCGAACTGCGCCAGCCGCTGGGGATTACCATTGTGGGTGGCCTGGTGATGAGCCAGCTACTGACGCTGTACACCACGCCGGTGGTGTATCTTTTCTTTGATCGTCTGCGTTTGCGCTTTGCCCGCAAACCCCGACAACCTGTGACCGGGTGAACATGGTAGATCTTCCGCGTAGCGTTCGCTGGCAGCTATGGATTGTGGCCTTCGGCTTCTTTATGCAGTCGCTGGATACCACTATCGTCAACACTGCCCTCCCCTCGATGGCGAAAAGCCTCGGGGAGAATCCGTTGCACATGCATATGGTGATTGTCTCGTATGTCCTGACCGTCGCCGTGATGCTGCCTGCCAGCGGCTGGCTCGCTGACCGCGTCGGTGTGCGAAACGTCTTTTTCACCGCCATTGTCCTGTTTACCGCCGGTTCGTTGTTCTGCGCGCAATCCAGTACGCTGAATGAGCTGGTGATGGCCCGTGTGTTGCAGGGCGTGGGCGGTTCGATGATGGTGCCGGTCGGGCGTTTAACGGTGATGAAAATCGTCCCGCGCGATCAGTACATGGCGGCGATGACCTTCGTGACGCTTCCCGGACAGGTAGGGCCATTGATGGGACCGGCCCTCGGCGGGATCCTGGTGGAATACGCCTCCTGGAACTGGATTTTTCTCATCAATATTCCGGTCGGGATTATTGGCGCGATTGCCACACTGATGCTGATGCCCAACTACACGTTGCAGACGCGGCGCTTTGATGTGTCGGGCTTTATTTTGCTGGTGATTGGCATGGCGACACTGACGCTGGCGCTCGACGGGCAAAAAGGACTCGGTCTGTCGCCACTGATGCTCGGCATACTGGTCACCGTCGGGCTGTTTTCCATTCTGTTTTATCTCTGGCATGCGCGTGACAACGACACGGCGCTGTTCAGCCTCAAGCTGTTCCGTACGCCGACGTTTTCTCTTGGGCTTGGCGGCAGCTTCGCCGGGCGTATCGGTAGCGGCATGCTGCCGTTTATGACGCCGGTATTCCTGCAAATCGGCCTTGGCTTCTCGCCGTTTCATGCCGGGTTGATGATGATCCCGATGGTCATTGGCAGCATGGGCATGAAACGTATTATCGTGCAGGTGGTCAACCGCTTCGGTTATCGCCGGGTGCTGGTGGCGTCAACGCTGGGGCTGGCGCTGGTCAGCCTGCTGTTCATGACGGTTGCGCTGCTGGGCTGGTATTACCTGCTGCCGGTGGTGCTGTTTGTGCAGGGAATGGTGAACTCCACCCGCTTCTCCACCATGAACACCATGACGCTGAAAGATTTACCGGACGAATATGCCAGCAGCGGCAACAGCCTGTTGTCGATGATCATGCAGTTGTCGATGAGTATTGGCGTCACCGTCGCCGGGTTGTTGCTCGGGCTTTATGGTCAGCAACATGTCGCTACCGACACCAGCGCCACGCATCATATTTTTCTCTACACCTACCTCAGCATGGCGGTGATCATTGCGCTGCCGGCACTGATTTTCAGGCATGTCCCCGACGACATCACCAAAAACGTGGTGATAAACCGACGTAAAAGGAGGGAATCGTGAAATTCTGGCGTCCGGGGATCACCGGTAAACTGTTTCTCGCTATTTTTGCCACCTGCATTGTACTGCTGGTCACCATGCACTGGGCGGTGCGGCTGAGCTTTGAACACGGCTTTATTGATTACATCAAGCGCGGCAACGAACAGCGCCTGCAACTGCTGGGCGATGCGCTCGGCGAGCAGTATGCGCTGCACGGCAACTGGCGTTTTTTGCGCAATAATGATCGCTTTGTCTTCCAGATACTGCGCTCGCTCGAGCACGATGGGGGCGATGATCGCCCCGGTCCTGGCATGCCGCCGCACGGCTGGCGGACGCAATTCTGGGTAGTTGATCAGGATGCCCATGTGTTAGTTGGCCCGCGCGCGCCCGTTCCACCGGATGGCACCCGGCGCGCGATTGTCGTCAACGGTGCCGAGGTGGGCGCGGTGATCGCCTCCCCCGTTGAGCGCCTGACGCGCAACACCGACATCAATTTCGACCGTCAGCAAAAGCGCACCAGTTGGCTCATCGTCGCGCTCTCCACGCTACTGGCGGCGCTGGCGACCTTCCCGCTGGCTCGTGGTCTGCTGGCGCCAGTGAAACGGCTGGTGGAAGGTACCCATCAGCTGGCGGCAGGGAATTTTTCCACCCGCGTCACCGCCACCGGTGCTGATGAGCTGGGAAAACTGGCGCAGGATTTTAACCAGCTCGCCAGCACGCTGGAACGCAATCAACAGATGCGTCGCGATTTTATGGCCGATATTTCCCACGAGCTGCGCACCCCGCTGGCGGTACTGCGCGGTGAACTGGAAGCCATTCAGGATGGCGTGCGTCAGTTTACGCCGGAGTCCGTCGCGTCATTGCAGGCGGAAGTCGCCACGCTGACTAAACTGGTGGAAGACCTGCACCAGTTGTCAATGTCCGACGAAGGCGCGCTGGCGTACCAGAAAGCCACCGTTGATGTGGTGACGCTGCTGGAGATGGCGGCGGGCGCTTTCCGCGAACGGTTTGCCAGCCGCGGGCTGTCCATCGCCTTTTCGCTGCCGGAAACCATCACCGTGTTCGGTGACCGCGACCGCCTGATGCAACTCTTCAACAACCTGCTGGAAAACAGCCTGCGCTACACCGACAGCGGCGGTAAGCTGCTGATTAGCGCAGTGACGGAAAATCATACCGTCACCATTGATTTCGCCGACAGCGCGCCCGGCGTCACTGACGAACAGCTGAATTTACTTTGCGAGCGCTTTTACCGTACCGAAGGGTCGCGCAATCGCGCCAGCGGCGGCTCCGGCCTGGGTCTGGCGATTTGCATGAACATCGTCGAGGCGCACGGCGGCACGCTCAACGCCACGCATTCGCCTTTTGGCGGGGTTAGCATTAAAGTAGAGCTACCGTTGGAACGCGATTTACCGAGAGACGTATGACCACGCTACCCATTGATGACAACGCACCACGGATTTTGATCGTGGAAGATGAACCCAAGCTGGGGCAGTTGCTGATCGACTATCTGCAGGCGGCGAACTACGCGCCGACGCTTATCAGTCATGGCGACAAAGTGCTGTCGTATGTGCATCAGACGCCGCCCGATCTCATCCTGCTGGATCTGATGCTGCCCGGCACCGACGGCCTGACGCTGTGTCGCGAAATTCGTCGTTTCTCGGAAGTGCCGGTGGTGATGGTGACCGCCAAAATTGAAGAAATCGACCGCCTGCTGGGGCTGGAAATTGGCGCTGACGACTACATCTGCAAACCCTACAGCCCGCGCGAAGTGGTCGCCCGCGTGAAGACCATTTTGCGTCGTTGCAAACCGAAGCGTGAGTTGCAGGCGCTGGATGCCGAAAGCCCGCTGATTGTTGATGAAGGCCGTTTTCAGGCGTCATGGCAGAACAAGTTGCTGGATTTAACCCCCGCCGAATTTCGCCTGTTGAAAACGCTCTCCAGCGAGCCGGGGAAAGTCTTCTCCCGCGAGCAACTGCTCAACAACCTGTACGACGATTACCGCGTAGTGACTGACCGCACCATCGACAGCCACATCAAAAACCTGCGCCGTAAACTGGAGGCGCTGGATGCTGAGCAGTCATTCATTCGCGCCGTGTATGGTGTTGGTTATCGCTGGGAGGCGGACGCCTGCCGTATCGGCTAGAATCTTCGGTTTACTCCCCTGCGACCCGGCGCTACAATTCCGGCCCTAAATGTAAGGGTACTCCCCTGCCGCTTCACCGTGTGACGCGGATCTGACCTGTCATCAGAACGAGAAAATCATGTTTAAACCGGAACTCCTTTCCCCGGCGGGAACGCTGAAAAATATGCGTTACGCGTTTGCCTATGGCGCCGATGCCGTTTATGCGGGCCAGCCGCGCTACTCCTTGCGTGTACGCAACAACGAATTCAATCACGAAAACCTTCAGCTTGGCATTAACGAAGCTCATGCGCTCGGCAAAAAATTCTACGTGGTGGTTAACATCGCGCCGCATAACGCCAAGCTGAAAACGTTCATTCGTGATCTGAAACCAGTGGTGGAAATGGGACCGGATGCGCTGATTATGTCCGATCCGGGGCTGATTATGCTGGTACGCGAGCACTTCCCGGAGATGTCCATCCACCTTTCCGTCCAGGCCAACGCCGTTAACTGGGCAACCGTGAGATTCTGGAAGCAGATGGGCCTGACCCGCGTGATCCTCTCCCGCGAACTGTCGCTGGAAGAAATCGAAGAGATCCGCAATCAGGTGCCGGACATGGAGATCGAAATCTTCGTTCACGGCGCGCTGTGTATGGCCTATTCCGGCCGCTGCCTGCTCTCCGGCTACATCAACAAACGCGATCCAAACCAGGGCACCTGCACTAACGCCTGCCGCTGGGAATATAACGTCCAGGAAGGTAAAGAGGACGACGTCGGCAACATCGTGCATAAATATGAGCCGATTCCGGTGCAGAACGTGGAGCCGACGCTGGGCATCGGCGCGCCAACGGACAAGGTGTTTATGATTGAAGAGGCGCAGCGCCCGGGCGAATACATGACCGCGTTCGAAGACGAACACGGCACCTACATCATGAACTCGAAAGATCTGCGCGCCATTGCACACGTTGAGCGTTTGACGCATATGGGCGTTCACTCGCTGAAAATCGAAGGCCGCACCAAATCCTTCTACTACTGTGCCCGTACCGCGCAGGTTTATCGCAAAGCCATCGACGACGCCGCCGCCGGTAAACCGTTTGATACCAGCCTGCTGGAAACGCTGGAAGGGCTGGCGCATCGCGGTTATACCGAAGGTTTCCTGCGCCGTCACACCCATGACGATTATCAGAACTACGAATATGGTTATTCGGTTTCCGAGCGTCAGCAGTTTGTCGGCGAGTTCACCGGCGAGCGTAACGGCGCACTGGCCGCTGTAGCGGTGAAAAACAAGTTCAGCGTGGGCGACAGCCTTGAGCTGATGACACCGCAGGGCAACGTCAACTTTACGCTGGAGCACATGGAAAACGCGAAAGGTGAAACGATGCCGATCGCGCCGGGCGATGGTTACACCGTCTGGCTGCCGGTACCGGAAGAACTGGTGCTGGATTATGCACTTCTGATGCGTAATTTCGCGGGTCAAAGTACCCGCAACCCGCACGGTAAGTAGTTAATCTGGGTTATTTTTTCTGCGCGGAAGATTCTTAGAATCCGATCACATACCGCTTCGTTCATTAAGGGTATTATCACTACGCTGAAAAACATAACCCATAAAGCTAGCTGTACCAGGAACCACCTCCTTGGCCCGTGTAATCTCCCTTACGCGGGCTTATTTTTTTCCCCCTCTTCACTATTTTCCGCTGTTTCAGTCTGTTCCTGGGCGACATTTCCAATCCTGCGATAAACTTGTTCTCATGTTAAAAAATGAGGCACCAAGGATGACCACATTTCCCGCCAGTTTGCTGATTCTCAATGGTAAAGGCGCTGATAACGCCCCACTGCGTGATGCCGTAACCCAGTTGCGTAATGAAGGTGTGGAGATCCACGTTCGCGTGACCTGGGAAAAAGGCGATGCCGAACGTTATATTGACGAAGCCCGTCGGCTGGGCGTTGCTACCGTGATTGCCGGGGGCGGCGACGGCACCATTAATGAAGTCGCTACGGCGCTGATTCACTGTCAGGGCGATGATATTCCGGCGCTGGGCATTCTGCCGCTTGGCACTGCCAACGATTTTGCCACCAGCGTCGGCATTCCGGACGAACCGGATAAGGCGCTGAAACTCGCCATCGCCGGTAACGATATCGCCATTGATATCGCCCAGGTGAATGACAAAACCTGTTTTATCAATATGGCAACGGGTGGCTTTGGTACCCGCATCACCAGTGAAACCCCGGAAAGACTTAAAGCCGCGCTGGGCGGTATTTCATACCTGATTCATGGATTAATGCGCATGGACACGCTCAAGCCAGACCGCTGCGAAATTCGCGGTGAAAACTTTAACTGGCAGGGCGATGCGCTGGTGATTGGCATCGGCAACGGCCGTCAGGCCGGTGGCGGGCAGCAATTGTGCCCTGATGCGCTGATCAATGATGGTTTGCTTAACCTGCGGATCCTGACGGGCGAGGAAATCCTCCCCGCCCTGTTCAGCACGCTGGCGAAATCCGGGCAGAGTCCGAATATTATCGAAGGCGCGTCATCATGGCTGACGATTAGCGCCCCCCATGACATCACCTTCAACCTTGACGGCGAACCGCTCAGCGGTCGCGAATTCCGCATTGAAATTCTGCCGTCAGCGTTACGCTGCCGGTTGCCGCCGGACTGCCCGCTACTGAAGTAAAAGGCCAGTATCACCTCTCCCGCAAGAGAGGTGATGAATCCGCCATCAGGCGATAGTCACTTTCGCGTCGAGATAAACATCCTGCACGGCATTGATCAGCTTCACGCCGTCGGTCATGGTTTTCTTGAACGCTTTACGGCCCAGAATCAGCCCCATGCCGCCCGCGCGTTTGTTGATCACCGCCGTCCGTACCGCATCAGTGAGATCGGTCTCGCCGCCCGCGGCACCGCCGGAGTTGATCAGCCCGGCGCGCCCCATATAGCAGTTCGCCAGTTGATAACGCACCAGATCGATCGGGTTTTCACTGGTCAGCTTGCTGTACACCCGGTCATCGGTATAGCCGAAGTTCACCGCTTTATAGCCGCCGTTGTTTTCCGCCATTTTCTGTTTCACGATATCTGCGCCAATGGTCGCCGCCAGATGGTTCGCCTGACCGGTTAAATCAGCAGAAACGTGGTAATCGACACCGTCTTTCTTAAAGTCCGGGTTACGCAGATAGGCCCACAGCACGGTCACCATGCCCAGTTCATGCGCGCGCTCAAACGCCGCAGAAATCTCTTCAATCTGGCGACGTGATTCGACAGAGCCAAAATAGATTGTCGCCCCTACCGCCACCGCGCCCATGTTGAACGCCTGCTCAACGCTGGCATAGAGGGTCTGGTCATAGGTGGTTGGGTAGCTCAGGGTTTCGTTGTGGTTAAGTTTTACCAGAAATGGAATGCGATGCGCGTAACGGCGGGACACCGACGCCAGCACGCCGTAGGTGGAGGCCACACAGTTACACCCGGCTTCAATCGCCAGTTCGACAATATTCTTCGGATCAAAATAGAGCGGGTTGGCGGCAAACGAGGCGCCAGCAGAGTGTTCCACGCCCTGATCCACCGGCAAAATGGACAGATAGCCTGTCCCGGCCAGACGGCCCGTGTTATACAGCGTCTGCATATTTCGCAGTACCGCCGGGGGACGATTATTATCAATCATCACACGGTCAACGTAATCATGACCCGGCAGATACAGCTGGTCAGCGGAAATGGTCATACAACGGTGCTGTAACAGGCTGTCGGCGTCTTTGCCAAGCAATTGCGCAATATCAGTCATAACGATGCTCCCGTAAGTTCCGACATGATGTCAGAAATGGATTGTCCTGACCCGCACCATCGCGGGCAGAATAAGCCTGGTACTCCACGGGCAGTTTTGCCAGCCTGCAGGGTGTTTTTAAGCACAATCCGCTGTCACGTTTCAGGTGCGGTAATTTGCGAGAGCGATCAAACTTTCCGATCAAAGGTATTTAAAAGGTATTATTCATTGGTATTGTTAAGGCGTACCTTACCTGTCATGAAGGATTTAACGATGAAAACTACAGTAAAGCTGTCGTTCATGATGTTTGTTGAATGGTTTATCTGGGGCGCCTGGTTTGTACCGCTGTGGCTGTGGCTGAGTAAAAACGGGTTCAGTGCGGGTGAAATTGGCTGGTCTTATGCCTGTACGGCGATTGCGGCAATCCTGTCGCCAATCCTCGTCGGCTCGCTGACCGACCGCTTTTTCCCGGCGCAAAAAGTGCTGGCCGTACTGATGTTTGCCGGGGCGATCCTGATGTATTTCGCCGCGCAGCAAACCACTTTTGCAGGCTTTTTCCCGCTGCTGCTCGCCTACTCGCTGACTTATATGCCGACGATAGCCCTGACCAACAGCATCGCCTTTTCTAACGTCCCGGACGTCGAGCGTGATTTTCCGCGCATTCGCGTCATGGGTACCATTGGCTGGATTGGCTCCGGTCTGGTGTGCGGCTTCCTGCCTGAAATGCTGGGCTACGCCGATATCTCGCCGACCAGCATTCCGCTGCTGATCACCGCCGGCAGTTCGGCGCTGCTGGGGGTATTCGCCTTTTTCCTGCCGGATACGCCGCCGAAGAGCACCGGCAAAATGAGCCTGAAAGTGATGCTGGGGCTTGATGCGCTAATTCTGTTGCGCGACAAGAACTTCCTGGTCTTCTTTTTCTGCTCTTTCCTGTTCGCGATGCCGCTGGCGTTCTACTACATCTTCGCCAACGGTTATCTCTCCGAAGTGGGGATGAAAAACGCCACCGGCTGGATGACGCTCGGTCAGTTCTCCGAAATCTTTTTCATGCTGGCGCTGCCTTTCTTTACCAAACGCTTTGGTATCAAAAAGGTATTATTGCTTGGTCTTATCACTGCGGCGATCCGCTACGCGTTCTTTATCTACGGTGGCGCGGACCATTACTTCACTTACGCCCTGCTGTTCCTCGGCATTCTGCTGCACGGTGTGAGCTATGACTTCTACTACGTCACCGCCTATATCTACGTTGATAAAAAAGCGCCGGTGACCATGCGTAACGCCGCGCAGGGGTTGATTACCCTCTGCTGTCAGGGGTTCGGCAGCCTGCTTGGTTACCGCCTGGGCGGTGTGATGATGGAGAAAATGTTCGCCTATAAAGAACCGGTGAATGGACTGACCTTTAACTGGGCGGGCATGTGGACCTTCGGCGCGGTGATGATTGCCGTGATTGCAGTCCTGTTTATGTTGCTGTTCCGCGAGTCTGATAGAGAAATCACTGCCATTAAAGTGAAAGAAGACAACCGCGATATTGCGTTAACACAAGGGGAAGTTAAATGAAATACGAGCGTATTCTCGGTGCCTTATATGGCCAGGCGGTAGGGGATGCGATGGGTATGCCATCGGAACTGTGGCCGCGTTCAAGGGTGAAAGCGCATTTCGGCTGGATCGACCGCTTTCTCCCCGGGCCTGCGGAAAACAGCGCCGCCTGCTATTTCAAACGTGCTGAGTTTACCGACGACACCTCCATGGCGCTGTGTCTTGCTGATGCGCTACTGGAGTGTGAAGGTCAAATCGATCGGGATGTGATTGGCCGTCACATCCTGGCGTGGGCCGAACGTTTTGATGCATTCAATAAAAACGTGCTCGGCCCGACGTCGAAGATTGCGTTACGCGCCATTCGCGACGGCCAGCCGGTCAGCGCACTGGAGAACAACGGCGTCACCAATGGCGCCGCAATGCGCGTTTCGCCGCTGGGCTGCATGTTGCCGACGGCAGATCTGGATCGCTTTATTGATGATATCGCCCTCGCCTCCAGCCCGACGCATAAGTCTGATCTGGCGATTGCCGGTGCGGTGGTGGTGGCGTGGGCGATTTCCCGCGCCATCGACGGCGAACGCTGGGGAAACATTGTCGAAGCGTTGCCTGCTATCGCCCGTCATGCGCAGGAAAGACGCGTCACCACCTTCAGCGCCTCGCTGGCGGCACGGCTGGAGCTGGCGCTGAAAACAGTACGTGAGGCCAATGGCGTGGAGTCTGCCAGCGAGCAGCTTTATCAGCTCGTCGGTGCAGGCACCAGCACCATTGAATCGGTACCCTGCGCCATTGCCATGGTGGAGCTGGCGCAGACCGATCCCAACCGTTGCGCGGTACTGTGCGCCAACCTCGGCGGTGATACCGACACCATCGGCGCGATGGCCACCGCCATCTGCGGTGCGTTGCAGGGGATTGACGCCATCGACCCGGTGCTGAAAGCGGAGCTGGACAGCGTAAACCATCTGGATTTCACCCGCTATGCCAGCGCGTTGCGGGGGTATCGTCAACAGCGGGAGGCGCTATGAAGGGATCAGGGCTGGCCGATAAACTCAGAACGCTGGAACAACAGCGCCCGGTCACGGTGATTGGCGCGGCGGTGATTGACGTTATCGCCGATGCCTACGCCCTGCCCTGGCGCGGCTGCGACATCGAGCTTAAGCAGCAGGGAGTGAATATCGGCGGCTGCGCGTTAAACATTGCCGTAGCGCTGAAACGACTGGGGATCAGCGCCTGCAATGCGCTGCCGCTCGGCCAGGGCGTGTGGGCCGAAATCATTCGCAATAACCTGGCGCGTGAAGGGCTGGTCAGTGCTATCGATAACGCCACCGGCGACAACGGCTGGTGCCTGGCGCTGGTCGAACCTGATGGCGAACGGACGTTTATGTCATTCAGCGGTGTGGAAAACGAATGGGTTCCGGCATGGCTGGAGGCGTTACCGGTGCAGGATGGCGGGCTGGTTTATCTCTCCGGCTATCAACTGGCGTCGCCGTGCGGCGAGCTGCTGGTCAACTGGCTGGAGAACACCGCGGGCATGACGACGCTCATCGACTTCGGTCCGCGGATTGCAGACATTCCTCCGGCGCTGATGGCGCGTATTATGGCCTGTAAACCGCTGGTTTCGCTCAATCGCCAGGAAGCGGAAATCATTGCTGAAATTGCGGATTTACCGGCGGAGACCAGCGCCTTCGGTCCGGCCTGGCTTGCCCGCTATGGCGCGCCGGTAATTATTCGTCAGGACAAAGATGGCGCCTGGTATTTCACACCGGAGGCGCAGGGGCATGTTGCCGCGTTTCCGGTGGACGTTGTCGATACGATTGGCGCGGGAGACAGCCACGCGGGCGGCGTTCTTGCCGGGCTGGCGGCGGGATGGGCATTGCCGGACGCAGTCAGGCTGGGGAATGCGGTTGCGTCCTGGGTTGTCGGGCATCGCGGCGGCAACTGCGCGCCCTGGCGCGAAGAATTACTCCTCGCACACGAAAACGTATAGATCGCTGCGGCAGTGGCTGATGCTGTATTCAATCGGCCGCTGCAGCTGATCCAGCGCTACCTGTTTGATCACCAGCACCGGGATCCGGTCATCCATTTTGATATGTGACTGAAATTCAGCGTCCGGCATGCGGGCGCTGACCCGCGAGCGCGTGCGTTGCGGGAAAATATTCTGGCTGCGAAAGTACTCGTACAATGAAATGCCAATCGCGTCAGGATCAGCAATCAGCGGCGCCGGCACCCAGGACTCCTCAATAGACACCGCGTCTTCATCAACGTAACGAATACGTTTGAGCAAAAAAACTTCGCTGCCGGGCGACACCGCCAGCTCCACCGCCACCTCGTCCGGACAGGCGACGATGCGTTTGTTGACCCATAACGTGTCCGGTTTTTTGCCGCGCAAGACCACCTGTTGCGAAAAGCCGCGCGCCTCTTTCAATGAATATTCAAAGATATTATTGATTTGCGTACCGTAGCCGCGCGAACGCGTGACCACGCCTTCATCTTCCAGCGTCTGCATCGCCTTGCGCACGGTAATGCGCGATACTCCGGTCAACTGGCTGAGATCGCGCTCGCCAGGCAGGATATTGCCGTGTTCAAGCCAGCCGCTGCGAACCGCATTCTTCACCGTTTCGGCAAACTTCAGGTACAACGGCATATTGTCGGCAGCGGCGATGCGCTCATTCAGTTGCTCAATAAGACGGGTATGCGCTTGTTCCATCGACTCTTTTCCTGGCAGTGATCTCCTGCCAGTATACTACCACCACGCATGAAAGTGATGCACCGGTCCAATTCCATGTCCCACTTCCAGAGAATCCGCCTGTGCCAGCGCTGCCGACAGCCATGCTTTCGCTTCCGGCACGGTCTCCAGCCAGTTGTTATGACGCGGACGTAACGCCGCCAGCGCCGCCGACAGTGTACAGCCGGTGCCGTGCGTATTTTTCGTTGGTACACGCGGGGTGGTAAACCGCTGCTCACCGGCGGCGGTAAACAGCCAGTCCGGGCTTTCGGCATCATCCAGATGCCCGCCCTTCATCAGTACCGCCTCGCAGCCCAGCGCCCGTAATGCTCGCCCTTGTTCGAGCATTTCTCGTTCATTCTGCGCATGCGGCGCGTCCAGTAGCGCTGCGGCTTCCGGCAGGTTTGGCGTGATCAGCGACACCTGCGGTAGCAGATGTTTACGCAAGCTCTCTACCGCCGACGGCGACAGCAGCGGATCGCCGCTCTTCGCCAGCATGACAGTATCGAGCACTACGTTCTGAATACGGTAACGTTGCAGTCGCTCCGCCACCGCTTCGACGATATCTGTCTCCGCCAGCATGCCGATTTTGGTGGTATCAATGCGCACATCGCTGAACACCGAATCGAGTTGCGCGGCGACGAAATCCGGTTCGATGCGATAGACCGACTGTACACCGCGGGTATTTTGCGCCACCAGTGCGGTGATCACCGCACAGCCGTATGCGCCGAGCGCCGAGAAGGTTTTCAGATCAGCCTGAATACCTGCGCCCCCCGTCGGGTCCGTTCCGGCAATCGTCAGAGCGTTAATGCGTTTCATACTTGCACCTCCCCGCTTAGCGTATACAGCGCATCAAGAAAGGCGGGTTCAAACGCTCCCGGCCCGTTGCCGTTTTGCGCAGCAATCTCGCCCGCCTGTTTCATCACGCCACAGGCGGTGGCGACATTAACCAGCCGATCACCTGGCAGGGCGCAGAATGCAGCAACCACCGCCGACAGCGCGCAGCCGGTGCCGACCACGCGAGTCATCAGTGGAGAACCACCTGCAACAGCGAGGGTTCGCTCGCCGTCAGTGACATAATCCGTTTCCCCGGTTACAGCAACAATCGCACCACTTTGCTGCGCCAGTTTCTGCGCTGCCGGGACAGCGGCGGCGGCGGTGTCTGTGGTATCGACGCCACGCCCTCCCCGGCTCATTCCGGCGAGCGCCATAATTTCAGAGGCGTTGCCGCGAATGGCGGTAGGGTGCAAATTTAAACTTTGCTGGCAAAAGCGGGTACGCAGCGACAACGCGCCGACGGCGACCGGATCCAGCGTCCAGGGTTTTCCCGCCTTAACGGAGCTGCCGATCGCCGCCTGCATCGCCGCAGCGCGGTCTGCTGTAAGAGTGCCGACGTTTATCAGCAACGCATCAGCGACAGCCGCAAACTCAGCGGCTTCGTCAGGATCAATCACCATCGCCGGTGACGCGCCGAGCGCCAGCAGAACGTTAGCGGTAAAGGTCTGAACGACGTCATTGGTCATGCAGTGCACGAGCGGAGAACGGGTACGGAACGATTGTAAGGATTGCGCGATAAGCGCCGGACTAAGCAGGTCAGATGGCATGGTATGCTCCTGCCAGGTCGTGAAGAAGTGATGACCGGACAGGTCTCTGACTTCCCTACGCTGGCATTATCCAGATCAGGTGGTACGGGTCTTTCTCAGCCTTCACCGTGTGAAGGGCACCCCGAGTCATAGTATTTCGACTTGCAGAATAAGCAGGTCATCCGCAGGATGCAAGCGCTGCTCAGAAATCTGGTGATATCTGCCAACTGCCGGAGAAGTTCAGAGAAATCCGGTTATCCGTAGCGCTAATGTTCAACCTGGTTACAATTTTCCCTGAACATATTATTCTCTGGTTCGCTTAAGATAATCTTTCCCCTGCTCACGCCAGTGGTTATGCGGGGCTGGTACCAGACTGATTTTGTGGAGAAATAATGGGTAAGTGTAGATTGCTGTTTCTCAGCGCACTGCTGGCAGTGGCGGGTGCAACCTGGGCCGCACCGGCAACGGTGTCGACGTCAGGCATTCAAAAATATGAACTCGATGGATTTATCGCCGATTTTACCCACTTCAAAATCGGGGACACAGTGCCGGAGCTGTATCGCACTGATGAATACAAGATTAAACAGTGGCAGTTGCGGAATCTGCCAGCACCCGATGCCGGAACGTACTGGACTTACATGGGTGAGAACTACGTGCTGGTTTCGGAGGCTGACGGCAAAATCCTGAAAGCCTACGACGGTGATATTTTCTACCACCGCTGACGGACAGGTGCTACGCCACACGCGTAGCACCCTCTGACGTTACACCGCGCGGAACGCAATCTCGCTCGGGATCACTTCGCCCATCCAGTACAGCTGCGAGGCCACGCGACCAGCCAGCTGACGATAGGATGCGGTAAATTCACTCTCCGGGCGGCTGACCACGGTCGGCGTACCTCGATCGAGATCTTCACGCAGGCTGATATGCAGCGGCATCTGACCGAGTAGCTCAGTGTGATACTGCTGCGCCAGCTTCTCTGCCCCACCAGTGCCGAAAATCGGCTCATGATGACCGCAGTTGCTGCAGATATGCATACTCATGTTTTCGACGATCCCCAGTACCGGCAGATCGACTTTCTCGAACATCACAATGCCTTTTTTGGCGTCGATCAGCGCCACGTCCTGCGGCGTCGTCACCACCACGGCACCGGTAACCGGGATATTCTGCGCCAGCGTCAGCTGGATATCGCCGGTGCCTGGCGGCATGTCCAGCACCAGATAGTCGAGATCCGGCCACAGGGTCTCCTGCAACATTTGCAACAGCGCTTTGCTGGCCATCGGGCCGCGCCACACCATCGCGTTATCATCAGTGACCAGATAACCGATTGAGTTCGTCGCCAGACCAAATTTCATGATTGGCGCCATATGGGTGCCATCCGGCGACGTCGGGCGCTGATCTTCCGCGCCTAACATCATCGGCACCGACGGGCCATAAATGTCAGCATCGAGAATACCAACTTTCGCCCCTTCCGCCGCCAGCGCCAGCGCCAGGTTGACCGCCGTGGAGGATTTCCCCACGCCGCCTTTACCGGAGCTGATGGCAATAATATTTTTCACGCCGTTGACGCCCGGCTGATTCTTCACGCGTTTCATCGTGGCAATGCTGTGTGACAGCTTCCAGTCGATCGCTTTCGCACCAGTGATGCGCAGCAGCTCAGCGCTGCATTCGTCTTTCAGCGCTTCAAACGCGCTCTGCCAGACAAACGGCATCTGAATTTCGATATGCACAACGTCGTCCAGCAGGGCGACATGATGCAACGCCTTCAGCGTCGTCAGGTTGTGCTTCAGGGTTGGGTGCTGAAAATTGGCCAGCGTCCCGGCGACCATCGCACGCAGGCGCTCCGGGGAAGTGGCCTGGGATTGTGAACTCATCCCGACTCCTTTGTTCTTGTGAGTAAACGCGTTAATCAACAAGTTTACCTGAAAGGCTCAGGTTTGTGCTTACTTAATAATGACCCTTTTGGTAATATCGAAAGCCCTTTTCACTATCAAAGAAGTAATATCCACTATGACTCATGTCGCGAAAAAAATTCTGGTAACGTGCGCGCTGCCGTACGCCAACGGCTCAATCCACCTCGGCCACATGCTGGAGCATATCCAGGCTGATGTCTGGGTCCGTTACCAGCGAATGCGCGGCCACGAGGTTAACTTCATCTGTGCGGACGATGCTCACGGCACGCCAATCATGCTGAAAGCGCAGCAACTGGGGATCACCCCGGAGCAGATGATTACCGAAATGAGTCAGGAGCATCAGACCGATTTTGCTGGCTTTGATATCAGCTATAACAACTATCACTCCACGCACAGCGACGAAAACCGCGAGCTGTCGGAGCTGATTTACACGCGCCTGAAAGAGAACGGTTTTATTAAAAACCGCACCATTTCTCAGCTCTACGATCCGGAAAAAGGTATGTTCCTGCCGGACCGTTTTGTGAAAGGCACCTGCCCGAGATGTAAATCCCCGGATCAGTACGGCGATAACTGCGAAGTGTGCGGCGCGACCTACAGCCCGACCGAGCTTATCGATCCGAAATCCGTGGTCTCCGGCGCGACGCCAGTGATGCGTGAATCCGAACACTTCTTCTTTGACCTGCCGTCATTCAGCGAAATGCTGCAGGCGTGGACCCGTAGCGGCGCGCTGCAGGAGCAGGTGGCGAATAAAATGCAGGAATGGTTTGAATCCGGCCTGCAGCAGTGGGATATCTCCCGCGATGCGCCGTACTTCGGTTTTGAAATTCCAAACGCGCCGGGCAAATATTTCTACGTCTGGCTGGATGCGCCAATTGGTTACATGGGCTCTTTCAAGAACCTGTGCGACAAGCGCGGCGACACCGTCAGCTTTGACGAATACTGGAAGAAAGACTCCGACGCCGAACTGTACCATTTCATCGGCAAAGACATCGTTTACTTCCACAGCCTGTTCTGGCCGGCGATGCTTGAAGGCAGCGGTTTCCGCAAACCAACTAATCTGTTCGTTCACGGCTATGTGACGGTGAACGGCGCGAAGATGTCGAAATCTCGCGGCACCTTCATCAAGGCCAGCACCTGGCTGAACCATTTTGACGCCGACAGCCTGCGTTACTACTACACGGCGAAACTCTCTTCCCGCATCGACGACATCGACCTGAACCTGGAAGATTTCGTGCAGCGCGTGAATGCCGACATCGTCAACAAAGTGGTTAACCTGGCCTCGCGTAACGCGGGCTTTATCGCCAAACGTTTTGATGGCGTGCTGGCGGCTGAACTGGCTGACCCGGCGCTGTATCAGACCTTCGTTGACGCCGCAGACACCATCGCGGACGCGTGGGAAAGCCGTGAATTCGGTAAAGCGATTCGTGAGATCATGGCGCTGGCCGATGTCGCTAACCGCTATGTGGACGATCAGGCACCGTGGGTGGTGGCGAAGCAGGAAGGCCGCGACGCCGATCTACAGGCCATTTGTACCATGGGTCTGAATATGTTCCGCGTGTTGATGACCTGGCTGAAGCCGGTGCTGCCGTCACTGACTGAACGCGCTGAAGCATTCCTCAATACCGAACTGACCTGGGATGCAATTCAGCAGCCGCTGCTCAGTCACAAGGTGAACACCTTCAAAGCACTGTATAACCGCATTGAGATGAAACAGGTCGATGCGCTGGTGGAAGCCTCGAAAGAAGAGGTGAAAGCTGCTGCCGCACCGGTCACCGGCCCGCTGGCGGACGATCCGATTCAGGAAACCATCACCTTTGATGATTTCGCGAAAGTGGATTTGCGTATCGCGCTGATTGAAAATGCGGAATTCGTTGACGGCTCCGACAAGCTGTTGCGCCTGACGCTGGATCTCGGCGGCGAGAAACGTAACGTCTTCTCCGGCATTCGTTCCGCGTACCCGGAACCGCAGGCGCTGATTGGCCGTCTGACGGTGATGGTCGCCAACCTGGCGCCGCGTAAAATGCGCTTTGGCATCTCTGAAGGGATGGTGATGGCCGCCGGTCCTGGCGGGAAAGACATCTTCCTGTTAAGCCCGGACAGCGGTGCGCAGCCGGGCCAGCAGGTCAAATAACGCTTTCACTCTCGGGCAACGTTACGTTGCCCGATTTATTTCTCGTCAACTCTGATCAACAACGTCAGCACTTCATAATGGGCGGTATGCGGAAACATATCGAACAGTTGTACTCGCTCAATGCGGTACCCCGAAAGATGGCGAAAATCACTGGCCATCGTCTGCGCATTACAACTCGAATAGATGATAAATGACGGCGCCATCTGGCTCAGGTAGTCGCACAGCGCTTTACCGATGCCGCGTCGCGGCGGGTTGACCAGCACCAGATCGGGAATATCGCCCTGCCCGGTGGCAAACCGCGTGGAGTCCAGCGCCTGAAAATGCAGGTTTTGCAACCCCAGTTCCGCCGCTGACTGTTTCGCGCAGGCAATAGCTTCTGGCGAAATTTCAATACCGGTTAAGGTCATCTCCGGCGTTGCGCAATGCAGACCAAAACCGCCGACGCCACAGAACAGATCCCACATATGCTGAACCGGCAGTTGCCGCACCCAGTCGCGGGCGGTGGCATACAGCTGGCTCGCCACCGTCGGGTTGGTCTGGAAAAAACTTTGTGGGCGGATCCACAGCGGGACGCCGTTAAACGTCTCCGCCAGTGCCTGCTGTTCCGTAAAGAAGATCTCCTGCTCCCCTTCCATGATGGCCATATGCACCGGCTGAATATTGGCAGTGATCACCTTAAGCTGCGGCAATTGTGCCTTCAGCCATGGCAAGGCCACGCGTAACTGCTCCAGTTTGCTTTCCGAACGCAGCACAAAACGCAGCATCATGCCGCCGTCGCGCTGGCTTTCGGTCAGCAGCAGATACTTCAGCTCACCGCGTTTACGGGCGACGTTATAGGGCGTCAGCCCTGCGCGGGCAATAAACGGTTTGAGGGCGGCAAACACCGGGTAAAACGAGGCCGGATAGAGCGGACAGGCGGTCAGATCTTCCGGCGTGCCGTCACGGTGTAACATGCCGAGTAGCGGTTTTTCCACGCTACCGCTGACCACCATTTTGGCTTTATTACGAAACCCCTGCTCCGAGCCACTGACCGGCGCACACCACGCTGTCACCGGCATGGACGCCAGCAGATGGCAGAGATCATCCATTTTTGCCGTGAGTTGTTCGCTGATCGGCTGCGCTATCCACTGACAGGAGCGACAACGACCAGCATCATAGAGTGCGCACTGCATACCAAAGCCTTAATGAATTCAGGGGCGGGGATTGTATCACCGTTATTGTAAGCGGAAAAACCGACGGCTCGCGGAGGGGATAAAAAGCAGAAGCAGCACCAGGATATCAGGAAGTTTTTGCATCATCAGCGAGCGGAAAATTTCCCGTTTCGAGCCACCGGCGATGCTGAAAAGTTCCGGATAACCGTACCCGAGCGACGATGCCCAGAGATAACCGGTGGTGATAATTTGCGTCAGCAGATACAGCCAGCGCGCCCAGTTGCGCCCTTTCACCAGCGAAAAAGCGCAGTAAATTTCGATAAACACCAGCGCCAGGCTACTGAGGAAAACCAGCGTCAGGCTCCACGTCTGCACACTACGGTGAATAAATTCCCCGATGCCGCGGATGCCGAGCAGGTTGAAGATCATCAGTAAATCCAGCGCCCGGATCAGGATAATGGCGAGCGCCGCCACCTGCACAATGGCAGGGACGTTCATGCGGGCATGCGACTGACGTGTTTTGGTAAAAAATCCCACAGCTGACTTCCCTGAAAACTGTGCCGCGACGGGCGCGGCACTTTCGCGGAGGAAATAGTAAATCCTTCAGCCACGTCTTGCACGCTGGATATCGCGCACCCGCTGCTTTTCTGCGCGAGCCATTAAATACCAGGCGATTAAACCAACAATCCCCACTACACCGAGGATCAACGTTGCCAGGGCGTTAATCTCCGGGTTAACCCCCATACGCACACTGGAGAAAACCAGCATCGGCAAGGTGGTGGCACCCGGACCGGAGACGAAACTCGCGATCACCAGATCATCAAGCGACAGCGTGAACGCCAGCAGCCAGCCGGAAATCACCGCGGGCATAATCATCGGCAGCGTAATGATGAAAAAGACCTTCAGCGGCGTGGCGCCAAGATCCATCGCCGCCTCTTCGATGGAGCGATCCAGCTCACGCAGACGCGAGGAGATCACCACCGCCACATACGCCGTACAGAAAGTGACGTGCGCCAGCCAGATGGTCAGCATACCGCGTTCAGACGGCCAGCCGATGGCGTGACCGAGGGCGACAAACAGCAACAACAGCGACAGACCGGTGATCACGTCCGGCATGACCAGCGGCGCGGTGATCATAAAGGCAAAACCGTTGGAGCCGCGAAAACGCCCGAAACGTACCATTACTACAGCAGCAATGGTGCCGAGGATCGCCGCTATGGTCGCCGCCAGCGCCGCGATGGTCAGACTCAGCCCCACGGCGCTCATCATGGCGTCGTCATGAAACAGTTCGCTGTACCAGCGCGTGGACCAGCCGGCCCACACCGTCACCAGTTTTGAACTGTTAAAGGAGTAGATCACCAGCATCAGCATTGGCGCATACAGAAAGGTAAACCCGAGCACCAGAATAAAAATACGCCACGGGGAGCGCACTACTGGCAGATTGTTCATCCGTGTTCCCCCATTTGTTTTTGCTGATGCTTATGGAACCACATGATCGGCACAATCAGCAGCAGCAACATGATAATCGCCACCGCAGACGCCACCGGCCAGTCACGGTTATTGAAGAATTCCTGCCACAGTACGCGACCAATCATGATACTGTCTGGCCCACCGAGCAGTTCCGGGATCACAAACTCCCCGACCGCCGGAATGAACACCAGCATCGAACCGGCAATAATGCCGCCCTTGGTTAACGGCACAATCACGCTGAAGAAGGTTTTCAGCGGACGCGCGCCGAGATCGAGCGAGGCTTCCACCAGCGAGTAGTCAATACGGGTCAGCGCGGTGTAAATCGGCAGCACCATGAACGGCATATAGGCATAGACAATCCCGATGTACACCGCGAGATTGGTGTGCAGGATCGTCAGCGGCTGATCGATAATTCCCGCCCACATCAGGAAATTATTCAGTACGCCGTTGTTTTTCAGGATCCCCATCCAGGCATACACGCGAATCAAGAACGAGGTCCACGACGGCAAAATCACCAGCAACAACAGGATATTGCGTGTGGACGGTCGGCTGTGCGCCACCGCCCAGGCCAGCGGGTAACCCAACAGCAGACAACAGAACGTGGAGATCGCCGCCACCTGCAGCGACTGCAGGTACGCTTCAAAATAGAGCGGATCATCAGTCAGTTGCAGGAAATTGCCGATGTTCAGCGTCAGGCTGAGCTGGTCGTCCGCCCATTCCAGCAGGTCAGTATACGGCGGGATCGCCCGCGCCATCTCGGCAAGGCTGATTTTGAACACAATCAGGAACGGCAGCAAAAACAGCAGGATCAGCCAGATGTACGGCAGCGCGATCACCAGCTTGCGACCATGCAGCATCTGCATACGCGCCAGCCACGGTG
Organism: Trabulsiella odontotermitis; assembly: GCF_030053895.1. Classification (NCBI taxonomy): domain Bacteria; kingdom Pseudomonadati; phylum Pseudomonadota; class Gammaproteobacteria; order Enterobacterales; family Enterobacteriaceae; genus Trabulsiella; species Trabulsiella odontotermitis. The sequence goes on from NZ_CP125781.1 coordinate 2,941,269, forward strand.
CAAATCCCGTCGGTTTTATGGCGCGAACAGGTGGTTCTAATGTACTCATCGCCCCTCCTTACACCGTCAGGACCACACAGCTGTCAGCATCCCAACACAGCCGCACTTCATCGCCCCAGGTCGGCAGACCTTTGCGGTAGCGATGGGCATTCTGCAACTGAGCGCTGAGCATCTGACCGCTTTTGAGACGCACATGATAAATAGAGAGATCGCCAAGATAGGCGATGTGCACCACTTCGCCGACGGCAAAATTGAAGCCATCCGCTGGCGGCTCTTCGCAGAGCATGATTTTTTCCGGCCGCAACGCGACGTACACCGGCACGTTGTCCACCACGGAGGCGTCCGGGTCGACCTTCAGCGGATGCACAAGCCCTGGCGAGTCAATCACCAGACCATCATCCTGGCGATCTTTCAGCATCCCCTCGAAGACATTCACCGAGCCAATAAATTCTGCGCTGTAGCGGGTGGTCGGATGCTCGTAAATCTCTTCCGGTTCGCCGATCTGCACGAACTTACCGCGGTTCATGATGGCGATACGCCCGGCCATGGTCATCGCCTCTTCCTGATCGTGAGTCACCATCACGCAGGTCACGCCGACGCGCTCCAGAATATCCACCACTTCGAGCTGCATCCGGTCGCGCAGTTTTTTATCCAGCGCGCCCATCGGTTCGTCGAGCAGCAGCAGCTTTGGCCGCTTCGCCAGGCTGCGCGCCAGCGCCACACGCTGACGTTGCCCGCCAGAGAGCTGATGCGGTTTGCGTTTAGCAAATTCCTGCATATGTACCAGCGTGAGCATCTCCTGCACCCGACTGGTGATTTCCGCTTTCGGCAGTTTGTCCTGCTTCAGGCCGAATGCAATGTTTTGCTCCACCGTCATGTGCGGAAACAGCGCGTAGGATTGAAACATCATATTGATCGGTCGCTGGTAAGGCGGCACGCTGGAAAGATCGACACCGTCGAGCACAATTTGCCCGGCGGTGGGGTGTTCAAACCCGGCCAGCATACGCAGCAGCGTGGATTTCCCGCAGCCAGAGGGGCCGAGCAGGGCAAAAATTTCGCCTTTGTAGATAGTCAGACTGACGTCATCAACGGCATGTTGTCCGTCGAAGGATTTCGTGAGGTTGCGGATTTCCAGCAGCGGGGTCAGCGCTTTGCGGGTTTTCGCCTGTGGGCGGGGTGTCGCGTCATTCAATCGGGTGCTCTCCGGCAAAAAACAAGCATCAGTATGGACCGGTGCCATACAAAGTCGTTGTAGTGCAGGCGCACCACAGCGGTGCGCCTGTTGCCGGGCAATGAAACCTGCCCGGCGGGTAAAGCGTGTCGAAAAGCGCTAATTACTTCCCGCTTTTGACTTTCGTCCATGCACGGGTACGTACGCGGTCAATCTTCGGATCCTGTACTTTCAGGGTGAACAGTTTGGCCTGCACATCTGCTGGCGGGTAGATGCCAGGGTTAGTACGAACCTCTTCGCTCACCAGCGCCGTCGCCTCTTTGTTGACGTTGGCGTAGTACACATGGTCAGAGATATGGGCGATCACGTCCGGACGCAGCAGGTAGTTCAGGAACTGGTACGCTTCATCTTTGTTTTTCGCATCCGCTGGCATCGCGAATACATCAAAGAATGCCAGCGCCCCTTCTTTCGGGATGGAATAAGAAATATTCACACCGTTTTTCGCTTCTTTCGCGCGGTTCGCTGCCTGCCATACGTCGCCCGCCCAGCCGATAGCCACGCAGATATCGCCGTTTGCCAGGTCGTTGATGTATTGCGAAGAGTGGAAGTAACGAATGTTCGGACGCAGCTTCAGCAGCAGCTCTGTCGCCGGACCGGTGTAGTCATCCGCTTTGGTGCTGTTCGGATCTTTGCCAAGGTAGTTCAGCACGGTGGCAAACACCTCTTCCGGCGCATCAAGGAAGGACACGCCGCAGCTTTTCAGTTTTTCCAGATTTTCTGGTTTCAGGATCAGATCCCAGCTGTTCAACGGGGCATCCGCCCCCAACGCCGCTTTGACTTTATCGACGTTATAGCCAATACCGGTGGTCGCCCACATATACGGCATTGCGTATTTGTTACCCGGGTCGTGACGCGCGATAAGCTTCAGCAGTTCCGGATCGAGGTTTTTCCAGTTCGGCAGTTTGCTCTTATCGAGCGGCTGGAACACACCGGCCGCCAACTGGCGTTCAAGGAAGCTGGCAGACGGAACGACCAGATCAAACCCGGTACTGCCCGCCATCAGTTTGCCTTCCAGTACTTCATTGGAATCAAACACGTCGTAAACCACTTTAATACCGGTTTCTTTTTCGAAATTCGCCACCGTGTCCGGCGCGATATAGTCAGACCAGTTATAGACATGCAGGGTTTTCTGTTCAGCCGCGAGCGAACCAGCAGACACGGCCATCAGCGCACCCGTCACCAGACCGGTTAACCATTTCTTACTAAAAGCGGTCATATCTCTTTCCTTCTCAACGATTGTTAATAAATGAACCAAAATATTGGAGCCTGGAAGCATGCAAAAACCATGCATATTTTGTCATTGTGTCCAGAAAAGGAGAGACGGCGCTCCCCTGCGGTTACAGCTCGCTTTTGCGGCGTAATCCCACCGTTATTAATGAGATATCACCGGGGCATCGCAAGAATAACTGTAGCCAGGGTTGCAGGCTATAGCTCAGATTAAAAAACGCCTTTTATCAATTTTTTATGCAAGATCACTCTATTCGATAGAGCTTACAGGTCGGAATGGTGGTGAATAATTCTTTAATGAAAGGTTAAATGCAGAATAATAAAACGGAACAGGCAGCCGCGCTGGCAGCGACTGCGCTTATCAAAGGGGGGATCAGTGAAGAAAATGGTACTGAATCTCTTCTTTTGGCAGCTCTTCTTCTTCTGGCTTGTAGAGCAACTGATGCGCTGAAGCCTCAAGGATCACCATCGAAATCTGCTCTTCACTCTGGCGGACAAACCAGGAGAATTGCTCAAGCGACACCCCAGCACCGGCGGATAAAGACTGGCAAACCACCAGTTTTGGCAGATTATCATCCTGAATATCCAGGAACGCTTTGATGGTCAGCGAGCTGGCGTTGATGGAAGAGAGATCGGCGGAGAGCGTCAGCAGCGCGGAGGGCTTCACTTCGGCAAGCGCGGAAAAGAGGATGACATTATCAAGAAGATCGATTTTGGCATCGAAAATCCCGTCAAAATTTTGCATATGCGGCAGGTGCAACGCCTGACAGGTATCGCATTCGAAAAAGTTTATGCCGAGTTCATCGAGCCACTGACGTAACGTGTCAAGACCCGGAACGACGAGTGAAGCCATATGCCTGAGACCTTTAGCTGAGAAATAACGGGGCACATATTACGCATAAAGTCTGACATATACTATGAAAGCCGTCGAAAATGGCATCATCCGCCAGTTTTCAGACAGAATCCCGGCTGCGCGTGACGCTCAATCCATTGAATCATACGCCCGGCAATATCAATGCCGGTAGTTTTCTCAATGCCTTCCAGCCCCGGCGACGCATTGACCTCCATCACCAACGGCCCGCGTGACGCCCGCAAAATGTCAACGCCCGCCACATCCAGACCGAGCGTTTGCGCGGCTTTAATGGCGATTTCCCGCTCGCGCGGCGTGATATTGGCGATCGTCGCCACCCCGCCCCGGTGCAGATTCGAACGAAAATCGCCGTCTTTTGCCCGCCGTTCAATGGCGGCGACCACTTCATTGCCCACCACCAGGCAGCGAATATCACGCCCTTTCGCCTCCTGGATATACTCCTGCACCAGAATATGGGCGTTTAGCCCGCGAAACGCGTCAATCACGCTTTCTGCCGCCTGGCGCGTTTCCGCCAGCACCACGCCAATCCCCTGCGTCCCTTCCACCAGTTTAACCACCAGCGGCGCGCCGCCGACCATGTCGATGAGATCGCTGGTGTCGTCCGGGGAATGGGCGATGCCGGTCATCGGCAGGTCGATCCCCTGACGCGCCATCAGTTGCAGCGAGCGCAGTTTGTCGCGCGCGCGCATGATCGCCACCGATTCATTCAGCGGATAGCTGCCGAGCATTTCAAACTGGCGCAGCGCCGCCGTACCGTAATAGGTAATGGCGGAACCAATGCGAGGAATGACGGCATCAAAATGGGGAAGCTGACGGCCTTTATAATGAATGGAGGAGGCCGCCGGATTGATATTCATATAACAGGAGAGCGGATCGAGGATTTCGACCAGATGACCGCGCTTCATCGCGGCCTCCCGCAGGCGTTTACAGGACCAGAGTGTTCCGTCCCGGGACAATATGGCAATCTTCATCCTGCACCTCTTCTGACGTCTGAAAAAGACCTTGGGAAAGTGGGCGTATCATACACTTAGTCAGGCGCAGGCTGAACGGGATTTTAACGTGTCGCCCAACCTTGTTTATGTAAGTAATCAAGGATAAACGGACGCGTTTCTTTGATAACGGTGCGACGAATATGATCACTCCAGGTATCCCGGCGCGTATTGCTGTTGCGCGACAGATAGTAACTGGCCATTTCTTCGTCGTATTGCGCCAGAATCTGTTCATCGACCGGCTGATACTGGTTTTCATGCACCAGCATCGCCGCAGGCATTCGCGGTTTCACGCCCGGATCGTCCGCCGGCCAGCCGAGGCACAGACCAAACAGCGGCAGCACATGTTTCGGCACTTTCAGCGCCTCACCCACCGCTTCAATGTTGTTTCGAATGCCTCCGATGAAAACACCGCCCAGGCCTAACGACTCTGCCGCTGCCATCGCGTTCTGCCCCATCATCGCCGTATCCACCGCACCGAGCAGTAACTGTTCTGCCCTTCCCAGACTGGCATCAGGGCAGATTTGCAAAAGGCGATTAAAATCGGCGCAAAATACCCAAAACTCCGCCGCCTGCGCGACATGTTGCTGACCGCCAGTAAGCGTGACGAATTGTGCGCGGAGACTGGGGTCAGTGACGCGAATAATCGAACTGCACTGCAAAAAACTGGAGCTGGAAGCCGCCTGCGCGCTGGCGATAATAGCGTTGCGCTGCGCCTCGCTTATTGGCTTGTCGGTAAAATGGCGGATGGATCGGTGGCTACGCAGCAGATCAATGGTCGGCGTCATCACGTTTTTTCCTTTCAGAATGTGAAGAAGAGGTTTTGTCGCTCTGCATCAGCTGTGGCGCAATACCCTGCGCCAGTTTCCAGAACAGTGCGAAAGCCGCCGGAAGCATCAGGAAAATCCCCGCGAAAATCATCACGACGGCCGCCATCTGGCTGGCAAAAGGCGCAGGCAAACTGATGTACTGGTTCAGCGACAGCCACGCCAGGGCGAGTAATATCATCCCTGCCGCTTCGAGGATCAGAACGCTTTTCGGTAGCGCGCCGAGCGATTTCATGGATGTTCTCCGGCAGACTCTTTTCAGATGAGAATAACAAGAGTCATTATCAATACAAACCCTAAGCAATCGAAACGACAGGTAAAACCTTCTTTCCCTCTCACGCTGCTGGCGTCATCATAAGCGCTATTCGCCGTCAGGCTTTAGGTTAAGGAGAGAAACAATGTTTGCTGTTATTTTTGGTCGTCCGGGTTGCCCTTACTGTGTTCGCGCAAAAGAACTGGCTGAAAAACTGACCACAGAGCGTGACGATTTCAACTACCGTTATGTTGATATTCATGCGGAAGGGATCACCAAGGCTGATCTGGAAAAAACCGTCGGTAAACCGGTCGAAACCGTACCGCAGATTTTTGTCGATCAAACGCACATCGGTGGTTGCACAGATTTTGAAGCGTGGGCGAAAGAGAATCTCGGCCTGTTCGCGTAACGTTTTATTGACGCCCTGCCCCAGGGCGTCAACGATCGCTGCGTTTGTTACCCAGCAGACTGCAGATAAACAACCCGCACAGCGCACCCAGCGCGCACCAGAATACGGCACTGAATAACCATGCCAGTTCCTGCCAGAAAGAACGTTGCGTCGCCAGATAAACGCGCATCAGCAGAAGACATAATGGCATCGCCAGAATCGCGCCCAGCACCGGACGCACAACGCTTCCCCTGACGGAAATGATACTCGCCAGCGCACCCGGTATGAGGAAAAAGAGTAAACCCAGTTCAGAATTTCCGGACGCAGAAAACGCGCCTTTCATATGCAAAGAAACGGAAAAGCAGACCACAATAAAAAGTAAGAAACAGCAGGCCACGCCTACCCAGCCATGTTCAGACTTCAAAGAATCCTCCTGACAGCATCTCTATCAAACTCACGATTTGCCCCGAAAGGCCCCAGTCAGATAAAGCATTCAGGCATTCCATGCCAATAAGCGCTTACACGTATAAAAACGATTGTGACTAGCCGTAGCATCGCGGAACGATTAAACTAACGGGCTTAATTTGATGGTTATTACCGCTTCAGGGAAAGCGCATTTTCCCTTTCAGATTCTTGGGAAACCTTAGCCCAAATAACCATTTCTTTCAACAACTTACTAGTAAACAAGAAGTTAGCTTCCGTGAATATAAACGTCGCAGATTTGTTAAATGGGAATTACATCCTGTTATTATTTGTGGTACTGGCGCTCGGTCTTTGTCTTGGGAAATTGCGTCTGGGTCCGGTCCAACTCGGTAATTCCATTGGCGTTTTAGTGGTCTCCCTCTTATTAGGTCAACAGCATTTCAGCATTAACACTGACGCATTAAATCTGGGCTTTATGCTGTTTATTTTTTGTGTGGGCGTGGAAGCCGGACCTAACTTTTTCTCTATTTTTTTTCGCGACGGTAAGAATTATCTGATGCTGGCGCTGGTGATGGTCGGTAGCGCGCTAATAATTGCCTTAGCGCTCGGAAAACTGTTTGGCTGGGATATTGGCCTGACGGCCGGTATGCTGGCTGGTTCGATGACCTCAACGCCGGTGCTGGTTGGCGCGGGCGATACGCTCCGCCATTCCGGGATGACCGGAACGCAACTTTCTTCGGCGCTTGACCACCTGAGCCTTGGCTACGCCCTGACCTATCTGATTGGTCTGGTGAGCCTGATTGTTGGCGCACGCTATCTGCCGAAACTGCAGCATCAGGATCTGCAAACCAGCGCGCAGCAAATCGCCCGCGAGCGCGGTCTTGATACCGACATTAATCGCAAAGTCTACCTGCCGGTCATTCGCGCTTATCGCGTCGGTCCTGAGCTGGTCGCCTGGGCTGATGGCAAGAATCTGCGCGAGCTGGGGATTTATCGCCAGACGGGCTGCTATATTGAACGCATTCGCCGCAACGGTATTCTCGCCACACCAGATGGTGATGCGGTTTTGCAACTGGGCGACGAAATCGCGCTGGTGGGTTACCCGGATGCCCATTCCCGTCTCGACCCCAGTTTCCGTAACGGTAAAGAAGTGTTCGACCGCGACCTGCTGGACATGCGCATCGTAACGGAAGAGATCGTGGTGAAAAACCATAACGCCGTCGGTCGCCGCCTGGCGCAGCTCAAACTGACCGACCACGGCTGCTTCCTTAACCGCGTGATCCGCAGCCAGATCGAAATGCCAATCGACGACAACGTGGTGCTTAACAAAGGCGATGTATTACAGGTCAGCGGCGATACGCGCCGGGTAAAAACCATTGCCGATCGCATTGGATTTATCTCGATTCACAGTCAGGTGACCGACCTGCTCGCTTTCTGCGCTTTCTTCATCATCGGCCTGATGATCGGCATGATCTCCTTCCAGTTCAGCACCTTTAGCTTTGGCGTCGGTAACGCCGCTGGCCTGCTGTTCGCCGGGATCATGCTCGGCTTCCTGCGTGCCAACCACCCGACCTTCGGCTATATTCCGCAGGGTGCGCTGAACATGGTGAAAGAGTTCGGTCTGATGGTGTTTATGGCGGGCGTGGGCCTGAGCGCAGGCAGCGGTCTGACCCACAGCCTCGGGGCGGTCGGCGGGCAAATGCTGATCGCCGGATTGATCGTCAGCCTGGTGCCGGTGGTGATTTGCTTCCTGTTCGGGGCATATGTTTTACGAATGAACCGCGCGCTACTGTTCGGCGCCATGATGGGCGCCCGCACCTGCGCCCCGGCGATGGAAATTATTAGCGATACCGCACGCAGTAACATCCCGGCGCTGGGCTACGCAGGCACCTATGCGATAGCGAACGTACTGCTGACGCTGGCGGGTACGCTCATCATCATCATCTGGCCGGCATTAGGATAAAACTGAAGTTTGCAAGCAGCAGAAAAAATTTATGTGAACTACAGAACTTTTTTATCGGACATCAGTCATAAGTAATGCCACTGCTTTTCTTTGATGTCCCCATTTTGTGGAGCCCATCAACCCCGCCGTTTCGGTTCAAGGTTGATGGGTTTTTTCTTTTCTGCCCCCCTTCTGAACCCACGACAGCCCTGCCCGCTTTCTGCTACTGTGTCGGGTATCATTTTTATCAGGCGTTATCGGATGACGACAGAACACTCTCGCAAAGCCCTGCGGTTACGTATGTGGGCACTGTTTACTTTGTTTTTCCTTCCTGGCTTATTGATGGCCTCCTGGGCAACCCGCACACCGGCGATCCGTGATGTGTTATCCGTTTCCACGGCCGAAATGGGCGTCGTGCTGTTTGGCCTTTCGGTCGGGTCAATGAGCGGTATTCTCTGTTCCGCATGGCTGGTCAAACGCTACGGCACACGAAATGTCATTCGTGCCACCATGTCCTGCGCGGTGCTGGGCATTATTATTCTGAGTGTTGCGCTGTGGCTCGCCTCGCCGCTGGTGTTCGCTCTCGGCTTGTGCGTTTTCGGCGGCAGCTTTGGTGCGGCGGAAGTGGCGATTAACGTTGAAGGCGCCACCGTTGAGCGTGAAATGAATAAAACCGTGCTGCCGATGATGCACGGGTTTTACAGTTTCGGCACCCTGGTCGGTGCCGGGATCGGCATGATGGTGACCGGGTTTGGCGTGCCGGCCAGCATCCACATTTTGCTGGCCGGGCTGGTGGGCATTGCGCCGATTGTCATTGCCATCCGCGCGATCCCCGACGGCACGGGCCGCAATTCAGCGGAAGAAGCGCATCTGCAAAAAAAAGGGGTGCCGTTTTATCGCGATATCCAGTTGATGCTGATCGGCGTGGTGGTGCTGGCAATGGCGTTTGCCGAAGGCTCCGCCAACGACTGGCTGCCACTGTTGATGGTGGATGGTCACGGCTTCAGCCCTACTTCCGGCTCCCTGATTTATGCGGGGTTTACGCTCGGCATGACCATCGGACGATTCACCGGCGGCTGGTTTATTGACCGCTACAGCCGCGTGGCCGTGGTTCGCGCCAGCGCCATGATGGGCGCGCTGGGGATCGCATTGATTATTTTCGTCGACAGCGCCTGGGTGGCAGGGGTTTCCGTGGTGCTCTGGGGGCTCGGCGCCTCGCTGGGCTTTCCGCTCACTATTTCCGCCGCCAGCGATACCGGCCCGGATGCCCCGACGCGCGTCAGCGTAGTGGCGACCACCGGATATCTGGCGTTTCTGGTGGGCCCGCCGCTGCTCGGCTTCCTCGGCGAACACTACGGCCTGCGCAGCGCCATGCTGGTCGTCCTGATGCTGGTGCTGATTGCCGCGCTGGTGGCACGTGCGGTCGCGAAACCTGATGCTGAACCTGTCATGGAGAAAAATTGATGAGCGTAAAACTGATTGCTGTCGATATGGACGGCACCTTTCTGAACGACGCAAAAACCTATAACCGTGCGCGATTTCTGCAGCAGTACCAGCGTATGAAGCAGCAGGACATTCGTTTCGTGGTCGCCAGCGGCAACCAGTATTACCAGTTGAAATCCTTCTTTCCCGAGATTGCCGCAGAGATTGCGTTTGTCGCCGAAAACGGCGGCTGGGTGGTGAATGCCGAAGAAGATGTCTACAACAGCGACCTGCCAAAATCCCATTTTGATCAGGTAGTGCGCTATCTGCAGACACGATCGGAGTTTGAAATCATCGCCTGCGGCAAAAATAGCGCCTACACCCTGCGCAAGTACGATGACGCGTTCGTCACCATGGCGACGCGTTATTACCATCGTCTGGAGCGCGTGGACGATTTCAACAACATTGACGACACCTTCCTCAAGTTTGGCCTGAACATCGACGACAGTCTGGTGCCTGAGATGCAGGCGCTGCTGCACGAGGAGCTGGGCGATATCATGACCGCAGTAACCACCGGACACGGCAGCATCGATTTAATCATTCCGGGTATTCATAAAGCTAACGGTCTGAGGCTGTTGCAGGCGCAATGGGGTATTGAGGATAAAGACGTGCTGGCGTTTGGCGACAGTGGTAACGATCTCGAAATGCTGCGTCAGGCGGGTTACGGTTTTGCGATGGCGAATGCTTCACCGGCAGTGAAAGCGGTCGCCCGTTTCGAAGCGCCGCATAACAACGATGAAGGCGTGCTGGAAATTATCGAAAAGGCGCTCAATCAGGACGTGCCGTTTCGTTAAGCATCATCCTTCTCGCGAGGCGCCGACGGTTTTATCTTTCAGGAAATAGACCGTCAGCGCCAGCCACAGGACGCCGTTCAGCAGGTTGAAGACGCTGAACAGACCGTTACCGCCCCACAGGTAAGCATATTTACTGACTTCAATGCCGATGGTAAAAATCAGCATCTGCAACATGCCCATCGCGGCGGAGACTGTGCCTTTGCTGATGTCGCTGGCAAACAACGTCAGACGCACCAGGCCGGCGTTCGCGATGCCGATGCCAAATGCGTAAAGACTGAGCCCGGCCGTCATCCACAAATACGCATGGCCGGAGACCACTGTCGCAGCCGCCGCCAGCACCAGCCCGACCATGATCGGCCCGACGCCCATCAGGATCAACGCCCGTACGGTACGACGCGAGGTCAGCCGCGCCAGCACCAGATTACCGATAATCAGCGCGCCAAAAATCGGCACCTGTAACAAGCCATATTCATAAGCGCTGGCCTTTTCGCCACTGATAATAATGATCGGCGACTGGGCAATCCACGCCAGTAACGGCAGGCTGACAAACCCTATTGCCAGCGACCCGGCGACAAAGCGCCGGTTTTTCAGCACCGCACCATAATCCTGTCCCAGATCCTTCAACGAGAGTTTTTCACCGAGCCGCGTGGCGGTTTCCGGCATCGCACGCTGTAAGCCAAAGAAAGCGATACCGGCGAGTACGGCGAAGAGCACAAACATCGTCTCCCAGGGCGCGACATGGACCCACGCTGCGCCCACCAGCGGCCCCAGCAGCGGCGCAATCAACGCGACATTCGCCATCAGAGCGGTGATTTTGATACACACCGCCTCCTCAAAGGATTCCTGTATCGCGGCGTACCCTACCGCGCCAATAAAGCACAGGCTGATCCCCTGCAAAAACCGCAGAAAAGTGAACTGTTCGATATTCTGCGCCAGGAGCGTGGCGAGGCAGGTAATCACAAACCACACCACGCCGGTCAGCATCACCGGGCGGCGACCAACGCGGTCAGACAGCGGCCCTAACAGCCATTGTAAAAACATGCCTCCTGCCAGGTAAGCCGTCATTGACGTCGGCACCCATTCGATGCCCGCCTGATACTGCTCCACCACCGCCAGCATGCCCGGTTGGATCATGTCATTGCCGATATAGGTGGAGAATTCATAGAGCACGAGACAGAGAGGAAACAGTAATGCCTGGCGACCCAGACGTTTACCGGAAAGCGAATGATTTTGCATACCTACTCTTATTCCAAAAAAATCGCGCAAAGTGTAATGAAATCCCCGACAAGGAGATACTACATTGTGGTCGACGACGGCAATTTTTACCTTTTTTCATTCGTTTAAGGTTCGCTTAAGTATCGACTCATATACTTCCAGCAGTAGATGCAGGATCCGGTAACGCGGCTTCAGATTGTTCGTAAACTACGGACAACTCAGACAACGTGAATTTACCGCTGCGGTCATCGCTTTTAAGGTGAAGGCGTATGACATCCGTCTGGCGCGGCATAATTTGCCCCACTGCAATGAGTCTGGAAAGTATGCTGGAAAATATCAATTACACCTTGTTTTCGCTAATTAACGCCACGCCTGCTTCGCCGTCATGGTTAATTTCGCTGGCTATTTTTATCGCCAAAGATCTGATCAGCATTGTGCCGCTGATGGCGGTCGCGCTCTGGTTATGGGGACCGCGCGCGCAGGTCAGCGAGCAGCGCAAACTGGTGATCAAAATCGCGCTGGCGATGGCCATCAGCATGACGCTCTCCTGGCTTGTCGGCCATCTCTATCCGCACGACAGACCCTTTGTCGAGGGCGTCGGCTATAACTTCCTGCATCATGCGCCGGATGACTCTTTCCCGAGCGATCACGGTACCGTTATTTTTACTTTTGCGCTGGCCTTCCTGTTCTGGCATCGCCTGTGGTCAGGAGCGATTCTGATGGTCACCGCCATCACTATTGCCTGGTCGCGCGTTTACCTCGGCGTGCACTGGCCGCTGGATATGCTGGGCGGGCTCCTGACCGGCATGATCGGCTGTCTGGTGGCACAAATGCTCTGGCAGCGTGTTGGGCACGTTATTTATCTGCGGCTGCAGCAGCTTTACCGTTTATGTTTTTCTGTACCCATCCGCAAAGGCTGGGTGCGTGACTAACCCCCGCCACGCAGGTAATATTGTCCACGACGCCCTGCCGATGCAGGGCGCGTTTTCTCTGGCGGGGACATATGGAAACACGGCGGGACGAGCGGATTGGTCAACTGATTCAGGCCTTAAAGCGTAGCGATAAGCTTCACCTTAAAGAAGCTGCGGCATTGCTTGGTGTTTCGGAAATGACCATTCGTCGCGATCTCAACAGCCACAGCGGGCCAGTCGTGCTGCTGGGCGGTTACATTGTGCTGGAGCCCCGCAGTGCCAGTCATTACCTGCTGAGCGATCAAAAATCCCGTCTGGTGGAGGAAAAACGCCGCGCCGCACGCCATGCCGCCGCGCTGCTGGAAGCGCATCAGATGGCATTTTTCGACTGCGGCACCACCACGCCGTGGGTGATTGAAGCCATCGATAACGATCTCCCCTTCACCGGCGTCTGCTACTCGCTGAATACTTTTCTGTCGTTACAGGAAAAACCGCACTGCCGGGTGATCCTCTGCGGTGGCGAATTTCACGCCAGTAACGCCATTTTTAAACCGCTCGATGTTCACGACACTCTCACGCATCTCTGCCCGGATATCGCGTTTTACTCGGCGGCAGGTGTGCATGCGGTTCAGGGCGCGACCTGTTTTAATCTGGAAGAGCTGCCGGTAAAACACTGGGCGATGCGCCAGTCGCGCCGTCACGTGCTGGTGGTTGATCACAGCAAATTTGGTAAAGTGCGCCCGGCAAGAATGGGCGATGTGAAGGTTTTCGATACCATTGCCAGCGACACCCGCCCCGATGACGATCTGGTGGCGCTGGCGAAAATGCACAACATTACGCTGCTGTACTGACCGCGCCGGGCAGCGCGGTCACGATGATCAGAACCAGCCGCCAAACCATTCGTGGAATTTCATCAGCACAAAATCCACGATGCGGCTGAAGAACCCGCCCTCTTTCACCTCTTCCATCACAATCAGCGGACGCTGCTCAATGGTTTTATCGTTGAGTTTAAAGTCGATGGTACCAACAACCTGCCCTTTGCTTAGCGGCGCGGTCAGTTGCGGCTGCGTCAGCGTATAACTGGCTTTCAGGTTTTTCAGTTGGCCTTTCGGGATGGTAATCGAGCCCGCTTCACCGGCACCGAGTTTGGCCTCGCGGCTGTCGCCGTACCAGACGCGTTGCTCGATAAAAGTGGCGTCAGGTTTAATCGGGGTCACGGTTTCATAGAAACGGAACCCCCACGTCAGCAGTTTTTCAGATTCATTAAAACGGATCCGATCAGTTTTGGTGCCCAGCACCACGGCAATCAGACGCATATCCCCCTGGGTGGCAGACGACACCAGATTGTATCCCGCCCCGGCGGTGGTACCGGTTTTCACGCCATCGGCGTTCAGGCTGGTGTTCCACAGCAGTCTGTTACGATTCGGCTGACGGATTTTATTGAACGTGAACTCTTTTTCTTTGTGGATGGCGTACTCATCCGGCACGTCATGGATCATCGCTTTGGTCAACAGTGCCATGTCGCGGGCGGTACTGAACTGCCCCGGCGCATCCAGGCCGTGCACGGTTTTGAAGGTGGTTTTGGTCAGCCCGAGCTTCTGCGCATAACTGTTCATCAGGCCGACAAAGGAGTCCTGACTACCGGCGACGTAATCGGCAATCGCAATACTGGCGTCGTTACCGGACTGAATAATCACCCCTTTATTTAGATCTTCCACCGAGACCTGATCGCCCGGTTTGAGGAACATCACCGACGATCCGCGCAGCGCCGGGTTACCCGTCGCCCAGGCGTCTCTGCCCACCGTCACACTGTCTGTGAGCTTGATTTTGCCTGCTTTCAGCGCCTGACCCACCACATAGCTGGTCATGATTTTCGTCAGGCTGGCGGGATCCAGTTGTTCGTCGGCGTTGCCTTCCGTCAGCACCTTGCCACTGGCGTAATCCATCAGGATCCACGCTCGCGCGTCAACAGCGGGTGCGGCGGGCGCTTGTTCCGCCGCCTGCAGAGAAGGTACAACGAGGAGTAAAAGCGCGGAGCCTGCTGCCAGGCCGCGAAGAGAAAATGCATCACGCGTCATAAGAGCCACCCAAGTATCCATTCCAAAAAACCGCTAATACGCACCAAACGGTGAGTAATAACGTAGAAATGACCGCAAAGAAACAGTGAGTTGGTAAAGTTTTTAAAGTTTAAGCAATAACTCGCCACCGTGCCGAAAACTCAGTGTTTTTTTTGATCACGATTGCTTACCGCCTGACTTTCGCTCAACATGTCTGGTCTTCATCACCTGAATGCAACATCACGAAAGCAGGAGTTTTTTATGATAACGCTGTGGGGCAGAAACAACTCAACGAACGTTAAAAAAGTTCGTTTGACGCTGGAAGAACTCGGGTTACCTTACGATCAGATCCTGGCAGGGATGGAGTTCGGTATTAACCAGGATGCGAACTTCCTGGCGATGAACCCGAACGGTCTGGTGCCGCTGTTACGTGATGACAGCACTGACCTGGTGCTGTGGGAATCCAATACCATCGTACGCTACCTGCTGGCGCAATATGGTCAGGGAAGTTTATGGGTGGAATCGCCAGTGCAACGCGCGCAGGGCGAAAAATGGATGGACTGGGCGAACGGTACGCTCTCTCCGGCGCATCGCGTGATCCTGATGGGGCTGGTGAGAACACCGGTGGAACAACGGGATATGACAGCGATCAACGCGGGCATCGCTAGTTGCGAGCCGCTGTTCGCTATGCTGGATAACGAACTGGCGACACATCGCTGGCTCTCAGGTGACGCGTTTGGCGCAGGTGATATCGCTGTCGCGCCGTTTGTCTATAACCTGTTGCAAACGGTGGAAACCTGGCAGCCGCGCCCTCACCTGCAACGCTGGTACAAACAGCTGGCGGAGCGTCCGGCCTTCCAGAACGTCATCGCTATTCCGGTTACCTGATTAGCGCTGCGGGCTGACTTTCAGCAACTCGCCGTCGGACTCATCGGTTAAGACATACAGATAACCATCGGGTCCGACGCGCACATCACGAATGCGCTGTTGACGATCTCCCAGAATGCGCCCATCTTCGGTGACCTTTTTGCCGTCAACGCTCAGCACAATCACATCTTCATCTTTCAACGCACCGATAAACAGCTTCTGTTGCCATTGCGGGAAGGTCTTCGCGTTGTAGAACGCCATGCCGCTCACCGCCGGGGATTTCTCCCACCAGAACAGCGGCGGCTCCGTGCCAGCCACTTGCTCGCCTTTCGCTTCCGGGATGGGCAATCCGCTGTAATTAATGCCATGCGTCGCCAGCGGCCAGCCATAATTTTTGCCCTTCTCCGGGATGTTAATTTCATCACCGCCGCGCGGCCCGTGCTCGTTAAGCCAGACGGTATTGCTCCACGGATTCAACGCCATGCCCTGTGGATTGCGGATCCCGTACGACCAGATTTCCGGCCGTGCGCCTGCCTTGCCGACAAAGGGGTTATCCTCCGGCACTTTGCCCTGATCCGTCAGGCGCACGACTTTACCCTGTAGCTTGTCCAGATCCTGCGCTGTCGGGCGTTGATTATTCTCGCCTAGGCCGATAAACAAATAGCCTTTGCCGTCAAACACCAGTCGCCCGCCGAAATGGTTGCCGGTGGAAAGTTTTGGCATCTGGCGGAACACCACCTGAAAACCTTCCAGCCGTTTGAGGTCATCACTCAGGCGGCCATAGCCCACGGCGGTACCTGCTTTTCCGTTATCACCGACCTCAGCGTAACTCAGCCAGATCCGGCGCGATTCCCCGTAATCAGGTGCCAGTACCACATCAAACAACCCGCCCTGCCCGTTATTCCAGACGCGCGGTACGCCAGTGATGGGGTCAGAAAGTCCTTTATCCGATTGCCAGTGACGTAACTGCCCGCCACGCAGAGTGATGAGCATGCCGTGATTATCGGGCAAAAACGCCAGCGACCAGGGGTGATCGAGTTTGCGCTGCAATACCTCGACGTTCACCTCTGCGGCATACGCAGAAGACATCAGCATCGCAGAAAGCAGTAGCACAGGAACAGTGAGGCGCATGGCGGGCTCCTTTTATCGACTCTGGAATAAGGTTAGCCAGCACGAACGGGCATGACGGGATTTTTACAAAAACTTAAGCTGACAGGGGGAGCCCCGCTCCCCCCGATTTCAGACATGCGCGTGTGAAGATACGACATCCAGTTTCTGGATGCTTGATGTCAGTGTTTCAAGACAGCGTTCAAGCGTCTCTACGTTAACAGTGATGTATAATGGGCAATCCCGATGCCCGGTCATCAGGCAAATCGCGGCGGACGCGATTGCCTCCCCCGCCTGACGTAGCGCGTCTCGCTCTTCTCGCGTCAGGGACTTCCTGAGTGGTACGACTTCGTTGATCATTTCCTTACACAGTTCAAACAGATTTTCACGTAGATGATCATTTTCGCTGACTGACATGTATCCTTTCGCCTTTCTCAGTTGCAGATAGGCATCGAGGTCGATACGCGCATTGATGAGTTTTTTCATCATGTTGCGTTTCAGTCTGCCAACGCTCATGCTCTTTTCCTCCTCTGTTGTCCCCTGATACCTTCATAGTATGGTCGTTTTTTGTACAGAATGATGAGCGAAGTCAATGTTTGCTGTTTTTCTTAACATCCTTTACAAAGTCACAACACCCGGAGGGGAGCTCCGGGCGAAGCGGTGTGTTTACGATTTCAGTGCGTGATGGATGGAGTCGAGGATCGGCTGATAGCCAGTACAACGGCAGATATTCCCTTCCAGCACATCTTTGAGCTGCGCATCCGTTGGCTGCGGTGTTTTCTCCAGCAGTGCCGTCGTGCTGACCAGCACGCCAGGCGTACAAAACCCACACTGAACGCCGCCCTTTTCAACAAAGGCAGCCTGCAGTTTTTGTGTGATGGGGTTATCGTTCAGCCCTTCCAGGGTGGTGATTTCCGCGTCATCGCACTGAGCGGCCAGTACCAGGCAGGAGCAGACCGCGTTACCATTCATAATCACGGTACAAGCGCCGCACTCCCCGATAGAGCAGCCTTCTTTGGTCGCCGTCAGCCGGAATGTGTCGCGGACCAGGTCCAACAGTCGCATGTTCCCTTCTACCTTCGCTTCAACCAGTTTGCCGTTGATCTTCACATTAATTGTGCTCATGGTTTTGTCCCTTCAGCAGGGCGCCCCGCGCCCTGTTTCCTGTGTTAATTTATTTGCCCAGCGAAGTTTGTACTTCTGCCATCATGTCGCGGAACATACTGATAAAGACCGGCTGTTTATACGCCGCTGACCAGCGCTTACCGATAGCGGCATCGATCAGTTTTTCCAGTACCTCGCAGGCGCTGTCGATGGTTTCGCTGTCCAGACGTTGTCCCAGCAGACACCGCTCCACGTCCAGCAACCGCTGCGGTTTACTGAACAGCGCGCCATCTACCAGGCGGCAGTAGTTCACCACGCCATTGTCGTCGTATTGCATCAGCGCGCTCAGGCTCTGGCGGGTAATGTTCAGGGCATTGCGCCGCCCAAGTTGATGGTAAAAACCACGTGCGTCCGGTCTGGCGGGTGGCGGCAGGATCACCCTCGTCAGCAGTTCGTCCGGCTGGCGCTGCGTTTTGTATCCCGATAGCAAAAATTCCCCCAACGACAGATTGCGTACGGCATAACGGGAGCGCAATTCGATGCGCGCGTCGTAGAGAATGGCAGGTGGAATGGAGTCTCCGCAGGGCGCGGCGTTGACGATATTGCCGCCAATGGTGGCGCGGTTGCGGATTTGATGCGAACCCACCGTATGACATGCCTCAACCAGCAGCGGGTATCGTGCTTGCAACAGCGGATGATCTGTAATGCGGTTAAAAGTCACCGCCGCGCCGATCGTCATTTCATGGCTGAGCGGATCTTCGCTGATGGCAGTCAGTTCCTCCAGATGCGAAATATCCACCAGCTTCATCGGTCGGGTCTGCAGGCGCCCTTGTACGATAACATCCGTCCCGCCCGCAATGGCGCTGATACCGTCATCGGCCAGCAGCGTTAATGCCTCTTCCAGGTTCTGCGGACGACTTACCGCCACGTTAGTCAGACGCAACACCTGTTTTTTATTATCGTGCTCGATCATCAGCTCGCTCTGGCGCGCCGGCTTTTTCAGGTTGTAGCCGAGAATGACCTGCTCCAGCGTCAGGGGCAGCTTATTGAAGCGAGTCCCGAGGGCGAAACTCACTGCGTTGTTGATGGCGGCAGCGGCCAGTTCCGTGGCGGGTTCGCCGATCCCTTTCGCCCCCAGTGGCCCGGCGGCATCGGGGTTTTCGACGCCAATCACAGTGATCTGTGGAATATCTTTGATGGTGGGCAGGAGATAGCTATCGAAGTTTTCTGATTTGACCTGGCCGTGTTCGATGTTGAAATCTTCCAGCAGCGCATAGCCAAACCCTTGCGCAACCCCGCCGCAAACCTGGCCTTCAAAGCCGACCGGGTTCAGTACATGCCCGACATCGTGGGCGGCGGTCACATGCAGGAGATCGGTTTTCCCGGTACTGGTGTTCACTCTGACTTCCGCCACCTGGCAGCCATAAACCCAGGTAAAATAGGGGCTACCGCACCCTTTTTCTTCGTCCCAGTGGATTGGTGGTGGCACGTACCAGCCATATTCGGTCAGACTGACGCTCGCCCATTTGGTCTGATTAACCGCGGTTTTGAAATCCAGACGGCGGCTCTGATCATGTTTGTTGATGATGAAACCGTCCTGCCAGAGAGTATCAGCAAGCACTGTCGTGCCGATGTGCTCTCCGGTGACATTCAGAATGCGCTGTTTAATTTTTTCTGCCGCATCGAGGATTGCCCCGCCGCCAACCATGGTGCCACGCGTGGCTGCCGTCGAACCGCCGTCGCCGATCACTGACGTCGGCGGCTCGCTGAAATGGATGTCCGCGAGCGCGATGCCAAACGCCTCTGCCGCAATCAACGACATGGTGGTCTGCAGCCCCTGGCCGTTTTCCGACACGGAAGTGGAGATATTCACGCTGCCGTCTTCATTGACCTGAATCAGCGCCGTGGAGGTGTCGACCCCTTCCGCGCCAATGGAACAGCCGCGGTAGCTCAGCGCAAGGCCGATACCGTAGCGGTAAACACCGCCCTGCTGATTGAGTTCATGATAGTGCTGGCGTTTCGCCATGAACGCTGAGGACGCGGTGGCTTTTTCCAGCACTTCCAGCGCTGACACGGTGTGCTTATCGAACACCTGCCCGGTCACCGAGGCGTCGCCCTGACGCAGGGCGTTTATTTCCCGCAGCGCCACCGGTGACATGTTCAGTTGTTCGGCAATGTCATCCATGAAAGATTCATGGGCGTAAACCACCTGCGGCGAGCCAAAGCCACGCATCGCGGAGGTATAACTGTTATTGGTATAAATCGCCGTCACGTCGATGTGGACGTTGGGAATATGGTACGGCCCGGCGGCCTGTACGGAAGAGCGCCAGGTGACGAACGGCGACGAGGCCGCATAACCGCCACTGTCTGCCAGAATGTCGATTTTCATCGCCACAATCCGCCCGCTATCATCCAGCCCTGCTTTGTACTTCATTTTGTAAGGGTGGCGCTTACAGCTCTCGATGATCGATTGCTCACGGTTGTAGGCAAACTTTACCGGACGCCCGGTCAGACGGGTCAGCAGCGCGGAACGACAGGCGAGATGATCGATAACGTCATCCTTACCACCAAACGACCCACCCATGACCGCACGTTTGACGTTGATCTGACTTTGCGGACACCCCATAAATTTAGCGACAAAACCGCGAACGCGATGCGGGTTCTGAATCGAGCCAGAAATAATCAGGCTACCGTCGGTCGGGTCAAGCCAGGTAAGCACCACTTCCGGCTCAATGTAGGCATGCTCCTGAAAACCAACTTCATAGTCGCGTTCAAAGAGATGCGTCGCCTGCGCAAAACCCTCGTCAATATTGCCTTTGATGGTGTGATGATGTGCGGCGATGTTATCACTGCGATCAGGATGAATGAGGCGCGCATCCGGTGCCAGTGCGGCTTCCACATCGGTTAATGGCATATACGGCGTGTAGCGTACACGAATTTTATCCGCTGCTTCGCAGGCCGCGGCGTAGCTGGTGGCGGCGACCACCGCAATCACGTCGCCGCGAAACACCACTTCGTCCTTTACGATGGGCAGATAATCTTTAACGATAACGCCCACCACCGGCGTGCCGGGGATATCCTGCCAGGTGGCGATTTTAACCACCCCGTCCACTGCCAGCGCATCGCTGAGATCGAGCTGGTCGATTTTTCCGGCCGGGATATCCGCATAACGGCACACGCCATATAACATGCCCGGCAGGGTGATATCATCACCGTAAATCGCCGTCCCTTTCACTTTCGCGAGTCCATCCACTCGTCCTTGCGACGCTGAACGTAAGGCACACATAGTATTCCCCTTTTCACTATCCGTAAGATGCAAACCAGAAGGACTATGCGTGATGTGTGCCAACATTGGTCAGGTGGAGGTTATTGATAAATTAACGTGACGGGTTTCATAAAAACGAAGTCAGAGAAACTTACAACTAAAGATGTAAATGTCGATAATTTAATAAAAGACGAGAGTTGATAATGATAAATTATCACATTGAGAGGGAATAACTCTGTCAGATGAAACAGACTATCTGTGCCCTACCGGAGACAGCGGTCGATGACAATCTCCAGTACAATTTCTCCCCCGATCTCTGTAGAATCGCTGCCCTGACCATTCCTGTAATTGAATAAATTTTAAGCTATGAGCAATGTAACGCAGCAGCCTAAGATTGGTTTTATCTCTTTAGGCTGCCCGAAAAATCTGGTTGATTCCGAGCGCATCCTCACTGAACTGCGTACCGAAGGGTATGATGTGGTTCCCCGTTACGACGATGCCGATATGGTGATCGTCAACACCTGTGGTTTTATCGACAGCGCAGTCCAGGAATCGCTGGAAGTCATCGGTGAGGCACTGAACGAAAACGGCAAAGTCATCGTTACCGGTTGTCTCGGGGCGAAGGAAGATCAGATCCGTGAAGTGCACCCGAAAGTACTGGAAATTACTGGCCCGCACAGCTATGAGCAGGTGCTTGAGCATGTACATCATTACGTGCCGAAGCCGCAGCACAACCCGTTCACCAGCCTGGTGCCGGAACAGGGCGTGAAACTGACGCCGCGCCACTATGCTTATTTAAAAATTTCCGAAGGCTGTAACCATCGTTGTACCTTTTGCATTATTCCGTCCATGCGTGGCGATCTCGACAGCCGCCCGATTGGCGATGTGCTGGCAGAAGCCAAACGCCTCGTCGATGCCGGAGTGAAAGAACTGCTGGTGATCTCCCAGGACACCTCCGCCTACGGCGTTGATGTAAAACACCGCACCGGTTTTTACAACGGCGAGCCGGCCAAAACCAGCATGGTCAGCCTGTGCGAGCAGCTGGCGAAGCTGGGCGTCTGGGTGCGTCTGCATTATGTCTATCCCTATCCGCATGTTGATGATGTGATCCCGCTGATGGCGGAGGGCAAAATTCTGCCGTATCTGGATATCCCGCTGCAGCACGCCAGCCCTCGCATTCTCAAACTGATGAAGCGCCCGGGTTCAGTCGATCGCCAGTTAGCACGCATCAAACAGTGGCGTGAAATCTGCCCTGAGCTGACGCTACGCTCGACCTTCATCGTGGGCTTCCCGGGCGAAACCGAAGAAGATTTCCAGATGCTGCTCGACTTCCTGAAAGAGGCGCGTCTGGATCGCGTTGGTTGCTTCCAGTACAGCCCGGTCGAAGGCGCTACCGCCAACGAATTACCGGATCAGGTGCCGGAAGCGATCAAAGAGGAGCGCTGGAACCGCTTCATGCAGCTTCAGCAGCAAATTTCCGCTGAGCGTTTGCAGGAGAAAGTGGGCCGCGAAATCATGGTGATTATTGATGAAGTCGATGAAGAAGGCGCGATTGGCCGCAGCATGGCGGATGCCCCGGAAATCGACGGCGCGGTCTATCTGAACGGTGAAACGAAGGTGAAACCAGGCGACGTGGTTCGCGTGAAAGTCGAAAACGCTGATGAATACGACTTGTGGGGCAGCCGGGTTTAGTCATCAACATGAGAAATAAGGGGACATTGCGTCCCCTTATTTTTTCAGTGTTAATAGTCGAACTGGCGATAGTAGCGACGAATATTCAAATCATGCCCGGTATAATGTTCGAAATGCGCCGCGAGACGGTCTACCAGCAGCGTGGAGATAATGCACGGCGCGAGGATCCAGCGGAATTCGTCATCAATGCCCGCCAGCGGATAATCGCGGGGATCCAGCACAATTAAATGGTCAGTGATCTTTTCGGCAAAACGCTCGACACGCTCATCCAGCACCCGACACTTCCCTTCCCCTTTCACCAGAAATAACGGCACTTCTTTTTCCAGTAATTCCAGCGTACCGTGGAAAAACTCAGCGGACGAAACAGATTTGGTGCGTTTCCACTGCATTTCTTCAAGAATACACATTGAGAAGAGATAGACTTCGCCCCACATTTCCGCGCCACCAGTCCACATCATATAGTCACAGCTGTGATATTTGCTGGCGATGTCGTCAGCCTGCGGGTCAAATTTCTTTTTTGCGTTCAGCAGGTTTTCAGGCAACCGTTCCAGTTGGCTGGCAAACCGATCATAGTGCGCAAATTCCCCCTGACGTTGCACAAGGCGGAAAAATAACCAGTAGAGCAACATATATTCATATTCCACACCATTTTTATGGCGCATCGGAATATGCCAGGTTGCCGCGCTGGCCAGTGGCGAGTCGCTGTTTCTGGTGATCGCCACCACACGTATTCCCTGCGATTTGCACCACTGCGCGATATCCACCGACTCTTTGGTATCGCCTGATTTTGATAATGTCACGACGACCGAATCTTTGGTGAGTTTTTTATGCCCGGTGTGAATTAACTCTGCCGCCTGCTCAAGATAAACGGGGATATCGGTTAATTCTTTAGCAAAGGCGTTTATTGCCATCATCGGGGCTAACGAACCGCCCACAGAGGCGAAAAAGAGCGTGCTGACACCCTGTTTAAAAATATCATCTGCGACGTTTTCCGCCTGTTTACGCGCAGCAATGATCTCACGAGCACTCGTCAGGTACTCGTCCTGATTAAAACCCAACATATTTTTCTCCTGAAGTATTAGATCTTACTTTTTAAGACACGATCGAAATCATCAAATATGCGAACCGCGAGGTTAATGTCTTTGGCGCAGGCCGTTCGCCAGGCCAGGATCTGCATCGGGACAATCAACAACAGTGGCGAAAAGTAATGCGTGACCGGGCAATCCAGCGCCAGCGTCTGCGCGTTCTGTTCATTGCCGAGTGTGACTCTGAAGGTCCGATCCACCGCAGGGGTCATGTACTCCTGCAATGCCCGCAAGCGCGGATTGAGCGTGTCTTCGATAAACAGCATGACATGCCGCGCGTTCGCTTCGAGGTACGGGCCATGCATGTAGGCTTCCAGTTCAAACCCGCTCGACGGCACGCGCACGGTTTCGGTGAACTTCGTTTCAAATTCCTTCGCCACGCCAGTTAACGCGCCATAGCCGATGGCGACAAAACGCGTTCCGTCCTGGAACACTTTCTCATGGCGGTCAAAAAATGCCTGTGTGCGGGCAATGACTGCCGGAACAGAAGCAGCGATGTGCTGCAATGCCGCCAGCGAATCCTGTTGTTCGTCATCGCTGATCTGCTGCTGCGCACGGGCGATAATCAACGCGATCAGCAACAAATTGAGCACGGTGGCGCTGAATCCGCGGGTGACAAATCCCACCTTTTCGATGCCGGTATTAATATTCAGCACCGCGTCGCAGGCCTCGCCAATCGGGCTGTGCGGATCGGAAGTCAGGGCAAACACAGGCAGTTTTGCCGCCTGTACTTTTTGCATCGCAATCAGCGTCGAGGCGCTTTTTCCACTCTGCGAAATCGCCAGTACCAGATCGGTATCGGGATCGAGCGTCTCGTAATGGACAAAGTTATAAGGCTCTTTAATCTCCACTCGCAGCCCGAAACGCTGTTCAAAAAAGTGCTGCGCGCACATCGCCGCGTTCAACGACGAGCCCGTTGCCAGAATCAGTACCCGGCGAACCGGACGCTGGCGCACGTAAGCGGTCAGCGGCGCCAGATGCTGCGGATACTCCCGCAGGATTTTCTCAAGTGCCGCAGGCTCTTCTTCGATATACGTCATCATTGTGGGTAACATCGTTATCTCCTGTTAAAACAAGCCAATCCATGAGCCCAGAATGCCCACCAGCGCCATGCCGCCGATAATTGTGAGCGGTTTTACTTTGCGCCCGAGCAGCCAGTAGACAATGCCAAAACTCACCAGCGGCAGCAGGCACGGCATAATGTCGTTAAGGATGTCCTGAACGTTGGTTTTCGCCTCGCCGGTGCCAAAGGAGATCGGAATGGTGATATCTATCATCGATGCCGCCATCGCACCGACCACCATCAGGCCGATGATCGATGCGCCATAGGTGACGTTCTCCATCATGCCGCTGCGCTGGATGCGCTGAAGCACGCCCGTACCGAGAACATAGCCCCAGCGCGTGAAAAACCAGCGCACAAGAAGATGCGGTACGTTGAACACCAGCAGGAACAGAATGGGCCCGAGGATATTGCCTTTCAGCGCCAGGCTGGTGCCGATGCCGGTTGCAATCAGGCGCAATGTCCCCCAGAAAAAGGAGTCGCCCAGCCCGGCCAGCGGCCCCATCAGCGAAGCTTTTACGTTCTCAATCGCGCCATCGTCCATCGCCTTCTGCTGGCTGTTTTTCTCCTCCATCGCGGTAGTGATCCCAAGCAAAAGGGTCACGATGTGTGGCGTAGTATTGAAAAAGACCAGGTGACGCTTCAGCGCGTTTTTCAGATCCTCTTTCTGCGGATAGAGCTTTTTGAGCACCGGGATCAGCGCATAAACAAACGCCAGGTTCATCTGCCGTTCATAGTTCCAGGAAAACTCCATCTGGAATGAGCGCCAGAACACGCGGCGTAAATCACGGGCGTTAATCTGCTGCTCGCTCTGCTCTTGCGGCAGACATTCTTCAGAAATCTTCGTCGTCATCGCTGACTCCTTGACTGGTTTGGGTCCGGGGTGAGGCAAAGGTGGAGACGTTCACCATCACAACGGCGACAATGGCACCAAGAATGGCAATACCGGTCACCGGTATTTTCAGATACGCCATCAGCACAAAGCCGAGGAAGAAATAAGGCGCCACTTTTTTATTGATCAGCAGACGGGCGAGCATGGCGAAACCGAGCGCCGGAATCATGCCTGTTGCCACGCTTAGTCCGTGTTTAATAAATTCCGGAATTGCATCCAGCAGCGCTTTTACGGCGTTGCTACCTATCAGAAACGAAATTGTGACCACCGCCGCCAGCATCAGCGACAGGCCAAACCCGGCAATCAGATGCATGCGCTCAATACCGCGCGTGTCAGCCTGTTCGGCGTAGCCGTCCGCCTTCTGACTCAACATCGGAATGAACATGCCTAAATAGACGTTTTTGAGTACCAGCGTCAGCGTCGCGATAGGCAATCCCAACAGCAACGCTGTTTCTGTTCCTGCCCCTGACGTGATGGCGAACGCCACCCCTAACACCCCGCCGGTGACGACATCTGGCGGAATGGAAGCGCCAACAGAGAAGGAACCAATGAAGGCCAGTTCCAGCGTCGCGCCCATAATGATGCCGGTTTCGACATCGCCCAGAACCAGCCCTGTCAGTAAACCGGTGACGATGGGCCGGGAAATGAGCGAGGTTCCGAGGGCATATTCTGATTGCGCGATAAACGCTACCAGCCCAAGTAAAAGTGCCTCTACCATAGTGAGTCCTCAGGAATTACACACATTCCGTGAATAGCTGTTTGCGATCGTTGGGTACCTGGCGAATTTCCACTTCAACGCCCTTCCCAACCAGCTGTGTCAATTTTTCTATTTCATCCGGCAGGAGATTAATGGCTTTGGAAATATTAATGCTGCCTTCCTTCACTTTAATTCCGCCAAGATTGATACTTTTGATATCGTCCACCGCACTGGCTAATCGCCAGGCGTCTTCGACAGATTCAACAACAATAAAAAGGTTATATTTATCGGTGACGCCGCTTTTTATCGCTTCGATTGAGTCGTCGATATTTTTGATCACCAGCTTCACCGAAGGCGGTTTAGCCAGCTTTATGGTCGTTTTGCGCAGTTCATCATTGGGGACACTGTTGTTCGCAATGAGAATGCAATCTGCGCCGACATATTGCGTCCATGAAAAGGCAACCTGCCCATGGAGTAATCGGTGGTCAACCCGCATTAAGGCAATCATCATTTTTCCTCATTATCAGAAATCTTTATCCGCCTGGAAGGCAGTGGCGAGGGTTTGATTACAGTACTGAATACTTTCTTTGGAACTGATCAGCGCGTCGTTAATTAATTTGCTGGTATTCTGCTCTTCAGCAGAAATCAGCAAATCAATTACCAGAGGCAAGTTCAGTCCGGAAAGTAAATGAAACTGTGGCCGTTGCAAAAAGCGCACAAACTCATTATTCACGCTACCGGCAAAAATATCGGTAATGGCAATGACGTCGTCTTCTTCAGGCAGAGACGCCATTAACGCCCCAACCTGCGCTGTCAAATCCGTATTTTCATCTACATAAGCGCATAACGTGTAGATATTCGGTTGCATGCCGAGAATCAGCTCAACCGAATTGAGTACCCCTTGGGCGAAAGTGCCATGGCTGGCAAAAATATAGTGTCGTTTCATCCTGTCCTCGAAAGCTCATTCCACCACGCGTAATTTTGCAAGCCGCGTGCCAGTAAAA
This sequence comes from Trabulsiella odontotermitis, assembly GCF_030053895.1. Taxonomy (NCBI): domain Bacteria; kingdom Pseudomonadati; phylum Pseudomonadota; class Gammaproteobacteria; order Enterobacterales; family Enterobacteriaceae; genus Trabulsiella; species Trabulsiella odontotermitis. Next base: position 2,968,652 of record NZ_CP125781.1, read on the forward strand.
AGTGGCGATCGACAGGATGAAACGTAAGAAGGGTTAAAACTCTTGATCCTGCTGGATAAATTCAGTCTCCAGCGTTAACACATCATGAATGTAATAAAGCTCCACTACCGGGATTTTGACACTATAGCTCGCCTCAATGACACTAAAGGCCTGGCGCAGGAGTGTCAGCTCGCTCTCCGGACACTGCCGTCCGGTGTAAGTGCCCGGCGATGCGTTACGAATCAAACGCTCAATCAGGCAACTGATGTGAACATACAGCGCCACCTTGCGATCATTCGGCACCTGACACCCGGCCAGATGCTCATAGCGGAAAACAAACTGCTCGACCTGGTTGATCACTTTGCCGGTGTCGAGAATAGTGACCGATTCAATCACCCGCCGCAGGGAGAAGTTTTTCAGCAGCAGGTTATTGATTTCATTAACCTGCTCTGCGGAGGCAATCGTGCCGAAAATGCGCATCAGTTGCCCGTTGCCACCCCCTGCGATCAGGGAATCCAGCGAAATCCACGGCACGGCGGGGATACGCGGGTCAAGCGTACCGACTACCGCCAGCACGTCGTAGCGGTTAAAGATCAGCGCACGCTCATGGGTGTTGCTGAGCATGTGATAATCGCACGCAATAATATCGACGCCGAGGGTTTCCGGAATGCTGGCCTTCAGCAGCATACAGAGGTTTGTCGCTGCCCCCATGCCCGTCACGCAAGTGGTGAGGATCACCCGCGGTTTATTCGCCTGCGGCCAGAACAACTGATGTTCAACAGGAAGATCGGCACTTACCTCCCGCGCGATATCCTCAATCAGATGCCCCTGTAAGATCCGTTCACCGACATACAGCGCCATGCTGGTCGACACGTTGTTGACGATGGCGACCGGCGTGGCGACACGGCGCTGGAAATAGCTATGAATAGCGTTCAGCGAGCCCATATCCACGAGGATCATTAGCCCTGAAGAGAGCGCGTTGCTCTCGATATAGTTCACCACCTGCTGCGCAATGGCCTCCGGCGTGACATCCAGTGGCATGTCAAACGACTCAAATACCGGATTCTTCAGCAGCCGGTTAGCTACGTTGGCGATGCTGCTGGCAGTCGCAAACCCGTGCGCCAGAATGACCGCCCGGCTGACATGCGTCTGGCTGACCGCGCCCGCTTTATGCAGCCATAACGCCAGCAACAGCGCGTCGATTCGCTGAGGCTCAATATCGAGTTTCTGAGTCAGCGCCGCGATCACCGCCTGACAAAAACGGTATAACTGCGAATATTTCTGCGCCAGATAATCATCCAGCAGACGAATGCGTTCATGGCTAAGCGCCGAGTGCGAGCCGTGAGAGCGATGAACCAGATAGTGGCTGAGCGCATAGATGCAGTTGCCGTTAAACTGGATGTTGAACTGCTTTTCCAGCCGGTAAAATTCTTCTCGCACCTGCTGCGTGGTCAACAGCAGCATCGGTGAATCCGTGGTATCACGATGTTCAAAAATGAGCCGATCGAAGAGCGTCTCAATCTCTTCACCCATTCGTTTCTGTACGTCCTCCCACCGCGACTCCCCGGTGTTGACCTGTTCAAACAGCGCCAGCACCTGGCATTGCGTGTCATGAATGATCCCCTGAACCGGGTTGCGCGAACGCAGCAGCCAGACGAGGCTGGTTCGCGGATCGACCGTCAGCCGTTCCTCAGTGGCTAACGGCTCCCCGGAAGCGGGCAACGCGACGGCCACCTTTTCCGGCAGATCCTGAATGCCTACGCTCAGTCTCTCACTGCCCCGCTGTTTCGCCCACGCCGCCGCGACGGCATACTTCACCACGTTTTTCAGCTCGCCGACGTTGCCGCGATAGTGGTAATGATTCAGCACCTGCAACAGACGCGGCGTCAGCGCCAGTTGCGCTGCCAGCGTTTTCGCCTCCAGCCAGAAAAAGAGCAAAATCAGCGCCTCTTTTTCCTGCCGCGAGCGGCTCTGAAGGTCCGGCAGCGTCACCAGTACAGGGATGCGACGCAGAAACGTCGTCAGGAACGTACTGTGCAACTCTTCTGTGGTAGCGAAAATCAGGCGCGTAGAGACCGGGTGCCCCTGCGAGGTTTCACCCACGCGATAGATCTCTTTGCGATCCAGCCAGGTAAATAGCTTTTCCTGCCCCTCGGCGTTCAGCCGATGCACCTCATCAAGAAACAGCATGCCGCCATCCGCGGCTTCGAATGCGCCCTGCTTATCGGTTTGCGCGCCGGTAAACGCCCCTTTAACGTAGCCAAACAGGTTGGCGGCCAGTAGCTCCGGGTTACTGGCGTACTGAGCGCAGTTGAAACTGATAAATGGCGCATCGTCTGCCAGTAGCCCCTGCGAAATGGCGAAGTGATGCATCAGTTCGGCGATATAACTTTTGCCGGTGCCACTGTCACCGGTCATCAGTAGTGGCAGACCACCGTCAGGGTAAAAGAGCGCGCTTTTAAGCTGCTCGATGGGCTTTTTCAGGCTGCCGTCGTGACCAATCAGTAAGGAAAAATGGTCGGGCTGCTCAGGCGCAGGCCCGTCATCGGCAAGAAGTTGGGCTACGCTGTCGTAGTCATTACGCGAGAGCGTAAAAAACTGCTGACAGAAACTCTCTTTATGCAGAAAGTAGACGGGCCGGGTATTAATTTTCACCAGCACGCCCTGCGCCACCAGTTGGTTGAGATAGTGACTGGCAGTATTTCTTTTTAACGCAAAGCGTTGCGCCAGATAGCGGGCAGTGAAAACATCACTCAGGTTTTTAGGATCAAAAAAATCCGTCTGGTTCGCCAGAAATGTCAGTAATTCATTACGCATTGCTTCTCCCGGAACAGGACACCTTGCGCACATGATGCCCGTAAACCCGGGAAGTGAGGGAGCCAGACGGCGGTGAATTTCCGCTTTTGTGGGGGAGTGCACAGAACATACAGGCGCGGTGTCACCGCGCCTGATATTACCCTTTTATCTTCGGATCCAGCGCGTCACGCAGGCCGTCGCCCAGCAGGTTAAACGCCAGCACCGTCAGGAAAATAGCAATCGCCGGGAAAATCGCCACGTGCGGAGCAATCACCATGTCGGCGCGCGCTTCATTAAGCATCGCGCCCCATTCAGGCGTTGGCGGCTGCGCGCCCAGGCCAAGGAAAGAGAGACTGGCAGCGGAGATGATCGACACGCCAATACGCATGGTAAAAAAGACCACAATCGACGACACAGTTCCCGGCAGAATATGACGGAACAGAATGGTGCTGTCGCTGGCGCCAATGCTGCGGGCGGACTCAATAAACGTCTGCTGTTTAAGCACCAACGTATTGCCGCGGACCAGGCGGGCAAACGCCGGGATCGAGAAGATAGCCACGGCGATGATCACATTCGCCATCCCGCTACCCATCACCGCGACGACCGCAATCGCCAGCAGGATGCCAGGGAAAGCGAACAGCACATCGCAGATGCGCATGATGATGCGATCCCACCAGCCTTCGTAGTACCCGGCCAGGAGCCCCAGCACAATGCCCGTCACCGCGCCAATCAGCACGGCAAACACCCCGGCGGCGAGCGAGATCCGCGCGCCAAGCAGCACCCGGCTGAAAATATCGCGACCAAGCGAGTCAACACCAAACCAGTGGATCGTCGACGGCCCGTCGTTCAGCCGATCGTAGTCAAAGTAATTTTCCGCATCAAACGGCGCTATCCACGGCGCTGCAACCGCTACCACGATCAGCAGCAGCACAAACAGCCCGGCTGCCAGCGCGATGGGTTGACGGCGGAACCGTCGCCAGAACTCACACCACGGCGTGCGCACCCGACCGGGCTTGACCGTCGGCATGGCGTCTAATACGGCCTGTCGTCGCCAGTTTAACAATCTCACCTTATTTGTACCTGATCGCCGGGTTAATGGCTGCGTAGAGCACATCCACCACTAAGTTGATAAGAATAAATTCCAGGGAAAACAATAACACTTCCGCCTGAATGACCGGATAATCACGCATTTCGACGGAATCCACCAGCAAACGCCCCAACCCCGGCCAGTTAAAGACTTTCTCCACCACGATAGAGCCGCCGAGCAAAAAACCAAACTGCAGGCCCATCATCGTCACCACCGGGATCATGGCGTTTCGCAGGCCGTGCTTGAGCACTACCAGCGTTTCGCTCACCCCTTTCGCCCGCGCCGTGCGCATGTAGTCTTCGTTGAGCACATCCACAAACGAGGCGCGGGTAAAGCGCGCCATCACCGAAGCCACCGCCGCACCAAGGGTGATGGAGGGCAGAATGTAATGCCGCCAGCTGTCCGCACCGACAGTAGGTAACCAGCCCAGCTCGACGGAGAAGATTTGCATCAACAGCATGCCCAGTGCAAAGGCGGGAAACGAAATGCCGGTCACCGCCAGCGCCATGCCGAGCCGGTCGGGCCATCGATTGCGCCACACCGCCGCCGCGATGCCCATCGCCATGCCGAAGATCACCGCCCACACCATGCTGGCGATGGTCAGCCACAGCGTCGGCAGGAAGCGGCTGGCGATCTCTTCCGACACCGGACGCCGTGACACCATCGAGTGGCCGAAATCGCCCTGCAACACGTTAATGATGTAATCAAAGAACTGAATATGCAGTGGCTGATCGAGCCCCAGTTGTTGCCGCACCAGTGCGATAACCTCCGCATCCGCTTCGGGACCGGCGATTAACCGCGCCGGGTCACCCGGCAACAAATGGACGAACAGGAACACCAGCACCGCCACAATCAGCAGCGTGGGGATCAATCCGAACAGCCGTTTAATCACATAATTGAGCATTACTTCAGATCGGCCTCGTCAAAGCTGAATCCGGTATCCGGCATGATGTAAAACCCGGTCAGATTTTTGCTGTGCGCGGAGACCAGTTTTTCGACCACCAGCGGTACCCACGGCGATTCTTTCCAGACGATATCCTGCGCGTCTTTGTACAGACGGGCTTTCTCTTTCGGATCGTTGGTTTTCAGGGCGTCAGTCAGATCGCTGTCCACCTGCTTGTTGCTGTAAAACGCAGTGTTAAACAGGGTTGGCGGCCAGTTCTGCGAAGCGAACAGCGGCGACAGCGCCCAGTCGGCTTCACCGGTCGAGGCTGACCAGCCAGTGTAGAACATCCTCACCCCGCTCTCTTTCTGCCCTTTGCCTTCCACTTCCGCCGCGCGTTGCCCGGCATCCATCGCCGTCACCTGCGCTTTAATGCCGATCTGCGCCAGCTGCTGCTGGGTAAACTGCAACACCTTCTGCGCTGTGCTGTGGTTATGCGACGACCACAGCGTGGTGCTGAAACCATTGGGATACCCGGCTTCCTTCAGTAGCGCCTTCGCTTTGGCCGGATCGTACGGCCACGGCTGATACTGCTGAGCGTAAGCAATCGACGGCGGCACGATACCCGTCGCCGGAGTGGCGTATCCGGCAAACGCCACTTTCACCAGCGCCTGACGGTTAATGGCGTAGTTGATCGCTTCACGCACTTTCGGGTTGTCGAACGGCTTTTGCGTGACGTTCATGCTGATGTAACGCTGCATGATAGACGGGCTGGCAACCAGCTCCAGCTTGCTATTTTTACCGAGGATCGCCGCCTGTTCGTAGGGGATCGGAAACGCGAACTGCGCTTCACCGGTCTGTAACATTGCCGCACGGGTATTGTTATCAACCACCGGACGCCAGGTGATGGTGTCGAGTTTCGGCAACCCTTGCTGCCAGTAACCGGCGAACTTCTTCACCTTCACAAAATCGGTTTGGTTCCAGGTGTCCAGTTGATACGGACCGGTACCCACCGGGTGGAAACCAATCTCGTTGCCATATTTTTTCAACGCCGCCGGGGAGATCATCGCCGTCGCCGGGTGCGCCAGGATATTGATAAACGCAGAGAACGGTGACTTGAGGGTAATTTTCACCGTGGAAGGATCCACCGCTTCGGTCTTGTCGATATTTTTGTACAGGTTATAACGCTTCAGATGGTTAGCCGGGTTGCTGGCGCGGTCGAGGTTAGCCTTCACCGCCTCAGCGTCAAACACAGTGCCGTCCTGAAACTTCACCCCCTGACGGAGCTTGAGGGTATAGACCAGACCATCATCAGAAACGGTATAACTCTCCACCAGCACGTTCTGCAATTTCATGTCTTTATCAAGGCCAAACAGCCCCTGATAGAAGGATTTTGCCACGGCCTGTGACAGGGTATCGTTGGCATCGTAGGGATCTAACGTGGTGAAATTAGAGCCTACCGCTACCACGACATCTTTCTGCGCAAAGGCGGGCGCGGCGGTCAGGGCAGAGACAACACCCAGCGCCAGCAGCCACTTACCTGAAATTCGTTGTGTCATCTCACTCTCCTGATAATCCCTGCTTTATTAACGCGTCAGAGCGTTTGCCACCGGATCGCGGGCGACAAAATGGCCCGGCGCAACCTGTTGCAACGGTACACTGACGCTCTGTTCTCCCCGCTTGTAAATATTCCCCGGCATCTCATCCGACAGCAGCACACGCTGCGGAGGGCGATGCGCCGGATCGGCCACCGGAACAGCGGCCATCAGTTTGCGGGTGTAGGGGTGTTGCGGGTTTTCAAAGACGGCGCGCCGGGGACCCATCTCAACGATCCTTCCGCGGTACATCACCGCCACACGATGGCTGATACGCTCAACCACCGCCATATCGTGGGTAATAAATAAAAATGCGATGCCCATCTCGCGCTGCAAGTCGAGCAACAGATTGATGATCTGCGCGCGAATGGAGACGTCGAGTGCGGAGACGGACTCATCAGCCACCACCACTTTCGGGTTCAGCGCCAGCGCCCGGGCGATACAGATACGCTGCCGCTGCCCGCCGGAAAACTCATGCGGGTATCGCCAGGCGTGTTCCGCTTTCAGCCCCACGCGCTCCAGCAGCCAGGCGACGCGTCGGCGGGCGGCGTCGCCCTCCAGCAGGCCGTGCACCAGCAGTGGCTCCATAATCGAATATCCGACCGTCTGGCGCGGGTCGAGCGACGCGTAAGGATCCTGAAAAATAAACTGAATGTCGCGGCGCAACGCCTGCAGCTTGCCGGAGGAGAGCTTATCCACCCGCTGCCCCTGAAACGTGATGGTGCCGCTTTGCGCTTCAACCAGCCGCAGCAACGCGCGCCCGGTGGTCGATTTCCCACAGCCGGATTCGCCCACCAGCGACAGCGTCTCTCCCGGCCATAAATCAAAACTGACTTTTTCTACCGCATGCACTTCGCGGGTGACACGATTAAGAATGCCGCTGCGCAGCGGGAAGCGCGCGACCAGATCGCGCACCTGCAAAATGGGCTCGCCCGCGACCACCGTGTCCTGTTCCGGCTCAGGGCGGGTAAACGATGTTCCTTCCGTCACCAACGGGAAACGCCGCGGCAAATCGCTGCCGCGCATCTCACCGAGCTTAGGCACCGCAGCCAGCAGTGACTGCGTGTACGGGTGCTGCGGCGCATTGAAAATCTGCGTCACGCTACCGGTTTCCACCGCTTCGCCCTCGTGCATCACCAGCACCCGATCAGCGATATCGGCCACCACGCCCATATCATGGGTAATAAAAATTACCCCCATCGCCATCTCTTTTTGCAGGACGGCAATCAGTTGTAAGATTTGCGCCTGAATGGTGACGTCAAGCGCCGTGGTCGGTTCATCGGCGATCAGCACCGCCGGGCGACAGGAGAGCGCCATGGCGATCATCACCCGCTGGCGCATGCCGCCGGAAAGCTGATGCGGGTAACGCGACAGCATTGATTGCGCCTCCGGGATGCGCACCCGGTCGAGCATTTTCCGCGCTTCCGCTATCGCTTTGTCGCGGCTGAGCCCCTGATGCAAACGAATCGATTCGGCGATCTGCTCGCCGATGGTGAACACCGGGTTAAGCGAGGTCATCGGCTCCTGAAAAATCATCGCGATATCGGCGCCACGTACGCGACGCATCTGTGCGGCGCTTTGTTCGCCCAGCTCAATCACCTGTTGATTGCGACGGCGCAGCAGCAGGCGCTCGCTGCGCATCTCACCCCCCGCCTGTTCAATCAGCCGTAACAGCGACAGGGCGGTGACTGATTTCCCCGAGCCGGACTCGCCAACAATCGCCAGCGTCTCGCCACGCCGGAGCTTAAACGACAGGTTACGGACAGCAGGCACCGACTGCTGTTCATGGGAAAACGCGACGTTGAGGTTTTTGACCACCAGCACATCGTTGGGATCTATCTCTCGACTGTGAGGCAAACTGGCTCCTTACTCACTGTAGATACCGACACTCGGGGCATCACCGGCGAAGGCAAACGCGCGATACATTCCCTCGCTGTTGAAGGGCAGCGCGACGTTACCTTCGCGATCGATGGCGATCAGCCCACCGCTGCCGCCGAGCGCGGGTAATTTTTCGCGGATCACCCGTTCGCAGGCATCCTGCAGACTCAGCCCGGCGTACTCCATCAGCGCCGAAATATCGTAGGCCGCCAGCGTGCGCATAAACACTTCACCGGTACCGGTGCAGGAGACCGCGACGCTGGCGTTATTGGCGTAACATCCGGCCCCGACAATCGGCGTATCACCCACGCGGCCCGGCAGTTTGTTGGTCATTCCGCCGGTGGAAGTGGCCGCCGCCAGATTGCCCATCGAATCCAGCGCTACGGCGCCAACGGTGCCCATTTTGCTGCGCTCATCGAGCGGTGCCGCGTCATGATCAAGCCGGGTTTCCCCCGCCTCGCGCGCCTGCAAAAGCTGTTCGTAACGTTCCGGGGTCGAAAACAGGCTGTTTTCCACCGGCTCCATTCCCTGCGAGGCAGCAAACTGTTCAGCACCTTCGCCAATCAGCAGCACATGCGGACTGCGCTCCAGGACCATCCGTGCCGCCAGAACAGGGTTACGCAGATGTTTGACTCCCGCCACCGCACCCGCCTGCAACAAATTGCCATCCATGATGCAGGCATCCATTTCATGCTGTTCAGCCGCGGTAAACACCGCGCCGGTGCCGGCATTAAATAACGGGCACTCTTCCAGTAAACGGACGGCTTCAGTGACGACATCCAGCGCGCTGGCTCCCGTTTCGAGCATCCGTTGCCCTTTTTCCACAATGACCGAAAGCGCCGCGACGTACTGCTGCTCACGCTCCGGAGAAAGTTGCCCACGAGAAATCGCGCCTGCGCCACCGTGAATGGCGATCACCGCTTTACTCATTTCTTCGCCTTGTGATGAATTGAACTGCTTTTTCTATACATATCATTAGACTGTCGTCTTGCTTATCTCTTTTTTGAATATAGAAAGTGCCGCCGGTACTGTAAAGGCTACACCTCATGTGGCATACAGTGCATTGCCCTTTTCTGCCATAATGGGCGCAATTGAATTTTCAGCAGGAGTTACTCATGGATTTTACCGCCGGACTGATGCCGCTTGAGGCTGCCCTGTCGCAAATGCTTTCTCAAATCACGCCGCTCGCCGCGTCGGAATCCGTTCCGCTGGTGCAGGCGTTTGGCCGGATCACTGCAGCCGACGTAGTATCGCCGCTGGACGTACCGGGTTTTGATAACTCAGCGATGGATGGGTATGCAGTCAGGCTGGCGGAGGTGCAACGCGGCGCGCCGTTGCCAGTCGCCGGAAAAGCCTTTGCCGGGCAGCCGTTACAGGGCGAGTGGCCAGCAGGCACTTGTATTCGCATTATGACCGGGGCGCCGGTTCCCGTTGGCTGCGATGCGGTAGTAATGCAGGAAGAGACCGAACAAACCGACGAGGGCGTACGGTTTATGGCGCAGGTCAAAGCCGGGCAAAACATTCGCTATCGCGGTGAAGATATCTCCATGGGCGCAACGGTATTTCCGGCAGGCACAAAACTCAGCGTTGCAGAACTGCCGGTGCTCGCGTCGCTGGGGATCCCCGAGGTCAACGTGGTGCGCAAAATCCGCGTGGCGCTGTTTTCCACCGGTGATGAATTGCAGTTACCGGGCCAGCCGCTTGGCGACGGGCAAATCTACGACACCAACCGCCTGGCGGTGCACCTGATGCTGGAGCAGCTCGGCTGCGAGGTGATTAACCTTGGCATTGTGCGCGACGATCCCGAACTGTTACGCCAGACCTTTATTACCGCCGACAGCCAGGCTGACGTGGTGCTGAGCTCCGGCGGCGTGTCGGTGGGCGAAGCTGATTACACCAAAGCGATCCTTGAAGAACTGGGCGAAATCAGTTTCTGGAAACTGGCGATCAAACCCGGTAAGCCGTTCGCCTTCGGTAAACTGAAAAGCAGTTGGTTCTGCGGTTTGCCGGGTAACCCGGTGTCTGCCGCCCTTACCTTCTACCAACTGGTGCAGCCGCTGCTGGCCGCGCTGAGCGGCAGTAACGCCCCGGTGTTCCCGCCCCGCCAGCGCGTGCGTACCACCACGCGGCTGAAAAAAACGCCGGGCCGGCTCGATTTTCAGCGCGGTATCCTCAGCGTTAACGCGCAGGGCGAGCCGGAAGTCACGACCACCGGGCATCAGGGCTCGCATATTTTCAGCTCCTTCAGTCAGGGAAACTGCTTTATTGTGCTGGAACGTGAACGCGGGAATGTGGATGCGGGCGAATGGGTTGAAGTGGAATCCTTTAATCATCTGCTGGGAGGGTTGTGATGACCGTCGAACTGAGCGATGCGGAGATGCTGCGCTACAATCGCCAGATTGTGCTGCGCGGTTTCGATTTTGACGGTCAGGAGGCGCTAAAAGCCGCGCGGGTGCTGGTCGTCGGGCTGGGTGGCCTCGGCTGTGCCGCCGCTCAGTATCTGGCAGCGAGCGGCGTTGGCAACATGACGCTGCTCGATTTTGACACCGTGTCGCTCTCCAACCTTCAGCGCCAGACGCTGCACAGCGACGCGACCATCGGGCAACCGAAAGTGGATTCCGCGCACGCGTCGCTGGCGCGGATTAACCCGCACGTTCAGTTCACGCCCCTTAACGCCCTGCTGGACGACGATGCGCTGCAGGCGCAAATTGCACAGCATGATCTGGTGCTCGACTGTACCGATAACGTCACCATTCGTAATCAACTGAACGCCGGCTGTTTTGTGCATAAAACACCGCTGATCTCGGGCGCGGCGATTCGTATGGAAGGCCAGATCAGCGTCTTTACCTATCAACCAGGCGAACCCTGTTATCGCTGTCTGAGTCGCCTGTTTGGCGAAAATGCGCTGACCTGCGTGGAAGCTGGCGTGATGTCGCCGCTCGTTGGCGTGATCGGCTCATTGCAGGCGATGGAAGCCATCAAGCTGCTGGCTCACTACGGCACGCCCGCGGTCGGCAAAATCGTGATGTATGACGCGATGACCTGCCAGTTCCGCGAAATGAAGCTGATGCGCAACCCGGGCTGCGAGGTGTGCGGGTAAGCATTAGACCTCCGTTATTTGCGTTCATCATTCCCTGCGTCACAGAGTGACAAGGTCTCACCAGACAACCTGTCACCTTTTTGATTTGCATCAAATCAACTTTCATTCGAAAGTCATTTAATTTTCATATGCAAATCGCAAAGGTGATTTATGATCTTCAACATTCAGCGCTACTCAACCCATGACGGCCCCGGTATCCGTACCGTGGTGTTCCTCAAAGGGTGCTCGCTCGGATGCCGCTGGTGCCAGAATCCGGAGAGCCGCTCGCGCTCCCGCGACCTGTTATTTGATGCCCGCTTATGCCTCGACGGCTGCCAGCTCTGCCAGCAGGCCGCGCCGGCAGTCATCGAACGTGCGCTGAATGGTTTGCTGATCCACCGCGAAAAACTGACCGAAGACCATCTTACTGCGCTCGACAACTGCTGTCCGACGCAGGCGCTGACGGTGTGTGGCGAAACGAAAAGCGTGGATGAGATCATGTCCATCGTTTTGCGCGATAAACCCTTTTATGATCGCAGCGGCGGCGGGATTACCCTTTCCGGCGGCGAACCGTTTATGAACCCTGAGATGACGCTGGCACTGCTGAAACAGATCCATCAGCAAGGGATCCATACTGCTGTGGAAACCTGTCTGCATGTGCCGTGGAAATATATCGAACCGGCGCTGCCATTTGTTGATCTGTTCCTGGCGGATCTGAAACACGTCGATGACGCGGTGTTTAACGCCTGGACTGACGGCTCGGCGAAACGGGTGCTGGATAACCTCAAACGCCTCGCCGCGGCCGGAAAAACGCTGACTATTCGCGTCCCGCTGATCCCCGGTTTCAATGCCGATAAAGCCTCGATTACCGCTATCACTGACTTTGCCGCCGACGAACTGCACGTCAGCGATATCCATTTTTTGCCGTATCACACGCTGGGCATGAATAAATACACCCTGCTCGGCCAACCCTACTCTGCCCCTGACAAGCCGCTGGACGACCCGGAATTACTGGCCTTTGCGCAAGACATTGCCCGCCAGAAAGGGTTAACGGCGACCCTACGAGGATAAACCGATGACCATTCTGACACTCAACACGCTCTCCGCCCGTATTCAGGCGCACAAAAAAGCGCTGGTTCACATCGTGAAGCCGCCGGTCTGTACCGAACGCGCCCGTCACTACACCGAAATGTATCAGCAGAACATGGATAAACCGATCCCGGTACGCCGCGCGCTGGCGCTGGCTCACCACCTGGCGGAGCGGACTATCTGGATCAAACATGACGAGCTGATCATCGGCAACCAGGCGAGCGAAGTCCGCGCCGCACCGATTTTCCCGGAATACACCGTCAGCTGGATTGAAAAAGAAATTGACGATCTGGCCGACCGTCCCGGTGCCGGGTTTGCGGTCAGCGAAGAGAACAAACGCGTTCTGCATGACATTTGCCCGTGGTGGCGCGGCCAGACGGTGCAGGATCGCTGCTACGGTATGTTCACCGACGAGCAAAAAGCGCTGCTGGAAACCGGCATCATCAAGGCCGAAGGCAACATGACCTCCGGCGACGCGCATCTTGCGGTGAACTTCCCGCTGCTGCTGGAAAAAGGGCTCGACGGCCTGCGCGAGAAAGTGGCAGAGCGCCGTTCGCGTCTGAATCTCACCGTGCTGGATGACCTCCATGGCGAGCAGTTTCTGAAAGCCATCGACATTGTACTGGCAGCCGTCAGCTCACATATCGAACGCTACGCCGCGCTGGCGCGTGACATGGCGCGTGATGAAATTCGCACCAGCCGTCGCGATGAGTTACTGACGATAGCAGAAAACTGCGACCGTATCGCCCACCAGCCGCCGGAAACCTTCTGGCAGGCGTTGCAGTTGTGCTGGTTTATCCAGCTGATGCTGCAAATTGAATCCAACGGCCACTCCGTGTCGTTTGGCCGTATGGACCAGTATCTCTACCCGTGGTATCGCCGCGACGTTGAACTGAATCAGACGCTGACCCGTGAACAGGCAATCGAACTGTTCCACAGTTGCTGGCTGAAGTTGCTGGAAGTGAACAAGATCCGTTCCGGCTCTCACTCGAAGGCTTCTGCCGGTAGCCCGCTGTACCAGAACGTCACCATCGGCGGCCAGATGCTGGTGAATGGCAAACCGCAGGACGCAGTCAACCCGCTGTCATATGCGATTCTGGAATCTTGTGGTCGTCTGCGCTCCACCCAGCCGAACCTCAGCGTACGCTATCACGCCGGAATGAGTAATGACTTCCTCGATGCCTGTGTGCAGGTGATCCGCTGCGGATTCGGCATGCCCGCGTTCAACAATGACGAAATCGTGATCCCGGAATTTATCAAACTCGGCATCGAGCCGCAGGACGCTTACGACTATGCCGCGATTGGCTGCATCGAAACCGCCGTCGGTGGTAAATGGGGCTACCGCTGCACCGGCATGAGCTTTATTAACTTCGCCCGCGTGATGTTGGCGGCGCTCGAAGGCGGCCGCGATGCCACCAGCGGCAAAATCTTCCTGCCGCAGGAACTGGCGCTGTCGAAAGGCAATTTCAGTGATTTTGACGAGGTAATGACAGCCTGGGATCGCCAGATCCGTTATTACACCCGTAAATCGATTGAAATCGAGTACGTTGTCGACACGATGCTCGAAGAAAACGTTCACGACATTCTCTGTTCGGCACTGGTCGATGACTGTATTGAACGCGCGAAGAGCATCAAACAGGGCGGCGCGAAATATGACTGGGTTTCCGGGTTACAGGTCGGTATCGCCAACCTCGGCAACAGCCTGGCGGCGGTGAAAAAACTGGTATTCGATCAGGGCGCAATTGGTCAGCAACAACTGGCGGCAGCGCTGGCGGATGATTTCGATGGCTTAACTCACGAACAGTTACGCCAGCGTTTGATCAACAGCGCGCCCAAGTACGGTAATGATGACGACAGCGTTGATGACCTGCTGGTTCGCGCTTACCAGACCTATATCGACGAGTTAAAACAGTACCATAACCCACGTTATGGTCGCGGCCCCATCGGCGGCAACTACTACGCCGGGACGTCATCAATCTCCGCCAATGTGCCGTTTGGCGCGGCAACCATGGCGACACCGGACGGGCGTAAAGCCAGAACGCCGCTGGCGGAAGGCGCGAGTCCGGCGTCCGGTACTGACCATCTCGGCCCGACCGCGGTGATCAGTTCCGTCGGTAAACTGCAGACCGGTTCGATTCTCGGCGGCGTGCTGCTCAACCAGAAACTGAACCCGGCGACGCTGGATAACGACAGCGATCGGCAGAAACTGATGATCCTGCTGCGCACCTTCTTTGAGGCGCATAAAGGCTGGCATATTCAGTACAACATCGTGTCGCGCGAAACGCTGCTGGATGCGAAAAAACACCCGGATCAGTACCGTGATCTGGTGGTACGTGTGGCCGGTTACTCGGCGTTCTTTACCGCCCTGTCACCGGATGCGCAGGACGATATTATCGCCCGTACCGAACACACCTTGTAAAAGCCTGCCGGGTAAGGCGCAGCCGCTACCCGGCGTTTTCTTTCATTCGAAATATATTTGTGGTTTAGCTCACATTATCATTAGAATGCTTCTGGTCGCAGTCACCCCAGGAGCACAGGTATGACCGTAAAAGTAATCGTCACTGATATGGACGGGACTTTTCTCAATGATTCCAAGACATACGATCGTGAACGTTTTCAGGCGCAGTTCCGCGCACTGAAAGCGCGTGATATCGAATTCGTCGTCGCCAGCGGCAACCAGTACTACCAGCTCATCTCCTTCTTCCCGGAGCTCAAGGATGAAATGTCATTCGTCGCGGAAAACGGCGCGCTGGTGTATGCCCATGGCGAGCAACTGTTTCATGGCGAGCTGACGCAGCATGAGTCGCAGATTGTGATCGGTGAACTGCTGAAAGATGAGCACCTGAATTTTGTGGCTTGCGGTCTGGAGAGTGCGTACGTCAGCGATCAAGCGCCCGATGATTTCGTGGCCCTGATGGCGAAACACTACCACCGCCTGAAGCGCGTCGCCGACTACCG
The DNA here is from genome assembly GCF_030053895.1 of Trabulsiella odontotermitis. Taxonomy (NCBI): domain Bacteria; kingdom Pseudomonadati; phylum Pseudomonadota; class Gammaproteobacteria; order Enterobacterales; family Enterobacteriaceae; genus Trabulsiella; species Trabulsiella odontotermitis. Next base: position 2,983,996 of record NZ_CP125781.1, read on the forward strand.
CGAGATCAATGACAAGCTGTTTAAGTTTTCGCTTAACCTGCCGGACAGCGATATCCCGCAACTGGTGGACAAACTCCACGTCTCCCTCGATGGCATTATGAAGCCGGTCACCAGTGGATTCGGTTTTGTCGATTTGATCATCCCCGGTTTGCATAAAGCCAACGGCATCAGTCGCCTGCTGAAGCGCTGGAAACTGTCGCCGCAGAACTGCGTGACGATTGGCGATAGCGGCAACGACGCAGAAATGCTGGCGATGGCGAAATATTCCTTTGCCATGGACAACGCCGGGCAAAGCATCAAAGACATTGCCCGCTACCGGACTGATGATAACAATCACGATGGCGCGCTGAACGTCATTCAGGCCGTACTGGACAACGCCTCGCCGTTCGACAGCTGATCCCCCACCGGAGCGCCCTGCTCCGGTTTTTTGTACACCTCCTCTCACTTTCACTCTGTAGCAAGTTATTTAACTTGCTTTAACTTATTTTTAACTTAAAGTATCACTTGTAAGTTAAATTACTTTCGAATGAAAGATTGAGAGGTCATCATGACGCTTACCTTTACCCACGATACCCTTCCTGCCGATCACCACGCGGCGATCCGGCAGATGAAAAAAGTGCTGCGCGAGCAAATCGGCGACGTTCAGCAGGTTTTCGCTGCATTATCAGCGCGAATCGAAGCGCGTGTCGCAGAGATTGACGCACTTAAAGCGCAGGGCGATCCGGTCTGGCCGGTGATTGATTATCGTCGTCTTGCCGCCGGTGAAGTGAGCGACGCGGAGCGCGAGGCCATCAGACGCCACGGCTGTGCGGTGATCAAAGGCCATTTCCCCCGCGAGCAGGCGCTTGGCTGGGATCGTTCAATGCTGGAATATCTCGATCGCAACCATTTCGACGAACAATACAAAGGTCCGGGCGATACGTTTTTTGGATCACTCGACGCCTCACGCCCGGAAATTTATCCGATTTACTGGTCGCAGGCGCAAATGCAGGCACGGCAGAGTGATGAAATGGCCGCCGTGCAATCGTTCCTGAACCGGCTGTGGACGTTTGAAACCGACGGTAAGACGTGGTTTAACCCGGATGTCAGCGTGATTTACCCGGACCGCATTCGCCGTCGCCCGCCAGGCACCACCTCGAAAGGTCTCGGTGCGCATACCGATTCCGGCGCGCTGGAGCGCTGGCTGCTACCAGCTTACCAACAGGTATTCGCCAGTGTGTTTCGCGGGGACATCGACAACTACGATCCGTGGAATGCGGCGCACCGCACTGAGGTGGAAGAATACACGGTCGATAACACTACCAAATGCTCGGTATTCCGTACCTTCCAGGGCTGGACGGCGCTGTCGGATATGATCCCGCATCAGGGGCTGCTGCATGTGGTGCCGATCCCGGAAGCGATGGCGTACGTTCTGCTGCGCCCGCTGCTGGACGATGTCCCTGACGATGAGCTGTGCGGGGTGGCGCCGGGGAAAGTGCTGCCGGTCTCGGAGAAGTGGCACCCGCTGTTGATCCGCGCACTGACGTCCATTCCGGCGCTGGAAGCAGGTGATTCGGTGTGGTGGCATTGCGATGTGATTCATTCCGTCGCACCGGTGGAGGATCAGCAGGGCTGGGGCAATGTGATGTATATTCCCGCCGCTCCGCTGTGTGAAAAAAATCTGGCCTATGCGCAGAAAGTGAAAGTGGCGCTGGAGCGTGGCGCGTCACCGGGAGATTTCCCGCGTGAAGATTATGAGGTCGAGTGGAAGGATCGCTTCACGCTGGCTGATCTCAATATTCACGGCAAACGCGCGTTGGGCATAGCGCCTTAATCATCGTACAGTCCTTGTTGTGAAACAGGGGTACGTCGGCTGCCCTGGCGTACCCGTCGCACCGACTCACGCACCGCCAGCGTACCGTTGAGCAACAGCGTTCCCACTGGCGCATCCGGGCGGATCAACCGCTGCTGGAGCATATGCACCGCTTCGGTTCCCAGTTCATCGCGCGGTACGTGTACCGCTGTCAATGGCACGTCCTGGATAGCCGCAAGGTTGAAGCCGTCGATACTCATCACTGAGACATCCTGCGGTACGCGCAGCCCCCGTTTCTGCAGGGCATTCATGGTGCCGACAGCCATAAAGTCGCTGCCCACCAGAAACGCCGTTGGCAGCGTTTTTCCCGCCAGGTTGTCGAGCCATTCACCCACCAGCGCTTCGGTCTCTCTGACACTAAAACTTGGCACCAGAATCAGATCTCTGGCGCCCTGAAAGCGCAGGTTGTGCCGCTTCCACGCCTCTTTGATGCCGGTCAGGCGTAGTTCCATGGTGTAGCGACGCAGGCACAGCACGTTCATAACGGTCCGGTGTCCCATCTCAAACAGATAATGGGCGGCAAACTGGCCGATCAGCCGGTGATCCGGTGAGATGGACGGCAGACGCATCCGCTCGTCGCGGCAGTTGATCAGGACGCATGGTTTCGCCACATCCGCCGCCAGATCGTGGATATGCGTATCATCGATACCCAACAGAACCGCTGCCTGCGTCTCAGCCTCATGCATACGGGAGAGAAAAAGATTGGCGTCGCTGTCATTTTCTTCCAGCGCGCAAAAACGCAACCGCACTTCATGGGAGGCCAGCGCTTTGTTGATGCTCTGGATCACGCGGTAATAAAAGATGTCGGACCGCTCATCAAAAGCGCGCTGCGGTGCAAATACCAGCAGGCTGTTGAGCAGCATACGACCGGCTGCCATGCCGTCCAGCACACCCAACTCGCGCGCGCATGCCAGCACCCGGCTGCGCGCCTTTTCGCTGGTATTAGCTTTCCCCGCCAGCACGCGCGAAACAGTGCTGGCAGACAACCCGGTACGGGCCGCGATTTCAGCGATTTTGAGCTTTTTGTCCATTTTGTGATCTGCCTCTGATTTGAAAATGAAAGAATTTTCACAATCAATAGTGTCCATTCTGACGGGGAAAAAACCTTATCGCCGTGAACCATTCATCACTTCATGAAAAAACTTGCATAAATACGACTGTAACGGCGTGATTTTTCGTCTTAACCTGAATTGGTCCGATAACTTCCATACTAGTTATGTAAGAAATCAGTAAAATAAAAATAATAAGAACAACAGGTTAATAACAACTGGTATGACAGCTCAGGTGCGAGCTGGTCATTTTCCCCTACGACGACATGCCTTGTGGAGACAGCGATGAGCCAGGGCCTTAACAACGATATGGCGGTCAGCAAGACCCGCCGGGTGGTAAAAAACTTACGCTGGTGGATGCTGATTCTGTTCCTCCTCGGCGTGACCGTGAACTACATCACCCGTAACTCTCTGGGCATTATTGCCCCAGAACTTAAAGACAACCTCGGCATTACGACCGAGCAATATTCCTGGATCGTCGGCGCTTTTCAGCTGGCCTATACCCTGTTCCAGCCGCTGTGTGGCTGGCTTATCGACGTCATCGGTCTGAAACTCGGCTTTATGATCTGCGCCACGCTATGGGCGGTCGCCTGTATTGCCCACGCCGGGGCGGGCAACTGGTTGCATCTGGCAATCCTGCGCTTCTTTATGGGTGGCGCAGAAGCGGCGGCGACTCCTGCCAATGCCAAAACCATCGGTGAGTGGTTCCCGAAATCGGAACGCCCGATTGCCGCAGGCTGGGCTGGCGTGGGTTTCTCCATCGGCGCCATGCTGGCACCGCCTATCATCTATTTCGCCCATGCCTCTTTTGGCTGGCAGGGTGCCTTTATGTTTACCGGTGTGCTGGCGCTGCTGTGGGTGGTGCTGTGGTGGGCGTTCTATAACAACCCGGACAAACACCCGAACCTGGGTAAATCCGAGCTGGAGTACATTAAGCAGGATAACGAAGCGCCGCCGGTGAAACTGCCGTTCCTGACCGCGCTGAAAACGGTGGGTAAAAACAAACGCTTCTATGGTATCGCCATTCCGGCGTTTATGGCGGAGCCTGCCTGGGCGGTACTGAGCTTTTGGGTGCCATTGTATCTGGCCAAAGAGCACGGCATGGATCTGAAACAGATTGCCATGTTCGCCTGGCTGCCGTTCCTCGCCGCCGACCTCGGTAGCATTGCCAGCGGCTATCTGACCAAAATCTATACCCGCCTGTTCGGCGCAACGCGGGTGAACTCCATCGTCGCCAGTTCGGTGACCGGCGCGTTCCTGATGATTTCGCTGGCGATTGTCGCCATCACCCGCGATCCGTACATCACCATCGTCCTGATTTCCATCGGCGGTTTCGGCCACCAGATCATCTCCTGCATGCTCAGTGCGCTGGTGGTGGAATCGTTCGATAAAGGCCAGATGGCGACCGTGAACGGGATGCGTGGTTCCGCCGCGTGGATCGCAAGTTTCCTGTTCTCCCTGTTAATTGGGGTTACCGCCGACAAGATTGGCTTTAACCCGCTGTTTATCGCCATGGGCTTTTTTGACCTGATTGGTGCCCTGTTCCTGGTTGCTTTTATTGCTGAACGTCGCGCGAAACGCGCCTGAGAGTGGATGTAAATTATGAAGACGCTTAAACACTGGACTTTTGAAACGCAGTCAGCCCATCACGTTGAGTTGAAGGTTGACGGCCAACATAGCCTGTGTCTGTACATGCTGGAAGAAAATCTGTTTCGCGTGCTGATCAAACGCAACGGCGAGCTGGCGCTGGACAGAACCTGGAGTATTGCGCCAGCGCAGGATGTTCCCTGGGAGGGCCGTCCCCGCGAGGATCTGAGCGGCTTCACCTGCCCTGCCTGGACGCTGGCACAGCAGGACGATCAGTTAACCATCGCCACTCAACAGTTGCGCGTGACCGTACATCAGCCGCTGTGGCTGGAGTGGCATTATCGTAACGACGCCGGTGAGTGGCAGTACCTGGCTGGCGATCGCCCGACCAGCGCTTACCTGCTGAACGCCCACGGTGACGGCGTGGCGCACTATCTCAGCCGTCGCAAAAACGAGCGCTTCTATGGCCTCGGGGAAAAAGCAGGTGATCTACAGCGCACCGGTAAACGCTACGAGATGCGTAATCTGGATGCCATGGGCTATAACGCAGTCAGCACCGATCCGCTGTATAAGCACATTCCGTTCACCATCACCCGCCGCGACGATATCAGCATGGGACTGTTCTACGACAACCTGAGCAGTTGCTGGCTGGATCTGGGTAACGAAATCGACAACTATCACACCGCCTACCGCCGCTGGCAGGCCGAGGCGGGCGATATCGATTACTACATTTTCACCGGCAAACGCGTGCTGGATGTCACCAAAGCCTTTGTGCGCCTGACGGGTAAAACCTTCTTCGGGCCGAAGTGGAGCCTGGGTTACAGCGGCTCAACCATGCACTACACCGACGCGCCGGATGCGCAAAACCAGCTGATGAATTTTATTCGCCTGTGCGAAGAGCATGCGATCCCCTGTGATTCGTTCCAGCTCTCATCCGGCTATACCTCGATCAACGGTAAGCGCTACGTCTTCAACTGGAACTACGACAAAGTGCCGCAGCCGAAGGTGATGAGTCAGGCGTTCCACGACGCCGGTCTGCATCTGGCGGCTAACATCAAGCCGTGTCTGCTGCAGGATCACCCGCGTTACCACGAGGTCGCGGAGCGTGGTCTGTTCATCCGTGATTCCGAATCGAATGCGCCGGAACGTTCCAGTTTCTGGGATGACGAAGGCTCCAACCTCGATTTCACCAACCCGGAGACCGTGGCCTGGTGGCAGGAAGGCGTCACCACCCAGTTGCTGGAGATGGGGATTGATTCAACCTGGAACGACAACAACGAATTTGAGGTCTGGGATGGCGAAGCGCGCTGTCACGGCTTCGGCAACGAGATTGCCATCAAACACATTCGCCCGGTGATGCCGCTGCTGATGATGCGCGCCTCAATGGAAGCGCAGCAGCGTTTTGCGCCGGAGAAACGCCCGTACCTGATCTCCCGTTCCGGCTGTGCCGGGATGCAGCGTTACGTGCAGACCTGGAGCGGCGATAATCGCACTCACTGGGACACCCTGCGCTACAACACCCGCATGGGCGTCGGGATGAGTCTTTCCGGGCTGTATAACGTCGGTCATGATGTGGCCGGGTTCTCTGGCGACAAGCCCGACGCCGAGCTGTTCCTGCGTTGGGTGCAGAACGGAGTGATGCATCCGCGTTTCACCATTCACTCATGGAATGATGATCAGACGGTCAACGAACCCTGGATGTATCCGGCGATCACCCCGGCGATCCGCAGCGCCATTGAGTTGCGCTATCGTCTGCTGCCCTATCTCTACACTCTGCTGTGGCAGGCGCATGCCGATGACGAGCCGATGCTGCGCGCGACTTTCCTCGATCACGAGCACGATGAGCAAACCTTCGAGGAGTGCGACGACTTCCTGCTTGGCCGCGATATTCTGGTCGCCAGCGTTGTGGAGCCGGGTCAGCGCAAACGCCGCGTGTGGCTGCCGGCTAACGAATCCGGCTGGTACGACTTTTACAGCAGCGAGTGGTTCTCCGGCGGCCAGTGGGTGACGCTGGATGCGCCACTGGAAAAACTGCCGCTGCTGGTCCGCGCTGGTGCTGGTCTGCCGCTCAGCGAGCGCATCACCTATGTTAATGCTGCGAAAGACGATCGCCGTGAACTGCGCCTGTTTCCGCTGAAAGGCGTGGGTACCACCCGTGGTTTGCTGTTTGAAGATGACGGTGAAAGCTGGGGTTACAAAGACGGCAACGCCCTGTGGCTGGAGTGGGAAATGGTGTGCGACGGCGCCACCATTAACCTGAAGGTGAACACCCGCGGCGATTATCGTCCGGCGTGGAAAACGCTGAAAGTAACGATACCGGCAGAGGAAAAACGGAAACTGCTGATTAACGGCGTTGAAGGAATTGAGTGGGTGTTTTGAGTAATTGATTGCCGGGTGGCGGCTGCGCCTGACCCGGCCTACAACATTCGAACCGTAGGCCCGGTAAGCGTAGTGCCACCGGGCTTTGTTTTTACCCGTCGATCCCTTTACTGCGCAGATAATCTTCATAGTTGCCGCTGAAATCCACCACACGCTCTGGCGTAATTTCAATCACCCGGGTTGCCAGCGAGGAGACGAACTCGCGGTCATGCGAAACGAAGATCAGCGTGCCCTGGTAAAGTTCCAGCGCCATGTTCAGCGATTCGATCGATTCCATATCGAGATGGTTGGTCGGTTCGTCCATCACCAGGATATTCGGTTTTTCCATCATCAGCTTACCGAACAGCATACGGCCTTTCTCCCCACCGGAGAGCACTTTCGCTGGCTTTTTGATGTCGTCCTGGCTGAACAGCAGACGCCCGAGAATGCTGCGCACCGCCTGCTCGTCATCGCCTTCCTGCTTCCACTGGCTCATCCAGTCGAACACCGTCAGGTCGTTTTCGAATTCGTATTCATGATCCTGCGCGTAATAGCCAATCTGCGCATTCTCAGACCATTTTACGGTGCCATTGTCCGGTGGCAGCTCACCGACCAGCGTTTTCAGCATGGTGGATTTACCCACGCCGTTGGCACCGAGGATCGCAATCTTCTCGCCCACTTCCAGCAGCAGATTGAAGTTTTTAAACAGTGGGCCGTTGTCGAAGCCTTTCGCCAGCGCTTCCACTTCCAGCGCGTTGCGGAACAGTTTCTTGTCCTGCTCGAAACGAATAAATGGGTTCTGGCGGCTGGACGCTTTGACTTCATCCAGTTTGATTTTGTCTATCTGACGGGCACGGGACGTTGCCTGGCGGGATTTCGACGCGTTGGCGCTAAAGCGGCTGACGAACGATTGCAGGTCGGCAATCTGCGCTTTCTTCTTGGCGTTGTCGGCGAGCAGACGTTCGCGCGCCTGGGTGGCCGCCGTCATGTATTCGTCGTAGTTACCCGGATAAACGCGCAGCTCGCCGTAGTCGAGATCCGCCATGTGCGTACAGACCATATTGAGGAAGTGACGGTCATGCGAAATGATGATCATGGTGCTGTCGCGCTCGTTCAGCGTCTGCTCCAGCCAGCGAATGGTGTCGATGTCCAGGTTGTTGGTCGGTTCATCAAGCAGCAGAATATCCGGGTTAGAGAACAGCGCCTGCGCCAGCAGCACACGCAATTTCCAGCCTGGCGCCACTTCGCTCATCGGGCCGTAATGCTGCTCGACAGGAATACCTACGCCCAGCAGCAGTTCACCGGCGCGGGATTCGGCGGAGTAGCCGTCCATCTCGCCGTATTTCACTTCCAGATCAGCCACTTTGTAGCCGTCTTCCTCGCTCATTTCGGCGAGCGCGTAGATGCGGTCGCGTTCCTGCTTCACATCCCACAGTTCCGCGTGGCCCATGATCACCGTGTCGAGCACGGTAAAGTTTTCGAAGGCAAACTGGTCCTGACGCAGTTTACCGATGCGCTCGTTAGGATCGAGCGACACGTTGCCCAGCGTCGGTTCTAAATCGCCGCCGAGAATTTTCATAAAGGTGGATTTACCGCTACCGTTGGCGCCAATCAGGCCGTAACGGTTGCCGCCGCCAAATTTGACGGAGATATTTTCGAACAGCGGCTTACTGCCAAACTGCATGGTGACGTTGCTGGTGACTAACACGGAGATATCCTGAACGATGTGACAAACCGCTTATTATGCCACTGTCTGGCCTTTTTTTCACGGTTACGGCGAATTTCGTTTCCTGCCGCTTCCATTGTTCCGAATTTGTCGCCAGCGTGTACAACAACGGCTACAGTAGCAATCAGGATGAAAAATACTGATTTCGTAGACATCTGAATTCCCTGTTTGCTGGAATGCACATATAATGCGCTCCCATCTGAGGTCTTAATTCTCCAACAACGCCAGTGTGGCAAACTATTTCGCACAACATGAATATGAAATTATCGACAGTTTTTGCGGCTGCTCTGGCCGTTGTAGGCTTTTGTAATACTGCGTCAGCTGTGACGTATCCCCTTCCTACCGACGGCAGCCGTCTGGTAGGGCAAAACCAGGTCATCACGGTGCCGGAAGGCAACGACCAGCCGCTGGAGTATTTCGCCGCGGAGTACCAGATGGGCCTGTCTAACATGCTGGAAGCCAACCCGGGCGTCGACACCTTCCTGCCGAAAGGCGGCACCGTGCTGAACATTCCGCAACAGCTGATCCTGCCGGACACCGTGCATGAAGGTATCGTGATCAACAGTGCCGAAATGCGTCTGTATTACTACCCGAAAGGCACCAACACCGTTATCGTGCTGCCGATTGGTATCGGCCAGTTAGGCAAAGATACGCCGATCAACTGGACCACCAAGGTAGAACGTAAGAAAGCCGGTCCGACCTGGACCCCAACCGCGAAGATGCACGCCGAATACCGCGCTGCCGGTGAACCGCTGCCTGCCGTTGTTCCGGCGGGCCCGGATAACCCGATGGGCCTCTATGCGCTGTACATCGGTCGTCTGTATGCCATCCACGGCACCAACGCCAACTTTGGTATCGGTCTGCGCGTGAGCCACGGTTGCGTACGTCTGCGTAACGATGACATCAAATTCCTGTTCCAGAACGTACCGGTCGGTACCCGTGTTCAGTTTATTGATGAGCCGGTAAAAGCCACCACCGAGCCGGATGGCAGCCGCTACATCGAAGTTCACAACCCGCTGTCCACCACCGAAGCGCAATTTGAAGAAGGTGAAATTGTGCCGATCTCGCTGAACAAATCTGTGCAGCAGGTAACTGGTCAGTCTGACGTTGATCAGGACGTACTGAACCAGTCGATTCAGGCGCGTTCCGGAATGCCGGTTCGTCTGAACTAATTACCAGGCAGGACAAAAAAAGGCGGATTATCATATCCGCCTTTTTTATTATCCGTTATTCACAATCACCATGCCGCCGTGATCGTAGCGGTAATGGCAACGGGCGTACTCCAGCGGCGTGCCGTCCTCAAGATAGATAACCTGCTCCACTTCCAGAACCGGGTCAGTGACGTCACAGTGCAGATGCTGCCGGTCCAGTTCATTGGGCTTCAGCGCACGTACCACGCGCCGGGAGCCCATCAGCTTTAGTCCTAACGTCTCCTGAACGTAGCGAAAGACCGAGCTTTCCAGGTGCGATTTATTGAGACCCGGCACCAGCGCTACCGGCATGACGGTTTCATCGAGCGACACCGGTTCGCCGTTAAGCAACCGCAGACGGGCAAAGTCATACACTGGTGCGTCAGCATCAATCAACAGCGCACTCTGTTCATTTTCACTGGGAAAACGCAGTTCAAAGCGCAACACCTGGCTTTCCACCGGGCCGACGTGCTCCCAGGTTTTGGTGGCGCCAAAGTAGTCGCTACCGGCCAGATCCCACTGCGAAAGCTGACTGTAGTTTTTGCGGATAAACGTTCCCTGCCCCTGACGGGTATAGACCAGCCATTCGACAATCAGCTGGCGCATCGCCTGCTGGATGGTCATCCGGCTGGTACTAAACTCCGCTGCCAGCGCGTGCTGGTCAGGCAATGGCGCATTCGCCGCGTACTGCTGGCTGTCAATGCGCTTTTTGATTTCCCGCGCGATGGCGAGATATTTGGCGGTCATCGTTACATCTCTTCGCCGTTGCTGTGAATGGCGCGCTTCAGCCAGGCATAGCTTTTCTTCGGCACGCGTTTGAGATCTTTAAGATCGTGATTATCACGGTTTACATACACCACGCCGTAGCGTTTGCGCATATCACCCTGCGAACTGAGGATATCAATCAGTCCCCAGCCAAGATAGCCAATCACCTCGGCGCCGTCCTCAAAAATCGCCGCTTTCATGGCGTTGATATGATCGCGATGATACTCAATGCGGTAGTCATCATCGACCGGGTTGACGCCGTCCCAGGCTTCAATCACGCCAATCCCGTTTTCAATCGGGAATACCGGCAGTCGCCAGTCGTTGTAATAACGGGTGATGATAGTGCGAAAGCCCAGCGGATCAATCTGCCAGTTCCACTCGGTCGCTTTCAGGAACGGGTTATCCTTCATGCCATACGTCAGATAATCATTCACCGCCGTTCCCGCCGGGATCACGTCACTGTCGAGGGTACGACTGGCATAGTAGCTGAACGCCAGATAATCGCATTTTGTGGTGGTGAGCAACGCCAGATCGGCAGGCTGATAAATATCGGTAAACCCTTCACGCTCCACCACCGCCAGCACTTCCGGGCTGTAGCCTTCCCCGGCATAAACACGCAGCAGGTTCTGGTTGGTGAATTCGTCGTACTGCTGTGCACAAAAGACATCCTGCGGTTTGCAGGTCGCCGGATAGACCAACTGGTGTGCCAGCATGCCGCCCATGAGCGCCGCAGGTTGGGTATCGTGCAGATAGCAGGTCAGGTGTACGTGCGCCATCATCACATGATGCTGGATCTGGTACAGTTCGCGCAGCGTGCGGTCGCCACGCATGTAACCGGAAATGAGAAACGCATCCGGCATGTGGTAAAGATTTTGTTCGTTAAAGGTCAGCCACCATTTCACCCGATCGCCAAAACAGTCGATCATTTTCTGACCGTAGCGAATAAAGGCCTCCATCACCCGGCGGTCGGTAAAACCGTTGTATTTTTCTGCCAGCGCCAGCGGCATGTCGAAGTGATAAAGGCAGATCATCGGCTCAATGCCGCGGGCGATGAGATCATTGATAAAGCGATCGTAAAAGGCGATGCCTTCGTCGTTAAATTCGCCATCGCCGGTCGGGCAGACGCGGCTCCAGGCAATCTGGAAGCGGTAGCAGTTCATGCCCAGATCTTTCATCAGATCGAAATCTTTCGGGTAGCGGTGATACGAATCGGTGGCGACTTTCCAGTCGGAGGCAAATTCGCGCGGCTCGCGTATGTCATATACCGACATCCCCTTCCCGCCCTCGTTCCATGCGCCTTCCGTCTGCATGCTGGACACCGAGTTTCCCCACAAAAAATTGGCTGGCAGTCGATTCATCTCTCGCACCTCTTAATATGACTAGTCATTTAATATGATATGACTAGTCATATTAAACCTGAACACTATTCGGGCAAATGAAAAGCACGCTTTTTGTGATCCAAAATAAAAAAACCGGGCACCCCTGCTGGCGTACCCGGTTCTGAATCGTTCTTGCGTTATTTGGATGTCAGTTGATTACGGCGATATTCGCCCTGACGTTCCAGCATCCAGCCAGGATACTCACGCGGCAGTTCGCTGACGTCATTCAGCTGTTGCAGCTCTTCAGCCGTGAAGCGAATATCCGTCGCCGCCAGGTTATCCTGCAGTTGATCCGCACGTTTAGCACCGATAATCACGCTGCTGACCACTGGCTGATGCAACAGCCAGGCAAGCGCAATCTGCGCGACGGAAACACCTTTGTTTTCCGCGATGGTACGCATGACGTCCACGCAGTCGAACGCACGGTCTTTGTCCACTGGCGGGAAGTCAAATTCCTGCCGACGACCGCCGCTTTCGCTTTGCCCGTTGCGGTCATATTTACCGCTCAGCAGACCGCCCGCCAGCGGGCTCCAGACCATCAACCCGACGCCTTCGCTTTGCATCATCGGCACCAGTTCACGTTCCAGGTCGCGCCCGGCGATGGTGTAATACGCCTGCAGCGACACAAAGCGCGCCAGCCCAAGCCTGTCGGAAATACCCAGCGCTTTCATGATTTGCCATGCCGCCCAGTTCGATACGCCGATGTAACGTACATGGCCCTGCTGGACAAGGCTGTCCAGTGCATGGAGCGTCTCTTCCATCGGCGTTGCCGGGTCAAAACCATGCAACTGGTAAAGGTCGAGATGATCCAACTGTAAACGGCGCAGGCTCTCTTTGACGCTATTGATGATGTGATAGCGCGAGCTGCCGCGCGAGTTAACGCCCGCCGTGCCAGTCTCGCCAAACACCTTGGTTGCCACTACTACGTTTTCGCGTGGCACTTTCAGGTTTTTCAGCGCCTGACCCGTGATCTCCTCCGAACGTCCTTCGGAATAGACGTTGGCGGTATCAATAAAGTTAATGCCCGCATCCAGCGCGCTGCCCACCAGTTGTTCGGCTTCTGCCTGACGCAGCTGGCCAATCTTGCCCCACATGCCGCCTTCACCACCGAATGTCATGGTGCCGAGGCACAGTTCAGACACAAATAACCCGGTATTGCCTAGTTTCTGGTATCTCACAGGAGTCTCCTCGAATTGAATGATGCGAGTGCCCTATAGTTATAGCCAGTGACGGGTATTTGCGAATGGGGCAATTCTGCCCGTTTCTTGCCTGATCCTCTTTATATGCTGCGCAGCAACAGATAACCGACGAGGGTCGCCCAGGCCAGAACCGGCAGTGAATAGAGGTGAAAACGCCACCAGATGCGGCGATCGTTCGCCATCCGCAGGGCAATGAGATTAGCCAGCGATCCGGGTAATAATCCAAACCCGCCGACGTTAACCGCCCAGGCGAGCAGGGCTGTTGGTGGTATGTAATTCAGCAGCAGAATGGTAGAGGGGACGTTACTGATAAACTGCGACAGGCCAATGGCGGTCAGCCACAGGCCACCGTCGGAGAATTTACCGACGCCGGTCAGAAGATGATGCAGCGAGGGAAGCTGCGTCAGCAGATGCACATCGATAAACATCGCCACAAACACCAGCAACAGCGACCTGTCAACACTCAGCACCACACGCCTTGCCAGTAACAGGAACCCGACGGCGATCAGCGCCAGCCCCCACAGTTCCAGTTTCAGCTCCAGCGCCACCAGAAAGATCAGGTAAAACGCCAGACAACTCCAGACTAAAACCGGCGACCACTGCGGCGAGCGATCGCTGCTCTGAAAGACCAGCGTTTTTGCCGGGAAACAGAACCAGCACAGCACCAGCAGCGTCAGCATCATGGCCAGCGCCAGCGGAAACATTTGACCGATAAACGCGACGAATGAAAGACCGGAACGCCCCCATAACAGGATGTTTTGCGGGTTACCGATGGGGGTTAGCAGCGAACCGGCGTTAACCGCCAGCGCTTCGAAAATAATCAACCGGTTGACCGGGATCGCACACCATTTTTTCAGCGTCAGGGTGAGCGGTACGATGATAAATAGCGCGACGTCGTTGGTTAAAAAGGTGGACAGCAACGCGGCAGCCAGCACCATAAAGAGGGCGATTTGCCGTTCGGTGACAAACCGGCGCGCCATTTTTCGCCCGAGCACGTCAAAATAGCCGCTCTGCTCCACCCCTTTGGTGAGCAGCATCAGACCGCTGAGGGTGATAATTGTGTGCCAGTCAATGGCGGCAGGCCATTTCTGCGGGGCGAAGGGAACCAGAAAACTGAGCAGAATGCCAATAACAACCAGCAGGTGCAGGAATCGATCACGCGCCAGCGCGCGCAAAAACGGCAGATTCATTCAGAGCGTTGCCCCTGCCTGAGAGTGAACTGGTGAAAGACGTCGAGAGTTTCCTGGCTGACATGATGCTCGATGCCTTCGGCATCGCGACGCGCAATCTCCGGGCTGACGCCAAGCACCAGCAGGAAGTTTTCAACAATATGGTGGCGAATGCGGCTCTCCTCCGCCAGGCGTTCCCCTTCCGCGGTCAGGAACACGCCGCGCCATGGGATCTGTTCAATCAGCCCGACGCTCGCCAGCCGCTTGAGCATTTTCGCCACCGTCGGTTGCGACACGCCGAGGCGAGCAGCCATGTCAACCTGACGGGCTTCCCCCACTTCACGGATCAAATCGGAAATCAGTTCGACATAATCATCAATCAGCTCGCGACGATGCGCCTCCCGCACCTGGCGAAAAGCTTCGACGTGCTCTTCCACATTCACCAGATGCGTTACTTTTTTCTTCACTGGCGGCCCCTCGCGACGACTCATTGTGCTTCCTCATTCATGCAACGCGTCAAAGCATCATATAAAGAAGCACCATTGTAAAGGATTGCACCCATAGCACAAAAATTTAACGTGTTAGCAATAGCTATATAATATAGCCTGTGCTATATCTGTATATAAGACGAACATTCTTCATGGACGGAAGAAGCCACAGGTCCCGGGAGGTTGCCATGAATGAATTCAAGAGGTGCTTACGCGTGTTTACTCACTCTCCTTTTAAAGTCCGGTTGATGCTGCTGAACATGTTGTGCGGCTACATCAACAACAAACCGCAACAGGATAAACCTTCCCACTAAAATGCGGCGTCGCGGTACGCCGCTTCATTTTTTTGTCACAATCCCCTGCCAGACTGGCGTTAGCATCACAAAATTCGCCTGTTTTTTTACGGATTTGCAAACTTCCTCGCAAAACATTTGCTTACCGGTAGTTGACCTTCTCATAGCGCCGCTCTATCTTCGTGCAGCCCTGCATGGCTTATGGCATTCAGCTGAGAACCTTTCTCGTTTTTCTCGCACTATCCCGGCAGGTTTTAACCCTTGACGCCAGGGGAAGCACATGGCGTTTTTATGATAGTGACCTATGAATTTAACCCTGAAAGATTCACTTGCTGCCCGCGGTGTGACATTAAGCCCGTGGACAGGTTTTTATGTTCTGCAATCTCTGCTGATTAACCTCGCGCTGGGTTACGCCTTTAGTGCGCTCTATACGGTGGCGTTTGCCTGCGTTCTGCATTTATTGTGGCGCACGTTTCCGCGCGTACAAAAAGCGCTCATCGGAGTCTATTCGCTGGTAGCGGCCTTCTATTTTCCGTTCGCGCAGGCGTACGGCGCGCCGAACTTCAATACCCTGCTGGCGCTGCATTCCACTAATATGGAAGAGTCGACGGAAATCCTCACCATCTTCCCGTGGTATAGCTATTTTATCGCCGTCTTTATTTTTGCCCTCGGCGTGATTGCCGTGCGCCGCAAAATTACCGAGCGCACACCGTGGGGTAAATTGCAAATGCTGGCGCTGGTCTTCTGCGCCGGGACGATTTTCGTCCAGCCGGTGCAAAATCTGGCGTGGGGTGGCGTATTTAAAGTGATCGATACCGGCTACCCGGCGTTTCGCTTTGTGAAAGACGTGATTGTCAGCAACCATGAAGTGCTCGATGAAAAAGCGCGGATGGCGGAGCTGTCCGGCATGAAAGATACGTGGAATATCGTGGCGGTGAAGCCGAAATATCACACCTATGTGGTGGTGATTGGCGAAAGCGCGCGCCGCGACGCACTCGGCGCCTTTGGCAGTCACTGGGATAACACCCCGTTCGCCAGCCACATCAACGGCTACCTGTTTACCGATTATGTGGCAGCCAGCGGCTCCACACAGAAATCGCTCGGCCTGACCCTCAACCGGGTGGTTGACGGCAAACCCCAATATCAGGATAACTTCGTCACCCTCGCCAATCGCGCGGGTTTCCAGACCTGGTGGTTCTCGAATCAGGGGCAGATCGGCGAGTACGATACCGCCATCGCCAGCATCGCGAAACGGGCCGATGAAGTACAGTTCCTCAAAAGCGGCGATTTCGAAGCGGATAAAAACACCCGCGACGAAGCCCTGCTGAAAATGACCGCGCAGGTCTTTTCCAGCGAGCACACCCAACCGCAGCTGATTGTGCTGCACCTGATGGGCTCGCACCCGCAGGCGTGCGACCGGACGCAAGGGAAATACGCGGAGTTCGTGCAGTCGAAAGAGACGTCATGCTATCTCTATACCATGACACAAACCGATGAACTGCTGAGCAAGCTGTACACGCAACTACGCAATACCGGCGACAGCTTCTCGATGGTCTATTTCTCCGATCACGGGCTGGCGTTTAAAGAGCGTGGGAAAGAGGTACAGTATCTGGCACATGACGACAAGTTTCAGCAGAACTTCCAGGTGCCGTTTATGGTGCTTTCCAGTGACGACAAGTCACACCGCATCATTAAAGCGCGGCGTTCCGCGAACGATTTCCTGAGCTTCTTCTCTCAGTGGACAGGCATCAAAGCGAAGGAGATCGCCTCCCGCTACCGTTTCATTTCCGAGCAGAAAGCGGGCCCGGTGTATATCACCAACTTCAAATTGCAGAAGGTGGATTACACCCATCTCGGCACCGACATTTTCACGACCAACACCCGTTAAGCAGTAACGCGCAGGCAAAAAAAATCCGCCCTATGAGGCGGATTTTTTATTATCACCGAAGTGATTAGAAACGGTAACCAACGCCTGCGATCCAAGTGCCAACGTCAACGTTACGGATGCGAGACTGCTCATAGGAAACGTCCAGAGCCACGTTCTCGATCGGGTTGAACTGGAGACCAGCACCGTAGGAGAAGCCGTAATCGCTGGTGTCAGACTTGCTAGCCGGGAAGTCGTTCGCCTGGAATTTACCGTAGCCAACACCCACTACACCGTAGATGCTTGCCCAGTCGTTGATGCGGTAAGCCGGACCCGCAGTGATACCGTAGTACTGACCTTTGTTGTAAATGCCGTTTTCGGTACGATCTTTTTCAGTGTAAGTAAAGGAACCGATAACACCGAGCGGGTTGCTGTCGTCGAACTCGTAACGGTACTTCAGGTTGAAACCGTTCGCTTTGTTAGCAACGCCCTGCATATCGCTCTGAGCGTAACCACCAGTAACGGTAGAAGTACCTGCAACAGCAGAACCTGCGGAAACAGCCAGAACTGCGGCCAGTGCTGAAAGACATGCAATTTTTTTCATAACCACCTCAAATGTGCTTCAAGTAAATCCTAAGTTTTAAATATATCAAAAATTGTTAAGAAACTCTTTCCACTTTACGCTGTCTAAAGGCCCATTTCATGTAACTAAACGTTTCCATGGCTGACTATACCTTTCAAAAATCAGCGAATTTACCGAATATTACGCCATTATTACGAGTATTACACCCGCACCTCATCCAGATTAATCCTAATTTTGTAGCGCAAAAATCCGACAGCGTGGCGACATTCTACGACTTTCCGGCTGCTTTTTTTTCAACAATAGCTAAACCGCAAAGGGGTTATTCATTTACACTGACGGTTTTACTTCCTTTGACAAAAACTGACAGGAGAAAGGATGCCTGCGCCGTCCCGCACCACGCCAGCCTGGTTGCCAATTCTGGTGATAATCATAGCGATGTGCTCTATTCAGAGCGGCGCGTCGCTGGCTAAATCGTTGTTTCCGCTGGTTGGGGCTCCGGGGGTCACCGCGCTGCGACTGGCGCTGGGCACGCTGATCCTGGTGGTGATTTTTAAGCCGTGGCGGCTGCGTTTTGAAAAATCAAAGCGTCTGCCTCTGCTTCTGTACGGGTTGTCCCTCGGCGCGATGAACTACCTGTTCTATCTCTCCATTCAGCGCATTCCGCTGGGCATCGCCGTGGCGCTGGAATTTACCGGGCCGCTGGCCGTCGCCCTGTTCGCCTCCCGCCGTGCCGTTGATTTTGTCTGGGTGATCCTGGCCGTGGCCGGGTTATGGTTTCTGTTGCCGCTGGGCCAGCAGGTCGCGCATGTTGATCTCCTCGGTGCCGCACTGGCGCTGGGCGCCGGGGCTGGCTGGGCAGTGTACATTCTGACCGGTCAGCGCGTGGGCGAAGAGCATGGCGCGGCAACGGTTTCCGCCGGTTCACTGATTGCCGCGATCGTGTTTGTCCCCATCGGCGTGATGCAAACCGGCGATGCGCTGTGGCACTGGTCGCTGCTGCCACTCGGGCTGGCGATTGCGGTCCTCTCCACGGCGCTGCCTTACTCGCTGGAGATGATCGCTCTCACCCGACTGCCGACACGCACGTTTGGCACACTGATGAGCATGGAACCCGCGCTGGCGGCAATCTCCGGGATGATTTTCCTCAACGAGACGCTCACCTTTACCCAGTGGCTGGCGCTGCTGGCGATTGTGACGGCATCGATGGGCTCCGCGTTAACGGTACGCGGTAGCAGTACGATTAAAGAGGTGGATATCAGCTAATTCCTGACAGCAACATACATTTTCCACTATCAAACCGATAGGTACAGCGTGAATCGTACTGTCCGGATCCGGTGCTATACTTATTTCCGTTAATTATCGGGGATAATACATTTCAAGAGGATATGAGATTATGGCTACCGCTAAACTGGTAAAAACTAAAACATCTAATCTGCTTTATACTCGCAACGATGTATCGGATAGTGAAAAGAAAGCCACGGTTGAGTTGCTCAACCGCCAGGTCGTTCAGTTCATTGACTTGTCGCTGATCACTAAACAAGCCCACTGGAATATGCGCGGCGCGAACTTTATTGCAGTGCATGAAATGCTGGATGGCTTCCGTACTGCGCTGACCGACCATCTGGATACCATGGCAGAACGTGCCGTTCAGCTTGGTGGCGTGGCGCTGGGTACCACTCAGGTCATCAACAATAAAACACCGCTGAAAACCTACCCGCTGGATATTCACGACGTTCAGGATCATCTGAAAGAGCTGGCTGACCGTTATGCTGTTGTGGCGAACGATGTGCGCAAAGCCATCAGCGAAGCGAAAGACGAAGACACGGCGGATATCTTCACCGCAGCGTCCCGTGATCTCGATAAATTCCTGTGGTTTATCGAATCCAACATCGCGTAATTCAACATGCCACACTGAAGCCCTCCACCCTTGTGGGGGGCTTTGCACATATATGGTGCAAACTTCTGCACCATTTCTCGCCAAAGTAAATTAATTGTAATAATCACTTCACAGAATCGTTAACAAAAGATTGTTTTATCACCGGCTCTTGCGTTAAAAAACACCTTCTGTCGCGGTGCGGTAAAACTGCACCAAAATGACGCCCCATAACGGTGCACACAAGCTGAATGCTGCCCGTTATCGTGCATTGCCAGTTTCTTCCGTTGTTATAAAACAACAAGTTACAAACATGGCACGATTTTTTCATATTGCCCTGTGTTCTCGCAGGGGATCGCCCCGTGGATAAAAAAGGAAATTCTATGAAGTCTGTACTCAACGTTTCACTGGCTGCACTGACCCTGGCTTTTGCGATGTCCTCTCAGGCCGCGGAAAAACAACTGGTTGTCGCGACCGACACCGCATTTGTCCCGTTTGAATTTAAGCAAGGCGATAAGTATGTCGGCTTTGACGTCGATCTGTGGGCGGCTATCGCGAAAGAGCTGAAACTCGATTACACCCTGAAACCGATGGATTTCAGCGGCATCATTCCGGCGCTGCAGACCAAAAACGTCGACCTGGCGCTGGCGGGCATCACCATTACCGAAGAGCGTAAAAAAGCGGTCGATTTCTCTGACGGCTACTACAAAAGTGGTCTGCTGGTGATGGTTAAAGCCAACAACAACGACGTCAAAAGCGTGAAAGACCTGGACGGTAAAGTAGTAGCAGTGAAGAGCGGTACCGGTTCGGTTGACTACGCGAAAGCCAATATCAAAACCAAAGATCTGCGTCAGTTCCCGAACATCGATAACGCCTATATGGAGCTGGGAACCAATCGTGCGGACGCAGTGCTGCATGACACGCCGAACATCCTGTACTTCATCAAAACCGCGGGCAACGGTCAGTTCAAAGCCGTGGGCGAATCGCTGGAAGCGCAGCAGTATGGTGTCGCATTCCCGAAAGGCAACGACGAACTGCGTGAGAAAGTGAACGGCGCGCTGAAAACCCTGCACGAAAACGGTACGTACAACGAAATCTATAAAAAATGGTTCGGTTCTGAACCTAAATAATTCTGCCTGAATTCAGGTTTGTAACGCCCGGTGGCGCTTGCGCTTACCGGGCCTACGTTTTTCGTTTTTCACCACGGTATACAGGAACTTATCATGCAGTTTGACTGGAGTGCCATCTGGCCTGCCATTCCGCTTTTGATGGAAGGCGCCAAAATGACGCTGTTGATCTCAGTTGTCGGCCTGATTGGCGGCGTGATCATCGGTCTGGCAGCAGGTTTTGCGCGCTGCTTTGGCGGCTGGATTTCCAACCATATCGCACTGGTCTTCATCGAAGTGATCCGCGGCACCCCGATCGTCGTGCAGGTGATGTTTATCTACTTCGCCCTGCCGATGGCGTTTACCGACCTGCGCATTGATCCGTTCAGCGCCGCCGTCGTCACCATCATGATTAACTCCGGCGCCTACATCGCGGAAATCACCCGTGGCGCGGTATTGTCTATTCATAAGGGCTTTCGCGAAGCCGGTCTGGCGCTGGGGCTGTCCCGCCGCGAAACCATTCGCCATGTGATCCTACCGCTGGCGCTGCGCCGTATGCTGCCGCCGCTCGGTAACCAGTGGATCATCAGCATTAAAGATACCTCGCTGTTTATTGTTATCGGCGTCGCCGAACTGACCCGTCAGGGCCAGGAGATCATTGCGGGTAACTTCCGTGCCCTGGAAATCTGGAGTGCGGTCGCCGTGTTCTATCTGATCATCACCCTGGTGCTGAGCTTCATTCTGCGTCGTCTTGAAAGAAGGATGAAAATCCTGTGATTGAATTTAAAAACGTCTCCAAGCACTTTGGCCCGACCCAAGTGCTGCATAACATCGATCTGAACATCAAACAGGGTGAAGTGGTGGTGATTATCGGTCCGTCAGGCTCCGGTAAATCGACGCTGCTGCGCTGCATCAACAAGCTGGAAGAGATCACCAGCGGCGAGCTTATCGTCGACGGTCTGAAAGTGAACGATCCGAAAGTGGACGAACGCCTGATTCGCCAGGAAGCCGGCATGGTGTTCCAGCAGTTCTACCTGTTCCCGCATCTGACGGCGCTGGAAAACGTCATGTTTGGCCCGCTGCGCGTGCGTGGCGCGGATAAAGCCACCGCCGAGAAACAGGCGAAAGATCTGCTGGCGAAAGTGGGGCTTGCCGAGCGCGCGCACCACTACCCGTCTGAGCTTTCCGGTGGTCAACAGCAGCGCGTCGCGATTGCCCGCGCGCTGGCGGTAAAACCGAAAATGATGCTGTTTGATGAGCCGACTTCGGCGCTGGATCCGGAACTGCGTCATGAAGTGCTGAAGGTGATGCAGGATCTGGCCGAAGAAGGCATGACGATGGTGATTGTCACCCACGAAATCGGCTTTGCTGAGAAAGTGGCTTCCCGTCTGATTTTCATCGATAAAGGCCGTATCGCGGAAGATGGCGACCCGCAGGCGTTAGTCAAAAACCCACCGAGCCAGCGCCTGCAGGAATTCCTGCAACACGTTTCCTGATAGTCCTCCCCGCTCTCTCCCCGCCGGGGAGAGAGTCATTACCTCACCAGATTGTTCTCAAAACCCGCGCGCTGGCGTCTGCCTTCTATACTTATCATTTTGTTGGACATTTTCGACGGAGGCTATCGTGCCGTGGGTTTTCCTCTTCCTTTTCGCACTGTTCAGTGCGCCGCTACAGGCGGTGACGATCCCGGGGGTCACCTCCGGCGCCTCGTCTGACGCCAGTCAGGCGTCTGTCCAGGAGCCCGATCTGGCGCAGAAAAAAGCGGCCTATGCGGCGCTGGCTGATGTCCTGGAAAACGACACGTCGCGCAAAGAACTGATCGAACAGCTGCGCCAGGCGGCAGCCACGCCGCCCGCAGAACAGGTGCCGAAAATCATCCCGCCGGAGGTTACTGAGCAAAAAACAGTGCTCGAAAACGTCACCGATGTCAGCCGTCACTATGGCGAACAGCTTTCATCGCGCTTCGCCCAGCTCTGGCGCAACATTACCGGCTCGCCACATAAGCCGTTTAACCCGCAAACCTTCACCAACGCCCTGACCCATTTTCTGCTGCTGGCCGCGCTGGTGTTCGCCATCTACGGCCTGTTACGGCTCTGCGCGCTACCGCTGTACCGCAAAATGGGGCAATGGGGGCGACGGAAAAACCGCGAGCGCAATAACTGGCTGCAATTGCCGTTGATGATCGTTGGCGCGTTTATTATCGACCTGCTGTTGCTGGCATTCACATTATTTATCGGCCAGATGCTGAGCGATAACCTGAACGCCGGCAGCCGCACCATCGCCTTTCAGCAGAGCCTGTTTCTCAATGCCTTTGCGCTGATCGAGTTTTTCAAAGCGATTCTGCGGTTGGTTTTTTGCCCCCGGGTTCCCGAGCTGCGACCGTTTAATACGCAGGATGACGTCGCGCGTTACTGGAATCTGCGGCTGAGCACACTGAGCAGCCTTATCGGCTACGGGTTGATTGTGGCGGTGCCGATTATCTCTAACCAGATCAACGTGCAGGTGGGTGCGCTGGCAAACGTGGCGATTATGCTGGTGATCACCCTCTGGGCGCTGCGGTTGATTTTCCGCAACAAACAGAATATCACCCACAGCCTGCAACAACTGGCTGACCATTCGCTGCCCTTTTTCAGCCTGTTTATCCGCGCCTTTGCGCTGGTGTGGCACTGGGTAGCGAGCGCCTATTTTATCGTGCTGTTCTTTTTCTCGCTGTTCGACCCCGGCAACAGCCTGAAATTTATGATGGGCGCGACGGTGCGCAGTCTGGCGATCATCAGTATTGCGGCTTTCGCGTCCGGCATTCTTTCCCGCTGGATTGCGAAAACCATCACCCTGTCGCCGGAAACGCAGCGCAGTTATCCTGAGCTGCAAAAACGACTTAACGGCTGGATCTCCGCGTCATTAAAATTCGCCCGCTTCCTGATTGTCTGCGTTGCCGTCATGATGTTGCTCAGCGCCTGGGGGCTGTTCGATTTCTGGCAATGGCTGCACTACGGCGCGGGGGAGAAAACCGTCGATATCCTGATCCGCATCGCGCTGATCCTCTTTTTCTCTGCGGTGGGCTGGACGGTGCTCGCCAGTCTTATCGAAAACCGCCTCGCGTCAGATATTCACGGTCGCCCGCTCCCCAGCGCGCGCACCCGGACGCTGCTGACACTGTTTCGTAATGCGCTGGCGGTAGTCATCAGTACCATCACGGTGATGATTGTGCTGTCGGAAATTGGTGTGAATATCGCCCCGTTGCTGGCCGGTGCCGGGGCGCTGGGTCTGGCAATCTCGTTCGGTGCGCAGACGCTGGTGAAAGATATCATTACCGGGATCTTTATTCAGTTTGAGAACGGCATGAATACCGGTGATCTGGTGACCATCGGACCGCTGACCGGGACGGTGGAGCGGATGTCAATTCGGTCTGTTGGCGTGCGTCAGGATACCGGTGCGTATCACATCATTCCCTGGTCGTCGATCACCACCTTCGCTAACTTTGTCCGCGGCATTGGTTCGGTAGTGGCGAACTATGACGTCGATCGTCAGGAAGATACGGATAAGGCCAACCAGGCGCTGAAAGATGCCGTCGCTGAGCTGATGGAGCAGGAAGAGATCCGCGGTCTTATCATCGGCGAACCGTCGTTTGCCGGACTGGTGGGGCTGACCAATACCGCGTTTACCCTGCGCGTCTCCTTCACCACCCTGCCGCTGAAGCAGTGGACCGTGCGCTTTGCGCTCGACACGCAGGTGAAAAAACACTTCGACCGCGCGGGCATTCGCGCGCCGGTACAGACCTACCAGATGCTGCCGGTCAGCGGCGCCGCACCCGAAGGCCAGCCACCGCCGCAGGAGCCGACGCTTTAACGCGGGCGCGAGGCGAAACGGCGACGTTGCTCGTCATTCATAAAGGTCCAGGCGATAAAGCGACTCTGCTTTTGTCCCTGGGCCATCTCTTTTTTCACCACCTTCACGGTACCTGCCTGCGTCAGCGCGCGGTACAGCTCCGGCAGATTATCGCCACGAGAAACCAGCGAGGTGAACCACATCACCTGACGCGCGAACTGCTGACTTTCGGCAATCATTTTACTGATGAAGGCCACTTCGCCGCCCTCGCACCATAATTCCTGCTGCTGACCGCCAAAGTTGAGTGCATCGTTTTTGTCCTGCCCCAGATTGCGGCGTTTGCGCTCGCTGCCCTGACGCGCGGCGGCGGCAGAATCATGGAATGGCGGGTTACACAGCGTAGCGTCGTATTCTTCATTTTTATGGATGATGCCACTGAAAATCTGCTGTGTATTTTTCTGCCTGCGCAGGCGGATCTGACGGCTCAGCCCGGCATTGCCGCTGACAATCGCCTGTGCGCTGGCAAAAGCATCGGCATCCACTTCGCTGCCGGTAAAACGCCAGCCGTATTCATGCGCACCAATCAGCGGATAAATGCAGTTGGCACCGATGCCGATATCGAGAACGGTAGCATTGCGCGGGATCTCGCCGGTCGTTTCGCCCAGCAGATCCGCCAGATGGTGAATGTAATCAGCGCGCCCCGGTACTGGCGGGCAGAGAAAACCATCAGGAATGTTCCAGTGCTCCACACCATAAAAATGCGCCAGTAACGCTTTGTTCAGCGCTTTCACCGCCAGCGGATCGGCAAAATTGATCGTCTGCTCCCCCGCCGGGTTGAGCGTTAAAAAAGGCGCCAGTTGGGGGCTGGTCTGGCTCAGCGCGGTGAGATCGTAGCGGGTGTTGTGACGGTTACGCGGGTGCAGTCCCGGCTTCTGGGCATTCATGGCTTTCTCCTGTTTTCCGCGCGTAAGATACCCGTTGACGGCGGCGGGGTAAATAAGTGAGGCTGGAGAAAATCATGACGACAACAAGGTGCGCTATGTATTTCTATCAACCTTCGCAGGGACACGGACTGCCACACGACCCGCTGAACGCCATTATCGGCCCGCGCCCTATCGGCTGGATCGCCTCCCTCGACGCACAGGGACGACGCAACCTGGCGCCCTACAGCTTCTTCAATTGTTTTAACTATCGTCCGCCGATTATCGGTTTCGCCAGCAGCGGCTGGAAAGACAGCGTACAGAACATCGTGGAAACGAAGGAATTTGTCTGGAATCTGGCGACACGAGACCTTGCCAGCGCCATGAATGAAACCTCCGCCAGCCTGCCCCACGGCGAAGACGAATTTGCTGTCGCAGGCTTAACCCCGGCGGCAAGCCGCTTTGTGAAGGCGCCACGCGTGGCGGAAAGCCCGGTCAATTTTGAGTGCAAACTGTCACAATGCATTCAGCTCACCGCCGCCGACGGCACCCCAGTCGAAAGCTGGCTGGTGCTGGGCGAAGTGGTTGGTATTCATATTGATGAAAGATTACTTGAAAACGGCATTTATCAGACCGCCAGAACTAATCCGGTACTGCGCGCAGGCGGCCCTACCGCGTATTACACCATTAGCGATAGCCACCGGTTCGACTTAGTCCGGCCGGATGCCAGATAACTCTTCATAAAACAGCCACTTCCATGTGGCTGTTTTGTCAACGAAATGTCAGTTTTTGTTGTTCAAAAAATACGCATTTCACCATCAATTTTTTGCGCGCATCCTCGCTTCGTGACCACCTACACTTCTATAGTATTCCGTCGAAACAGAGAGGTTGTCACCATGAAAAGAAGTCTTGCGTTGATTGCTGCTGGCGCGTTAGCCGCCTTCTCTTTCGCGTCACAGGCGGAGCCACAGCAACTGAACCGGGGTGAGACCGGGCAGCTACGTCCGGCCGGTACGGTGTCCGTGAGCGGTGCCAGCAGTCTTGATGAGCTGCAGGCTAAACTGGCAGAAAAAGCCCAGGAAAAAGGGGCAACGGGCTATGTGATTAACGGTGCCAGCGGTGAAAACAAAATGTTCGGTACGGCCACCATCTACAAATAATGCCCTTTTTCCCCGCCATCAGAATGCACTCACACCGTGGGTGCATTATTTTTATCTGTCTCTTGTTTGTTTAATTTTTGACCACATATAATAGATTACGATGATGTGACAATGTCGGAGGTGAGACATGGCTTCAGGATGGGCAAATGATGATGCCGTTCAGCAACAAATCGACAGCACGGTTGATGATGCCGTCGCGCGCGTGAGAAATGCTATTTCAGGTGGTGAAAGCCTCAAATTTTGTGATGAATGCGCAGAGGCGATCCCGGAGGCACGCAGAAAGGCCGTGCCGGGTGTCAGATACTGCATCAAATGCCAGCAGCAGAAAGATTTACATAACTCTACGTTTTCGGGATATAATCGCCGTGGTTCAAAGGACAGCCAGCTTCGCTGACAAATCCTTACCTGTTTACACAGAATAACTCAACGTCTTTACTTCCACGATTTCTGGCGAAATAAGTCGCATTCCGTGCCTTTTTCGCCAGGTGATCGACTTCACACTTCCTTTCTGTGCGTTTTCGAAAAATAATTTATTAATAATCAATAAATTATTATTGATTCAAATTATTTGATGAAGACTATCAATTATGTTCGATTTTCTCCATCGACTAAAAACGTGATACTCATCACATCGACGGAACATCGTCCTCTACAAAACAACCTGCGAGAATCTGAACATGAAAAACGTTAAATATGCTGTTGCTGCCATCGCCCTGTCTACGCTCTCCTTTGGTGCTTTCGCTGCTGATGCCGTTTCTCCGGCGCAGGCGCAGGGCATGAATAAAATTGGTGTGGTTTCCGCTGAAGGCGCAAGCACGCTGGATGGTCTGGAAGCAAAACTGGCTGAGAAAGCGGCTGCTGCAGGCGCAACGAGCTACAGCATCACGTCCGCTAACACGAATAACAAAGTGAGCGGTACTGCCGTTATTTACAAGTAAGCCACATACCCTCTGTGTTGATTAACCCTCATTAACCCTGTTTGTTACCCTTGCTTGCCCGTCCTCGCCACTGGACGGGCTTTTTTTTGCTCTTTTTCCGGCAATCAGCCCGTTACCAGCATTCCGCCACACGAGCCAGCCCTGCTTCAAGGCTTGCGACTTCGCCGGTCGCCAGTAAACAGCAGGCGAGCTGAATTTTCAGCGACTGCGGCACCGGCTCGCTGCCCGCCACGCAGCGCTCAATCCAGTGCGCGGTGATCAGCGGATCTTTCGACGCGGGCAGGATGACGTCGCGGTTATCTTCGCTCTGGCGCTCAACCAGTACCTGCACACCGTTTTCATCGATCAGATTAATCTGCGGGCAACGCTGCGGGCTGGCATACACTTCGCCTTCGGTGCCATGCAGCAAAATGCCACGTCCGCCGATATCAGTGAAAAAGCTGGCAACACGGGTGACATATTCCGGGTGAGAGACACTCGACAGGCGCAGCGCGGCGCTTTCCGCAAACGGGGTTGCCAGTTTCGCCAGCGTGTGCGCGCTGTTACGTACGCCCATCCGCCAGCGCATCGCCAGCTGTTTTTCCATCGGTGGGCACAGCGCGCTGACTGGCATATAGACCGGCTGATGACCTTCCAGTTTGGCCTGCGCCTGCCCGGCGTGGCGCGTAGCCTCGATGCCGATCATCTCGAAAATGGTTTCCGTCAGGATGCGGGTGGGATCTTCACTCACGCCATGCACCACCACCGGAAACCCGAGCTTGTGCAGTAGCATGGCGAGCAGCGGCGTGAGGTTGGCCTGTTTGCGCGCGCCGTTATAACTGGGGATAACGATCGGCATTGGCTTTCCGACCGGAGGCGTCAGGCGGATAGTCTGCTGCTGCATCGCCTCATAAAAGCCGCGCATTTCCGCTTCACCCTCGCCCTTAATCCGCAGCGCAATGAGAATACCGCCCATTTCAAGATCCGGTACATCGCCTTCCAGCATTCGCGTATACAGGGCGCGCGCGGTATCGAAATCGAGGTCGCGCGCATGATGCTTTCCTCGCCCGACTTCTTTGATGATAGTGCGATAATCCATGTTAACTCCTTGCCTGACGCTATCGTCGTTTACGACGGCTCTGTTTTGCTTTGCTTTTTACTATAACCTCTGGCACATCAGGTTGCTCGATGGGAAATACCGGCAGCGCATTAAGTAAGCGCTTACCATAACTCTTGCTCAGCAGGCGCTTATCATAGATAACCACTTCGCCCCAACAACTGTGGCTGCGGATTAGGCGCCCGACCTGCTGGATCAGGTTAAACGAGGCGCTCGGCAGGCTCTGCACTTCGAACGGATAACGGTTGAGACTCTTCAGCCATTCGCCTTCGGTGATCACCACCGGGCTGTCGATGGGCGGAAAGGCGATTTTATGAATATGCACCTGGCTTAGCAGTTCGCCTTTCAGATCCAGCCCTTCCGCGAACGACTGCAACCCCACCAGCACACTGCGCTCACCGTTTGCCACACGCTTGCGGTGCAGTTCCACCAGCCGGTAACGTGGCTGATCGCCCTGCACCAGCAGCATCAGGCGCAAATCGGTGACGTACTCAAGAAAACGCTGCATCGCCCGGCCACTGGCAAACAGCACCAGCATGCCGAGATGCTTTTTGCTTTCCAGCGACTGGCGAAAGAACGCGGCCATTTCGGCGATATGCTGCTCTTCGTTTTCCATCAGCGGCTCATAGCGCATCTGTGGAATCACGATTTTGCCCTGCTCAACGTGATTAAAGGGGGAATCGAGCGCCACAAAGCGGTCACCGGCGATTTCTTTCAGGCCGCTCATCTCCTGCAGGCGCGAAAAGCTGTTCAGCGAACGCAGCGTGGCGGAAGTGACAACAATGTGCGGCACGCTGCGCCACAGTAGCTTTTCCAGTTGATCGCTGACGCGAATGCCGACGCAATGGAACATGATGTGCACCTGCCCATCACGGATTTCCCGCGTCGCCCATTTGCTCACCGGCGCGCCGGACGCCTGTACCATCGACGCCAGCCGCCACAGCTTGCTCTGGCTTTCAAACATGCCAAGGGCGCGGTTCATCTGCAACAATACGCGGTGTAAACGCACGATATCGTGGCTGCCGGTTTTTTCGCTGAGATCGTTAAGAAACAGTTCTGACAGCCCGCGCAACTGTTCGGTGAGCTTCGCCAGTCGCTGGCAAATCGCCATAACTTCGTCAGGTAACTCGCCCATCGTGAAGCGATGCTCGGCCTCCTGGGTGGCAGGCATATAGTGATTGAGCAAAGTATTCAGCGACGAAATCAGTTCGTACAGCTCTTCGCAATGCGCATTCAACCGTTCCGGTATCGCCAGCGGCGGTGTGGTCTTCGGGCGAAATTGTTCGAGGCAGGTCGCCACCAGTTTGGTGAACAGATCTAACTGCAGCCGGTACCAGGGTGCGCTAATCTCTGCGCTCATCT
Source organism: Trabulsiella odontotermitis (assembly GCF_030053895.1). Classification (NCBI taxonomy): domain Bacteria; kingdom Pseudomonadati; phylum Pseudomonadota; class Gammaproteobacteria; order Enterobacterales; family Enterobacteriaceae; genus Trabulsiella; species Trabulsiella odontotermitis. Next base: position 3,013,781 of record NZ_CP125781.1, read on the forward strand.
CCAGCGCATCACGCGCAACGTCTGGTAAATGATGGCCTTCATCGAGGACCAACAGCAGGTTTTTCGGCTCCGGCAGCACCGCTTCGCTCTCCATCGCCGCCATCACCAGCGCATGGTTGGCGACCACCACTTCGGCTTCCTGGATTTCCCTGCGGGCGACGAAAAACGGGCATTCGCGATAGTAATGGCAGTTCCGGTTCAGGCAGCTGGCTTTGTCAGTGCTCAGCCGCCGCCAGAGATCGTCATCAATGGCGATGTCGGTGTGATCGCGCAGGCCGTCCCATTTGTAGCCATCGAGATCTGCTTTCAGCTTCGCGCAGCGCTTCTGCTCTTCCTGATTATTGGGAGTTAATGCGTCGTCAAGAAAAGCGAGCAGATCCTGTTGTGTTGGTTCGGTACTGGCGAGTGCCGTCAGGTTACGCGGGCAGACGTAACGCCCGCGGCCAAAGGCGGCGGTAAAGCGCAGATCGGGTATGATTTTTTTCAGCAGCGGCAGATCCTTGCTGAAGATCTGATCCTGCAGGGCGACGTTGGCGGTGCTGACCACCAGCGTTTTTTGCTCTTCGCGCGCAATGGCGATGCCAGGAATTAAATAAGAAAGGGTTTTCCCGACGCCGGTGGGAGCCTCAATTGCCAGATGCCGCCCGTCTTCTCCGGCGAGCGTTTTCGCCACATCAGCAATCATCTGCCGCTGTGGGGGGCGCGGGATAAAGTCGGGGATCTGCTCCTGAAGCGCTTTATACCAGGTGGCAATTTGCGCCTTCAGCGCGGCGGTAAGTGACATCGGGACAACCTGAATACTGTATAAACAGCCACTATTGTGGCACTTTCCAGGCCGGTGGGCAAAGTAAAAGCCCGGCTTTTCGGCCGGGCTCGCAAATTACTCTGCAATCTTACGTGGACGGCGACGACGCGGTTTTTCGCCCGTTGGTTTGTCGTCCTGACGGCGAGGCGCTTTTGGCTTCGCGCTACCGCTATCGCTGCGGCGCGGTTGTTGTTGTCCGCGCCCCGAATTCTGCCTCTGGCCCTGACCGCGGTCACCGCGACCCTGACGACCATTCTGGATAGGTTCCGCTTTGATGGACGGATCCGGCTCGAAACCCGGCAGCGCAATGCGTGGGATCTCTTTCTTCAGCAGACGCTCGATGTCACGCAGCAGCTTATGCTCATCAACACAGACCAGCGACAACGCTTCGCCGGTGGCCGCCGCACGGCCGGTACGACCAATGCGATGCACGTAATCTTCCGGGACATTTGGCAGCTCGTAGTTCACCACATGCGGCAGTTCTTCGATGTCGAGACCACGCGCGGCGATGTCTGTCGCCACCAGCACGCGGAGATCGCCGGATTTAAAATCCGCCAGCGCACGGGTACGCGCGCCCTGGCTTTTGTTGCCGTGGATCGCCGCACTGCGGATACCATCTTTATTTAACTGCTCCGCCAGATGGTTAGCGCCGTGTTTGGTACGGGTGAAGACCAGCACCTGTTGCCAGTTGCCCTGACCAATCATCAGCGACAGCAGCTCCCGCTTGCGTTTCTTATCGACAAAATGGACGTGCTGCGTTACCTGCTCAGAGGCGGTATTGCGACGCGCCACTTCGATTTCCAGCGGATTGCGCAGCAGTTTTTCGGCAAGCTGTTTGATGTCATCAGAGAAGGTGGCGGAGAACAACAGGTTCTGGCGCTTCGGCGGCAGTTTCGCCAGCACGCGGCGGATATCGTGAATGAACCCCATATCCAGCATGCGATCAGCTTCGTCGAGGACGAGGATTTCAATACTGTCGAGTTTCAGCGCATTCTGATGCTCGAGATCGAGCAGACGCCCCGGTGTTGCCACCAGCACATCAACGCCGCCGCGCAGTTTCATCATCTGCGGGTTAATGCTGACGCCGCCGAACACCACCAGCGAGCGAATATTGAGATATTTGCTGTACTCACGCACGTTTTCGCCCACCTGCGCCGCCAGCTCGCGGGTCGGGGTCAGGATCAGCGCACGGATCGGGCGACGACCTTTGGCGTGAGGTTCATTGGAAACTAAATGCTGCAACAGCGGTAAGGTAAAACCGGCGGTTTTCCCGGTGCCGGTCTGGGCGCTGGCCATCAGGTCACGGCCTTCCAGCACCGCAGGGATCGCCTGCTTCTGGATAGGGGTAGGCTCGCGGTAACCCTGCTCTGCAACAGCGCGCAGGATCTCCGGATTCAGGCCAAGGGTATCAAACGACATAACAACTCCGCACCGCCCCGACCATTGCAGGTGTAGTTTTCAGGGTGATAGTAAACAAACAGATGACAAAAACCACAATGTCAGAAAGAGGCGGAGTGTAGCAGCTTTTGTGACGTAGCGCATAAAATATCCCTTCATGCCGAAAGCTGCGACGACGAACTGGACAAGGTGAGAAAACAGTCATAATCTTAATCAATCGATTGATTAATTTTTGGTGTGCGATGAATACGACTCCCACCACCAGTAAAGGTGAACAGGCCAAAAGCCAGTTGATTGCCGCCGCCATCGCTCAGTTTGGCGAGTACGGACTGAACGCGACCACCCGCGATATTGCCGCGCAGGCCGGGCACAATATCGCCGCTATCACCTATTATTTTGGCTCGAAAGAAGACCTTTACCTCGCCTGCGCCCAGTGGATCGCCGATTTTATTGGCGGTAATTTCCGTCCGCATGCCGAGGCCGCCGAACAACTGCTGGCGCAGCCCACCCCGGATAAAACCGCCATCCGCGCGCTGATCCTCAGCGCCTGCAGGAATATGATCCTGCTGCTGACACGCGACGAAACGGTGAACCTGAGCAAATTTATTTCCCGTGAGCAGCTATCGCCGACGCAGGCCTATCAGTTAATTCACGATCAGGTGATTTCCCCGCTGCACAGTCATTTCACGCGGCTTATCGCGGCGTATACCGGTTGCGATGCCAGCCACACCGAAACCATTTTGCATACCCACGCGCTACTGGGTGAGGTACTCGCCTTCCGTCTCGGGCGGGAAACCATTCTGCTGCGCACCGGCTGGACGCAGTTTGATGAGCAAAAAACTGAACAGATCTACCAGGTCATCACCAGCCATCTCGATTTTATCCTGCAAGGATTAATGCAAAGGAGTCTGACGTCATGAAGAAGCCTGTGGTCATCGCGCTGGTTGTCGCGGTAGTGGTCGCCGTCATCGGTGCCGGCACCGCGTGGTACCAGAGTCGTCAGGATCAAGCCCTGACCCTCTACGGCAATGTGGATATTCGCACCGTCAATATGAGCTTCCGCGTCGGAGGGCGCCTGCAGGCACTACAGGTTGATGAAGGCGATGCGATAAAAGCCGGGCAGACCCTCGGCGAGCTTGACCGCGCGCCTTATGAAAATGCGCTGATGCAGGCAAAAGCGAACGTCTCCACCGCCCAGGCGCAATATGATCTGATGATGGCGGGCTACCGCGCCGAAGAGATTGCCCAGGCCGCAGCCGCCGTGCGTCAGGCGCAGGCGGCGTATGACTATGCACAGAACTTCTACCAGCGTCAGCAGGGATTGTGGAAAAGCCGCACCATTTCCGCCAACGATCTGGAGAACGCCCGTTCATCGCGCGACCAGGCACAGGCCAGCCTGAAATCCGCGCAGGACAAACTCAGTCAGTACCGGGCTGGTAACCGGCCACAGGAAATCGCCCAGGCGAAAGCGAATCTGGAACAGGCGCAGGCGCAACTGGCGCAATCGCAACTGGATTTACACGATACCACGCTGGTCGCGCCCTCTGACGGCACGCTGCTCACCCGCGCCGTTGAGCCGGGCAGCATGCTGAACGCGGGCAGTACCGTGCTGACACTCTCTCTGACGCGACCGGTGTGGGTGCGGGCGTATGTCGATGAAAAAAATCTCAACCAGGCGCAACCGGGTCGTGAACTGCTGCTCTATACCGATGGCCGCCCGGATAAGCCTTATCACGGCAAAATCGGCTTCGTTTCGCCGACCGCTGAATTTACGCCGAAAACTGTGGAAACGCCGGACCTGCGTACCGACCTGGTGTATCGCCTGCGCATCATCGTGACGGATGCCGACGACGCGCTGCGCCAGGGCATGCCAGTCACCGTCCGTTTCCCTGACGGAGAGTAAAATGACGGAAGCGGTGATTACCCTCAACGGGCTGGTCAAACGCTTCGCGGGCATGGATAAACCCGCCGTGGCGCGACTGGACTGCACCCTTCATGCCGGGTATGTGACCGGGCTGGTCGGCCCCGACGGCGCCGGAAAAACCACCCTGATGCGCATGCTCGCCGGTCTGCTGAAGCCCGACGAAGGCAGCGCGTCGGTGCTGGGGTTCGATCCAGTAAAAGATGACCGCGCGCTGCATGCGGTGCTCGGTTACATGCCGCAGAAGTTTGGTTTGTATGAAGATTTAACGGTGATGGAAAACCTCACGTTGTATGCCGATCTGCGCAGCGTGGTGGGGGAAACCCGGGAGAAAACCTTTGCCCGGCTGCTGGAATTTACCTCGCTGGGGCCGTTTACCGAACGGCTGGCCGGGAAGCTGTCCGGCGGTATGAAACAGAAACTGGGGCTGGCCTGTACGCTGGTCGGCGAACCGAAAGTACTGCTGCTTGACGAGCCTGGCGTCGGGGTTGACCCTATCTCCCGCCGCGAACTGTGGCAGATGGTGCATGAGCTGGCTGGCGACGGTATGTTGATCCTGTGGAGCACCTCCTATCTCGACGAAGCCGAGCAGTGCCGCGACGTACTGCTGATGAATGAAGGTGAAATGCTCTGGCAGGGCGAGCCGACGACGCTGACGCAAACCATGGCCGGACGCAGTTTTCTGATGCACAGCCCACAGCTCAATAACCGGCAGTTACTGCAACGCGCCCTCACCCTGCCGCAGGTCAGCGATGGCGTGATCCAGGGGAAATCGGTACGCCTGATCCTGAAAAAAGAGGCCCACACTGACGATGTCCTTGCTGCGCCCGGTATGCCGTCGGCCATTGAATTTAGTGAAACCGCGCCACGTTTTGAGGATGCGTTTATTGATTTGCTCGGTGGCGCCGCGACGTCGGAATCCCCGCTGGGGGCGATTCTGCACACGGTGGACGGCGAGCCCGGCGAAACCGTGATTGAAGCCAAAGCGCTGACCAAAAAATTCGGTGATTTCGCCGCCACCGACCATGTGGATTTTGCCGTGACCCGCGGCGAAATTTTCGGTCTGCTCGGCCCCAACGGCGCCGGGAAATCCACCACCTTTAAGATGATGTGCGGCCTGCTGGTGCCAACCTCCGGCAAAGCGCTGGTGCTGGATATGGATCTCAAAGTCAGCTCCGGCAAAGCCCGCCAGCACCTTGGCTATATGGCGCAGAAATTCTCGCTCTACGGCAACCTGACCGTTGAACAGAATCTGCGTTTCTTCTCGGGCGTATATGGTCTGCGCGGAAAAGCGCAGGATGAGAAAATCGCCCGCATGAGCGACGCCTTCGGCCTGAAAAACATCGCCAGTCATACTACCGACTCCCTGCCCCTTGGCTTTAAACAACGGCTGGCGCTGGCCTGCTCGCTGATGCATGAACCGGATATTCTTTTCCTTGATGAACCCACTTCCGGCGTCGATCCCCTCACCCGCCGCGAGTTCTGGCTGCACATCAACAGCATGGTGGAGAAAGGCGTGACGGTGATGGTCACCACCCACTTTATGGATGAGGCCGAATACTGCGATCGCATCGGGCTGGTGTATCGCGGCAAGCTTATCGCCAGCGGCACGCCGGACGACTTAAAAGCGCAGGCTGCCGACGACAGCACGCCGGATCCGACCATGGAGCAGGCTTTTATTACGCTGATCCACGACTGGGATAAGGAAAACGCCGATGCCCAATAACAGCATGATCTCCTGGCGGCGCGTGCGCGCTCTGTGCGTCAAAGAGACGCGGCAAATCGTTCGTGACCCGAGTAGCTGGCTGATTGCGGTGGTGATCCCGCTGATGCTGCTGTTCATCTTCGGTTACGGGATTAACCTCGACTCCAGCAAACTGCGGGTCGGGATTTTGCTCGAACAGCAAAGCAAAGAGGCGCTGGATTTTACCCATGCGATGACCGGTTCGCCTTACATTGATGCCACTATCAGTGATAACCGCCAGGCATTGATTCAGAAAATGCAGGCGGGGCAGATCCGCGGTCTGGTAGTGATCCCGGTGGATTTCGCCGCAAAGATGGCGCGGGACAACGACACCGCGCCCATTCAGGTGATCACCGATGGCAGCGAACCGAATACTGCAAACTTTGTGCAGGGTTATGCCGAAGGGATCTGGCAGTTGTGGCAGCATCAGCGCGCGGAAGATCGCGGGGAAAACTTTGAACCGCTGATTGACGTTCAGACGCGCTACTGGTTCAACCCGGCCGCCATCAGCCAGCATTTTATTATTCCTGGCGCAGTGACCATCATCATGACGGTCATCGGCGCCATTCTGACTTCGCTGGTGGTGGCACGCGAGTGGGAGCGCGGCACCATGGAGGCGCTGCTTTCTACCGAAGTAACGCGGGTTGAACTGCTACTGTGTAAGCTCATTCCTTACTATTTCCTCGGCATGCTGGCGATGCTGCTGTGCATGCTGGTGTCGGTATTTATTCTCGGCGTGCCATACCGTGGCTCGCTACTGGTGCTGTTCTTGATCACCAGCCTGTTTTTGCTCAGCACGCTGGGCATGGGATTGCTGATTTCCACTATCACCCGCAACCAGTTTAACGCGGCCCAGGTGGCGCTCAACGCGGCGTTTCTACCATCGATTATGCTGTCCGGTTTTATTTTTCAGATAGACAGCATGCCCGCGGTGATCCGCGCGGTGACCTATATTATTCCGGCGCGCTACTTCGTCAGCACATTGCAAAGCCTGTTCCTGGCGGGAAATATCCCCATTGTGTTGTTGGTTAACGTGCTGTTTTTGATTGCCTCGGCGACGATGTTTATCGGCCTGACGTGGCTGAAAACCAAACGGCGACTGGACTAACCTGGGTGCCCGTATTTTGCCCGGCGGCACTTCGCTTGCCGGGCCTACGGGAAATGTAGGTCGGGTAAGCAAAGCGCCACCCGACACGAGGATGACACCGATATGTTTCATCGTTTATGGACGTTAATTCGTAAAGAGCTGCAATCCCTGCTGCGCGAGCCGCAGACCCGGGCGATCCTGATTTTGCCAGTGCTGATTCAGGTGCTGCTGTTCCCCTTCGCCGCGACGCTGGAAGTGACCAACGCCACCATCGCCATTTACAACGAAGACAGCGGCAAGCATGCCATCGAACTGACCCAGCGCTTCGCCCGTGCGAAAGCTTTTACCCATATTCTGCTGCTGAAAAACCCGCAGGAGATCCAGCCGACTATCGACACCCAGCGCGCACTGCTGCTGGTGCGTTTCCCGGCCGATTTTTCGCGCAATCTCGATACCTTCCAGCCCGCGCCAATGCAGCTTATCCTCGACGGGCGCAACTCCAACAGCGCGCAGATTGCCGCTAATTATCTGCAACAAATCGTGAAGGAGTATCAGCAGGAGCTGATGGAGGGTAAAGCGAAGCCGAATAACAGCGAGCTGGTGGTGCGCAACTGGTATAACCCGAATCTCGATTACAAATGGTTCGTGGTGCCGTCGCTGATTGCTATGATCACCACCATCGGCGTGATGATCGTGACGTCATTGTCGGTGGCGCGCGAACGTGAGCAGGGAACGCTGGATCAGTTGCTGGTGTCGCCGCTCTCCACCTGGCAGATTTTCGTCGGCAAAGCGGTTCCGGCGCTGATTGTCGCGACGTTTCAGGCAAGCATCGTGCTGGCGGTGGGCATCTGGGCCTATCAGATCCCGTTTGCCGGGTCGCTGCTGCTGTTTTACTTCACGATGGTGATTTACGGGCTGTCACTGGTGGGATTTGGTCTGTTGATCTCATCACTTTGCTCGACTCAGCAGCAGGCGTTTATCGGCGTGTTCGTCTTTATGATGCCGGCCATTTTGCTGTCGGGGTATGTGTCGCCGGTGGAGAATATGCCGGTCTGGCTGCAGGATCTGACGTGGATAAACCCGATTCGCCACTTTACGGATATCACCAAGCAGATCTACCTGAAGGATGCGAGTCTGGAAATTGTTTGGGGAAGTTTGTGGCCGCTACTGGTGATAGCGGCCACGACGGGCTCAGTGGCGTACGCGATGTTCCGGCGGAAGATCCTCTAGCGTCGTTGTCTTCTCTTTCGCCAGTAACGACACCACGGCAGGGCCAGCAAGGATAACGGCGCCAGCCATCGCTAACAGCAGGTTGTTGTGCAACACGCGTGACAACAGCCACAGCGCAATCATTGCCGCACCAAAATACCAGGTGGTGGTGAGCTCTTCGAGCACATCACCGACATTACGCCAGCGCTCATCCTGGTGACGCTGCAAAAAGAGCATCATCACCACCGTCACGCCGTACAGCACACACAGGCCTAAACCGACGCGAACCAGCGCGCCGCTGGTCCATCCCATGACCAGTACCGCCACAACCAGCAAATGCAACATTATCTGCCAGCAACTGAGACCAGTTGTGACACGAACGCGTTGTTGCCACTTCATGGCTTCTCTCCTGGGAAATTTTCAACTGATTATTCAGAGTACCGCACTTTACGGAAAATTCCGTTACACCGCATCTTTTTGTGACGACGACTACACTATTTCAATCAGGAAAGTGACGTTGACGGGAGAATCATGACGCAACAAACACCACCATTTTCAATAAAAGTGCTCACGATTAACACACATAAAGGCTTCACGGCGCTGAACCGCCGATTCATTTTGCCTGAGCTGAGAGACGCCGTTCGCACCGTCAGTGCAGATATCGTCTGCCTGCAGGAGGTGCTCGGCGCGCACGAGGTGCACCCGCTGCACGTCGAGAACTGGCCCGACACCAGCCACTACGAATTCCTGGCCGATACCATGTGGAGCGATTTCGCCTACGGTCGCAACGCCGTCTACCCGGAAGGCCATCACGGCAACGCTGTGCTGTCACGCTATCCTATCGCCCGGTATGAAAATCTGGATATCTCTGTTGGCGAAAGCGAAAAGCGGGGCGTTTTGCATTGCCAGATCGCGCCCCCCAACCTTGATCATCCTGTCCATATCTTATGTGTACATCTGGGTCTGAAAGAGATCCACCGCCAGCAGCAGCTTTCGCTGCTCTCGGATTACGTTAACGCACTGCCGGAAGGTCATCCGGTGGTGGTGGCGGGTGATTTCAATGACTGGCGGCAGCGGGCGAATCATCCACTGAAAGTACAGGCGGGGCTGGAGGAGATTTTTACCCGCGCTACCGGGCGCCCGGCGCGCACCTTTCCGGTTCGCTTTCCCCTGCTCCGTCTCGACCGTATTTACGTGAAAAACGCCAGCGCCTCCAGCCCGACGGCGCTGGCGCTCAGCAACTGGCGACATCTGTCCGATCATGCCCCTCTCAGTGCGGAGATCCATCTATGAAATGTAGCTGGCGCGACGGCAACCGTATCGAACTGCTGGAAAATGGCGATAACTACTACCCCGCCCTGTTTAGCGCAATCGACAAGGCGGAAAGCAAGGTCATCCTCGAAACGTTCATCTGGTTTGAAGACGAGGTGGGTAAACAACTGCATAGTGTTCTGTTGCGCGCTGCGCAGCGCGGCATCCAGGTTGAGGTGCTGCTCGATGGCTACGGTTCGCCGGATCTCAGCGATGATTTCGTCGAAACCCTGACGTCCGCAGGCGTCATTTTTCGTTATTATGATCCGCGCCCGCGACTGTTCGGCATGCGCACTAATCTGTTCCGCCGCATGCACCGCAAGATTGTGGTTATCGACACTACGGTCGCGTTTATTGGCGGCATCAACTACTCCGCAGAACACATGACCGACTACGGTCCGGAGGCGAAACAGGATTACGCCGTGCGGGTGGAAGGGCCGGTGGTGCTCGATTTCGTGCGGTTTGAGCTGGAAAACCTGCCGGGCAACGAAACGCTGCGCCGTTGGTGGAAACGACGTACCCGGGCGGAAGAGAACCGCACACCGGGCGAAGCGCAGGCATTGTTCGTCTGGCGCGACAATGGCGAGCATCGTGACGACATCGAACGTCATTACTTGAAAATGCTGGCCAACGCGCGGCGTGAAGTAATTATCGCCAACGCGTATTTCTTCCCCGGTTACCGTCTGCTGCATGCCATGCGTAACGCGGCCCGTCGCGGCGTCAGCGTAAAGCTCATCGTGCAGGGCGAGCCGGATATGCCTATCGTCAAGGTCGGCGCGCGGCTGCTGTATAACTATCTGGTGAAAGGCGGTGTGCAGGTTTATGAGTATCATCGCCGTCCGCTGCACGGCAAGGTCGCGCTGATGGACGATCACTGGGCGACGGTCGGCTCCAGCAACCTTGACCCGCTCAGCCTGTCGCTTAACCTCGAAGCCAATCTGGTCATCCACGATCGCCAGTTTAATCAGACCCTGCGCGATAACTTAATAACCATCCTGCATCAGGACTGCCGACGGGTCGATGAAACGATGCTGCCGAAACGCACCTGGTGGAACCTCGGGAAAAGCGTCCTCGCCTTCCACTTCCTGCGCCACTTCCCGGCCTGGGTCGGCTGGTTACCCGCCCATACGCCGCATCTGGCGCAGGTTGCGCCGCCTGTGCAGCCCGAGATGGAAACCCAGGATCGGGTTGAGGCGGAGAATCAGGAGGTGAAATCCTGATGAGCCATTCACATCCGCGCTGGCGACGGGCGAAAAAAATCCTCACCTGGTTGTTTTTCATCGCAGTGGCGGTGTTACTGGTGGTGTACGCCCAAAAAGTGGACTGGGGGGATGTCTGGAACGTGGTGCGTAATTACAACCGCACAGCGTTTTTCAGCGCCATTGGGCTGGTGATCGTCAGTTATCTGCTATACGGCTGCTACGACCTGCTGGGGCGTGCCTACTGCGGTCACAAGCTGGCGAAACGCCAGGTGATGCTGGTGTCGTTCATTTGTTACGCCTTCAACCTGACGCTCAGCACCTGGGTTGGCGGCATTGGCATGCGTTACCGGCTTTACGCGCGACTCGGCCTGCCGGGCGCGACCATCACCCGCATCTTCTCACTGAGCATTACCACCAACTGGCTCGGCTATATCCTGCTCGGCGGGCTCATTTTCACCTTTGGCGTGGTGCAGCTTCCTGAGCACTGGTATATCGACGAACAGACGCTGCGCCTCCTCGGCATTGCGCTGTTGGCCATCATCGTCATCTATCTTTCTGCCTGCGCCTTCGCCCGTCGCCGCAGTCTGACCATCAAAAAGCAAAAGCTGGTGCTGCCGAAATGGCGCTTTGCACTGTTGCAGATGGCGATTTCCAGCGCGAACTGGATGGTGATGGGAGCGATTATCTGGATCCTGCTGGGCCAGTCTGTCGATTACTTCTTCGTGTTAGGCGTACTGCTGGTCAGCAGTATTGCGGGCGTTATCGTCCATATTCCGGCGGGGATCGGCGTACTGGAAGCGGTATTCATGGCGCTGCTGGCGGGCGAACATACCTCGCAGGGCACCATTATCGCCGCTCTGCTCGCTTATCGCGTGCTGTATTATTTTATTCCGCTGCTGCTGGCGCTGATCTGCTATTTGTGGCTGGAAAGCCGGGCGAAGAAACTGCGGGCGAAAAACGAAAAGGCGCTGGCGAAGTGATTTCCCCCTCCCGTACGGGAGAGGGAAAACAGGGTTTAGCGACGGTTGCCGAAAATACGCAGCAGCATCAGGAACAGGTTGATGAAATCAAGATACAGCGTCAGCGCGCCAAGAATGGCGTATTTGCGCAGGTTGCTGCTGTCGCGGGTATCAATCTGCTCACCGATGTTTTTCAGCTTCTGGGTGTCATACGCCGTCAGGCCGACAAACACGATCACCCCGATGTAGGTTACCGCCCACATCAGCGCTTCACTCTTCAGCCAGAAGTTCACCAGCGACGCCAGAATGATACCAATCAACGCCATAAACAGCATATTGCCGAAACCGCTAAGGTCACGTTTGGTGGTATAGCCGTAGAGGCTCATCACGCCGAACATGCCGCCGGTGACCACAAAAGTGCTGGCGATGGAGGAGTAGGTGTAAACCACGAAAATGCTCGACAGCGTCAGCCCGGTGAGCGCCGAGTAGAGCATAAAGAGCGTGGTCGCCATGCCGGCGCTCAGGCGCTGCACCATGGCAGAAAGCGCAATCACCAGCCCCAGTTGCACGATGATCAGCCCAAAGAAGGTGATTTTGCTCGAGAAGACGAACATCATCACCGCCGGGGTGTTGGCGGCATACCAGGCGATAAACGCCGTCAGCAACAGGCCGCAGGTCATCCAGCCATACACCTGCGCCATGTACGTCTGCAGGCCGGAACGCGCCTGTACGATGGAATCCGAACGTGGGAATCGATCCATGATACTAACCTCAGAAATTGAAAGTGTGTGATGGTAAGACTAACACATCCTGCACAAGCCGCGAGTGTCCCACAACAGACTTACCAGCGCTCCGCGGCCTGTTTGTCGCTGTCGCGCGATTCCACCCAGCGCTCGCCTTCCGGCGTGGCTTCCCGCTTCCAGAACGGCGCGCGGGTTTTCAGGTAATCCATAATGAACTCTCCGGCGGCGAAGGCGCTGCTGCGGTGAGCGCTGGTGACGCCAACAAACACGATTTCTTCACCGGGCCACATTTCACCAATGCGGTGGATCACTGTCACGCGGCCCAGCGGCCAGCGACTGCGCGCTTCATCGACAATCTCAGCAAGGGATTTTTCGGTCATACCGGGATAGTGCTCCAGCGTCAGTGCTTTCACGCTGTCGCCGAGATTGTGATTGCGCACTTTGCCAGTGAACGTCACCACCGCGCCGTCTTCATCTCGTTCCGCCAGCCAGCAGTACTCATCCCCCACGCGAAAGCGCGCAGGCTCGACACGAATACGCGTTTCGCTCATCTCAGCCTCCGGTGACCGGCGGGAAAAACGCCACTTCATCACCGGCAACGACCGGGTGATCAAACCCGACCAGCGTCTGATTCACCGCCGCCAGCAGTTTGCCCTCTTCGAGCGCCAGCGCCCAGCGATCACCGCGCGACGCCAGATGCTGACGTACGGCTTCCACCACCGGGAAGTTGGCATCAATCGACAGGCTGTCAGTGCCTACCAGTTCGCGCACCTGCGCAAAAAATAAGACTTTAATCATCAGTATCTACCCTGAAATCGCCGGATTTGCCGCCGCTTTTCGCCAGCAGGCGAACCGGACCGATCACCATATCTTTTTGCACCGCTTTGCACATGTCATAGATAGTCAGCGCCGCGACAGAGGCCGCCGTTAACGCTTCCATTTCCACACCGGTTTTACCGGTCAGACGGCACAGCGACTCAATGCGTACACGGTTGTGTTCGGGCTGCGCCAGCAAATTCACTTCCACTTTGCTGAGCATCAGCGGGTGACACAGCGGGATGAGATCCCACGTACGCTTCGCCGCCTGAATACCCGCAATACGCGCGGTCGCAAACACGTCGCCCTTGTGGTGGCTGCCGTCGATAATCATCGACAGCGTTTCTGGCAGCATGGTGACAAAGGCTTCCGCGCGCGCTTCACGGACGGTTTCCGCTTTGGCAGAGACATCCACCATATGCGCTTCACCGGCGGCGTTGATATGGGTCAGTTGCGACATAATCTATTTCTTTAAATGAGGATGAAAATTACAAGGACGCGTCCGCGCATCCAGCTGTGGCGCAATAATGTTTTCCCAGGCCGTGCGACAGGCTTTGGTCGAGCCCGGCATCGCAAAGATCAGGGTGTTATTGGCGATACCCGCTACCGCGCGGGATTGCAGCGTGGCAGTGCCTATCTCTTCAAACGACAACATGCGGAATACTTCACCGAAACCTTCGATTTCACGGTCAAACAGCGGCAGCAATGCTTCCGGCGCCTGATCGCCTACTGTCAGCCCGGTACCGCCAGTGATCAACACCACCTGCACGTCATCGCTGGCGATCCAGTTCGACACCTGCGCGCGAATGGCATAGCGGTTTTCTTTCACGATCGCCTTATCAACGATCTTGTGCCCGGCCTCGTGCGCTTCGTCGCGCAGGTAATGACCGGAAGTGTCATCTTCTTCGCCACGACGATTAGATATCGTAAGAATGGCAATACGCGTCGGAATAAATTCTGCGCTTACCTGGCTCATCATAGTCTCCCTATGTCTGATAACGATTACCCGCGTTTATCCGCCAATATAAGACAGATTTTGGGTAATGCCGGTGTTGCCCTGATGCAGGAAATGGGTTTGCTTTTTATGCGCCAGCGCGGCGGCAATACGTGTTTCCAGCGCCTGCTGCTGAGCATCTGACGCCAGTAAATCGCGCAATTCGACGCCGCCATCGCCAAACAGGCATAAATGCAGCTTGCCGATGGACGAGACGCGCAGCCGGTTGCAACTGGCGCAGAAATCTTTCTCGTATGGCATGATGAGGCCGATTTCGCCTTCGTAATCAGGGTGGCAAAAGACCTGCGCCGGGCCGTCGCTGTGGTGTCTGAGCTGGTGGATCCAGCCGCGCCTGAGCAGTTCATCACGCAACACCATGCCGGAAATATGGTGCTTGCGGAACAGGTCGCTGCCCTCGCCGGTTTCCATTAACTCGATAAAACGCAGCTGGATGCGGCGTGGTTTGATCCACGCCAGAAAGGTGTCGAGCTGATGATGGTTCACATCGCGCATCAGGACGGTGTTGACCTTCACTTTTTCAAAGCCTGCGGCAAAAGCGGCATCAATGCCGTCCATCACCTGGTGGAACTTATCCTGCCCGGTAATCGCATGAAACTGGCGTGCATCGAGACTGTCGACACTGACATTCACCGCCGTCAACCCGGCGTCGCGCCAGGTCGCGGCATCCCGCGCCAGGCGATAGCCGTTGGTGGTCACCGCAATCTGGCGAATATCCTGATTTTCGCGAACAGCCGCTATAATGTCGGTAAAATCACGACGCAAGGACGGCTCGCCGCCGGTGAGGCGCACTTTTTCAGTGCCGAGCGCGGAAAACGCACGAGTCACCCGTCGCACTTCGTCGACCGTTAAAAAGCCATTATTGTTGACGCCGCTGGGCTTGTAGCCGTCCGGCAGACAGTAGGTGCAACGAAAGTTGCACACGTCGGTGATTGACAGGCGCAGGTAATAAAACTTGCGTGCATAAGCATCAGTCAGTTGTGTGGCCATATACACCTTTCCAAATACGGGAGGCACAGTCATTTCTTCCTGTACCCTGGTGGCTTTCGCCACGGCCAGAGCGCCATATCCGGGGACGTAGGCACAAAGGCTAGAGTGTTTTTTCTTAGCGTGATGCTAAGACTGGTATGCCGATAGTAGCGCGTCAGAACAACATTCGCCAGACGCGCCTTCGCTATATAATTATGTATATAGCGACATGATCGTGCATTTTTACTACAGAATACGTAAAAAACCCCCTTTTGCATTGACATGCATCATTTTAGCTCGGGCGAAATATCGTCTTTTAGAGGTAGATCAGGTATTTTATGGCACTTACTGACGGAAGGAATGGATATGCGCACTCGCACTCTAGCGGATCTTGATCGTGTTGTCGCACTCGGCGGAGGCCATGGACTCGGGCGCGTAATGTCCTCTCTCTCATCATTAGGTTCTCGTTTGACCGGCATTGTCACCACCACCGACAATGGCGGTTCAACCGGGCGCATTCGTCGCTCCGAAGGCGGCATCGCCTGGGGCGATATGCGTAACTGTCTGAACCAGTTGATCACCGAACCGAGCGTCGCTTCAGCGATGTTTGAGTATCGTTTTGGCGGTAACGGCGAACTTTCCGGCCATAACCTCGGAAATCTGATGTTAAAGGCGCTCGACCACCTGAGTATCCGGCCTTTAGAGGCGATCAATTTAATCAGAAACCTCCTCAAGGTGGAGGCTTCGTTGATCCCGATGTCAGAGACCCCGGTCGACCTGATGGCACTCGACCACGAAGGCCACGAAATCTACGGTGAAGTGAATATCGATCAGCTAAAAACACCGCCAAAAGAGCTGATGCTTTACCCGAACGTGCGCGCCACCCGCGAAGCAGTGCAGGCCATTGCGGAAGCGGACCTGATCCTCATCGGCCCCGGCAGTTTTTACACCAGCCTGATGCCGATTCTGTTAGTCGAAGAGCTGGCTCAGGCGCTGCGTCGTACCCCTGCGCCAATGGTGTACATCGGCAATCTTGGCCGCGAACTGAGCGTCGCCGCGGCCAGCCTGACGCTCACCGACAAGCTGGCGCTGATGGAGCATTACGTCGGCCGCAAAGTGATCGACGCGCTGGTGGTCGGCCCGAAGGTTGACGCCTCGGCTATCACTGACCGCATTGTTATCAAAGACACCCTTGAAGCCAGCGATATCCCCTATCGCCATGACCGCCACTTGCTGCACCTGGCGCTGGAAAAAGCGATCCAGGCGCTGGGTTAAATTAATATGAAGGATTTATTAAGGTCTTAAGGTTGTCTTAAAAAACCGCTGTCACCATGACGAGTATCGTTATCAGCAGGATCTCGTCATGCGCTTACTTTCACGGCGCCCGGTGCTCGGGCGGCTTGCCTTTATTATTTTGTTTTCGCTCTACATTGCGTTGTTTCTTAACATTGCTTTTTACAAGCAGGCCTTTACGGAACTGCCGGTAGACAATCTGCACAACTGGCTGGTGTTTTTGACCATGCCGGTCGTGGCGTTCAGCGTGATCAATATTGTTCTGACACTGGCCTCGTTCTTATTTCTTGAGCGTCTGTTCATTACGCTGTTTGTGCTGGTCAGCGCCGCCGCGCAATATTTCATTCTGACATTTGGAGTGATCATTGACCGCTCGATGATCACCAATATTTTCGATACCACCCCGGCTGAAAGCTATGCATTGATGTCGACCAAAATGGTGGTGACGCTGCTGTTTTCCGGGGTACTGGTGATTCTCCTCGCCTGGTGGATCAAAACTAAAAATTCCACACCGGCCTGGCGCAGTATTCTGCGCCGCATGATTAATCTCGGCGTTTCCGCGCTGTTGATTGTGATCGTCGCGCTGCTGTTTTACAAAGATTACGCTTCGCTGTTTCGCAATAATAAAGAGCTGGTGAAAGCGTTAAATCCATCGAACAGTATTACGGCGGTCAATTCCTGGTATGCGCATAACAGGCTGGATAACCTGCCGCTGGTCAGAATTGGCGAGGATGCGAAACAACGCCCGGAAATGCAAAACGGACCGCGTAAAAACCTCACAATTTTGATCGTCGGCGAAACCTCGCGTGCGGAAAACTTCTCCCTCGGCGGTTATTCACGCGACACCAACCCGCGTCTGGCAAAAGATAACGTGGTTTATTTCCCGCAAACCGCGTCCTGTGGAACCGCCACCGCGGTTTCGGTGCCGTGCATGTTCTCGAATATGCCGCGGGCGAAATATGACGAAGAGCTGGCGCACCATCAGGAAGGGCTGCTCGACGTGCTGCAACGCGCAGGCATTCAGGTGCTGTGGAATGAAAACGACGGTGGCTGCAAAGGCGCCTGTGATCGCGTGCCACATCAGGATATAACGAAATTAAACCTGCCGGGTCAGTGTATTGAGGGAGAGTGTAATGACGAGGTGCTGTTCCACGATCTCGACAATTACATTAATAACCTGCAGCACGACGGCATTATTGTTTTGCATACCATAGGCAGCCACGGCCCAACCTATTACAACCGTTATCCGGCGCAGTTCCGTCAATTTACGCCAACCTGCGATACCAATGAAATTCAGACCTGTTCGCGGCAGCAACTGGTGAATACGTACGACAATACCATTTTGTATGCGGATTATATTATCGACAAAGCCATTACCTTGCTGAAATCCAAACAGGACAGATTCACCACCAGCCTGGTTTATCTCTCTGACCACGGCGAATCACTGGGTGAGAATGGTGTCTACCTGCATGGTCTGCCGTATTCCATTGCTCCGGAGACGCAAAAGCATGTGCCAATGCTGCTCTGGCTGTCGGATGATTATCAGCAGCGCTATGGCATTAATTACCAGTGCCTGAAAACGCGTGCTGCCGCCAACCCCTATTCGCAGGATAACCTCTTCCCGACGATGTTAGGTATACTTGGAGTCGATACCCGGGAATATCAGGCCGCGGACGATATTCTTGCGCCATGCAGAGGAAAAAGCCGATGAAAATATTAGTCATTGAAGACGACGAGTTGCTGTTACAGGGGCTGATCCTGGCGATACAGAGTGAAGGTTACGCCTGCGATGGCGTGGCTACCGCACACGACGCCGCGCTGTCGATTGCTAACGGTCATTACAGCCTGGTGGTGTTAGATTTAGGCTTGCCGGACGAAGACGGCCTGCATTTTCTGGCGCGGCTGAGACGTGAGAAATTCACCCAGCCGGTGCTGATCCTCACCGCGCGTGACACCATCAGCGATCGCATCACCGGTCTTGATACCGGCGCTGATGATTATCTGGTGAAGCCATTTGCGCTTGAAGAGCTAAACGCCCGCATCCGCGCCCTGCTCCGCCGTCATCACAATCAGGGTGAAAGTGAAGTGAAGGTGGATAACCTGCGGCTGAATGTCACCCGTAGACAGGTCTGGCTGAGTGACGTGGCGCTGGAGCTGACGCCAAAAGAGTACGCCTTGCTGTCCCGCCTGATGCTAAAGGCCGGTAGCCCGGTGCATCGCGAAATTCTCTACAACGACATCTACAGCTGGGACAACGAACCCGCCACCAACACGCTGGAAGTGCATATTCACAACCTGCGTGACAAAGTGGGCAAATCCCGCATCCGCACCGTGAGAGGCTTCGGTTACATGCTGGTTACCGGCCCCGAGGCGGAATAATGGCGCTTTTCCCGACACAAAAATGGACGATGCGCAGCAAGCTATTGCTGACGATTGGTATTATCCTGGTGGTGTGCCAGCTCATCAGCGTGTTCTGGCTCTGGCATGAAAGTGAAGAGCAGATCCAGTTACTGGTACAAAGCGCCATTGAAGGCCACAACAATCGCAAACACATCCAGCACGAAGTGCGCGAGGCGGTGGCCAGCCTGCTGATCCCCAGTCTGTTGATCATCGGACTGGCGCTGTTTATCTGCGTGCAGGCGGTAAAACGCATCACCCGTCCACTCGCCGATCTGCAAAAAGAGCTGGAAACCCGCACGCCGGATAATCTGCAACCGATTTGCATCGCCAATAATGTCAGCGAAGTGGAATCCGTTACGTCAGCCATTAACGATCTGGTTTCGCGCCTGACGCAGACACTGGAGCGCGAACGGCTATTTACCGCCGACGTCGCTCATGAGCTGCGTACGCCACTCGCCGGATTGCGTCTGCATCTGGAACTGATGGCAAAATCCCACGCTATTCAGGTCGCACCGCTGTTGCAACGACTTGATCAGATGACGGAAAGCATCGCCCAGTTGTTACAACTGGCGCGCGTCGGTCAGTCCTTTTCTGCCGGCAGTTATCAGCAGGTGGATCTGGATAACGATGTGATACAGGCGGAGCGCCCTGAGCTAGAACGTATTCTCGCCCAGCGCCAGCAAATACTGGTGATTAAACCCGCGACGCGGGAAGCGGCGGTTCAGGGGGATGCCACACTGCTGCGCGTACTGCTGCGCAACCTGGTGGAAAACGCCCACCGTTACAGCCCGGAAGGCTCAACCATCACGCTCAGCGTCGAATACGACGCCGGTCCGGTGCTGGCAGTGGAAGATGAAGGGCCGGGGATCGATGAAGCGAAAAGCGGTGAGCTCAGTAAAGCCTTCGTGCGGATGGACAGCCGATACGGCGGCATCGGGCTCGGGTTGAGTATCGTCTCGCGCATCGCACAACTTCACGATGCAAATTTCTTCCTCAACAATCGCAAACCCGCTGCCGGGGCGCGCGCATGGGTCAGATTCCATGCGCTGCAGCGTTAATCAGTAAGTAATGGCCCAGTGGTAAGCAAAACCAGTCACCAGCAGCAAAGCAGCCAACACAGCGAGATATTCACGAATTTGTAATTTTGGCATGGACACTATCCTCATTAAACTGAGGACAGTGTCGCCGTAAATTATTAAGCCAACATTAAGGGCCAGTCGCTAAACCTGCAAAATCACGAAGCCGCAATAAACAGGTCACGCAGTTGATGGAGCTGATCGCGGATGGCCGCCGCCTCTTCGAATTCGAGGTTTTGCGCATGCTGCATCATCTGCCCTTCCAGCTCGTGGATCTTCTGCTGCAACGCTTTCGGCGTTAACGCGACGCTGTCTTCCTCAACGATACGCAGTTTACCGCGCCCTTTGGTCTTGGTTTTCGCAATGCCCGCGCCGAGCGCCAGAATATCCACCACTTTCTTGGTGAGCCCTTGCGGCACAATGCCGTTTTCGTCGTTGTAGCGCTGCTGTTTCTCGCGGCGGCGTTCCGTCTCGCCAATCGCTTTCGCCATCGACGGCGTGATCTTATCACCATACAGGATGGCTTTACCGTTAATGTTACGCGCCGCACGACCGATAGTCTGAATTAGCGAGCGCTCGGAACGCAGGAAGCCCTCTTTGTCGGCATCAAGAATGGCAACCAACGACACTTCAGGCATATCCAGCCCTTCTCGCAACAGGTTGATCCCCACCAGCACGTCGAACTCGCCGAGACGCAAATCGCGGATAATTTCCATACGCTCAACGGTGTCGATGTCCGAGTGGAGATAACGCACGCGCTCGCCGTGCTCTTCCAGGTATTCGGTTAAGTCTTCCGCCATACGTTTGGTCAGTGTCGTGACCAGCACACGCTCATTGATGGCGGCGCGAATACGAATTTCAGAGAGCAGATCATCCACCTGCGTCGCCACTGGCCGGACTTCGATGACCGGGTCAAGCAGCCCTGTCGGACGCACGACTTGATCCACCACATCGCCGCCGGATTTTTCCAGCTCATAATTGCCCGGCGTTGCGGAAACATAAATCGACTGCGGCGCCAGCGCTTCAAATTCTTCAAACTTCAACGGGCGATTGTCCAGCGCCGACGGCAAACGGAAACCGTATTCCACCAGCGTCTCTTTACGGGCACGGTCGCCGCGATACATCCCGCCAATCTGCGGAATGGTGACGTGGGATTCGTCAATCACCAGCAGCCCGTCGGCAGGCAGGTAATCAAACAGCGTTGGCGGCGGCTCGCCCGGCCCGCGCCCGGAGAGAAAGCGCGAGTAGTTTTCGATGCCGGAGCAGTAGCCAAGCTCGTTCATCATCTCCAGATCAAACTGCGTACGCTGGCTCTGACGCTGCTCTTCAAGCAGTTTATTGTTCGCCAGCAGCACTTTTCGGCGATCGACCAGCTCGTCTTTAATGTCTTCCATCGCCTGCACGATACGCTCGCGGGGCGTGACGTAGTGCGTTTTCGGGTAGATGGTGAAGCGCTGAATGGTCGATTCAATATGACCGGTTAACGGGTCGAACAGCGACAGTCGCTCGACCTCTTCATCAAACAATTCGATACGCAGCGCAATGTCGTCAGATTCCGCCGGGAACACGTCAATCACCTCGCCGCGCACCCGGAAGGTACCGCGCTGGAAGGCCTGATCATTACGCGTGTATTGCAGTTCGGCAAGACGACGCAGAATGGAGCGCTGATCGACGATCATGCCGACTGTCAGATGCAACATCATTTTCAGGTAAAGATCAGGGTCACCAAGGCCGTAAATCGCCGACACCGAGGCCACCACGATGACGTCACGCCGCTCCAGCAGCGCTTTAGTCGCCGATAGTCGCATCTGTTCGATGTGTTCGTTCACCGAGGCGTCTTTTTCGATAAAGGTGTCTGAGCTGGGGACGTAGGCTTCCGGCTGGTAGTAATCGTAGTATGAGACGAAATACTCCACCGCGTTTTCGGGGAAAAATTCCTTCATTTCGCCATACAACTGCGCCGCCAGCGTTTTGTTGGGCGCCAGCACCATCGTCGGGCGCTGGAGGTCGGCAATTACGTTGGCAATGGTAAACGTCTTACCTGAGCCCGTTACACCAAGCAGCGTCTGGTGAGCCAGACCATCTTCCAGCCCCTCTTTCAGTTTGTTGATGGCCGCAGGCTGGTCACCTGACGGTCGAAAAGCGGAATGCAGCTTGAACGGTTTACTCATGAATGACGACCTGTGAAGGAATGGACGGCAGGAGAGTAATTTTACTCGCCACGCCTCATTTTGCCAACTAAAAATACTGGATATAAAAACAGTAACATATTATCGTATCTCTGATACTCACCCCTTAAAGGGCGAGAGTTACCGCTTAATTTTCACCGCAACGATATAAAACACCAGTCAACCCAGGTTATCCCCAGAATTTTTTCCCTTTTAACATTTGTCAAGTCAGGTAATGAAACTTTTATGGCAAGGCATGACACTTTTCTTACAGCCATTGATTTTATCTAACCTGCTAATTTAAAAGATAAATCTTTAAAAGCCGTCTTTCGCAGCAATTAAGGCGTAAGCCGCGTGGTCTCTCGTTTGCCGCAGGTTTTCTAACTCTAATACACAAGGTTATCCACAGGAATAGTGGATAACTGCGCCCAGGCCATATCCGGGGCTTAACGGCGAAATGACATCAACAACGAAACGTCGACAGGAAAAAATATTTATCGCTATTTTTTGATGTTTTTTCGCTAACGAGAGGGGCAATATCAGACGCGATCCTTATCACAATTCCGATCTTTTCCCCGATCCAGTTGACCGAGATCGAGATAATTTCCTAAATCGTAAGAAGCGACCTCGCCATCCAGCCAGGGAATTTCGCCCAGCAATGGCGCAGGCAGCATTTGCGTCAACGTCGCCATGTATTCCTGATGACGTCGCCCCGGCGGCGTCACGTCGTTCGCCACCCAGCCAGCCAGAGGCAATCCCGCCTGCTGCACCGCCTGCGCAGTCAGTAACGCATGATTGATACACCCTAGTTTGACACCCACCACCAGGATAACTGGCAGGCGTTCCGCCTTCACCCAGTCAGCAAAACTCAGCGCTGGCGACAGCGGCGTGTACCAGCCACCAGCGCCTTCTACCAGTACCCAGTCAGCCAGCGTTTCCAGTTCACGCAGACCCGCTGAAAGGGTTTCCGCGTCGATGGGTCGTTGCTCATCCGCGCTGACGATGTGCGGTGATGTCGGTTCTTCGAAAGTGTAAGGATTCACCTGTTCATAGCGCAGGGAGACAGCACTGTTGCGTTGTAACGCCAGCGCGTCGCTGTTACGTAGCCCCGCCGGGGTAATCTCACTCCCGGAAGCCACTGGTTTATAACCTGCGGTGCGCAGGCCCAGACGATTCGCCGCCTGCAGCAGCGCGCTGCTGGCGACAGTTTTCCCGACTTCGGTATCCGTACCGGTCACAAAATAACGTTCAGACACGTTCAATCACTCCCCAAAAAAGATGATAGGTCAGCGGACAGACACCCGCCTGCTGCGGCCACGCCAGTTGAAGCGCTCTGAGCCTGCCGCGGGTAAATAATTGCGCCGCACGCCCTTCATGAAGATGCGTGGCGCCAATGCCCTTCAGCGAGCGCATCGCGCTCAGCGCGTCGGGGAAGGACAAGGTGATGGATTCCACCCGGGAGCGCCCCTGCCAGCGGGACAGCGCTGCACAGAGCGTCTCCTCGGGAAGAAAACGGTTGGCATGAGGTCGATCATCCACCGCCTGCCAGGCCTGGTTCAGCTCCGGCAACGAGCCTGCCGCCAGGGTGGTAAACGCCAGCACACCGCCAGGGCGTACCACGCGATACAGCTCGCCCAGCGCCGCGTGCAGATCATCGCACCACTGCACAGCGAGATTGCTCCACACCAGATCAAACTGTGCATCGGCCAGCGGCAAGGCTTCGATATCCGCCGCGACATAGTGATGCGCTACCCGGTTCAGGCGCGCCTGCGAGAGCATCTGCGGCGACAGATCCAGCGCCGTAACCTCGCAGCCGCTGTTTTTCCAGTAACGACTGGCCGAACCCGGCCCGCAACCGGCGTCCAGTACACGGGAAAACGCACGCCCCGGCAACTGCGCCAGCAGCCGATCTGCGCTGCGGCGCTGGAGCTCATCATGCTGCTGATAATGCGCTGCCGCGCGGCCAAACGCGGCAGCAACAGCCTGCTTATTAACGAGCGGCATGCAGCACCTCCAGCAACTGTTCGATATCCTGCGACTGATGCGCCGCCGTTAGCGTCAGCCGCAGCCGCGCCGTCCCGGCGGGCACGGTAGGCGGGCGGATCGCCGTCACCCAACAACCCTGCTCGCGCAGGCGTTGCGCCAGCGCCAGCGCCCGATCGTTTTCACCGACGATGAGCGGTTGGATCGCGCTTTGTGAGTCGGTCAACGTCAGCCCCAGCGTCTGCGCACCGCGGCGAAATGCGCGGATGTGCCCGGCCAGGATCTCCCGCCGCCGCTCACCATCGTCGCTGCGAATAATTTCCAGCGCCGCGCGCAAGGCCACCGCCTGCGCAGGGGGCATTGCAGTGCTGTAAATCAGATGACGGGCAAACTGCAACAGGTAATCCGCCACCGCATCGCTACACAGCACTGCCGCGCCGCTCTGCCCAAAGGCTTTGCCAAAAGTCACGACCAGCAGTTCAGGACGGACGTTTTGCGCATCGCAGCTGCCGCGGCCCTGTGCACCGGTCACGCCGATGCCGTGGGCGTCGTCGACCATCAGCCAGGCGCCGGACGCCCGGGTTGCCGCGTGAATCGCCGCCAGCGGCGCGGCGTCGCCGTCCATACTGAAAATGCCTTCGGTGATTGCCAGCTGTTGCCCGTCTGGTGCGCTGGTCAGCAACCGTTGCAGATGGGAAACATCGTTGTGGGTAAAGCGCCGGAGCAGCGCCGGGCTGAAGCTGGCGGCCTCCAGCAACGACGCATGGCTGAGACGGTCGGCCATCAGCCGATCGTCTTTTCCGGCCAGTGCGGCGATCACCGCCTGGTTGGCGGCGAATCCGGAAATAAACAGCAATGCACGCGGGTAGCCGAGCCACCCCGCCAGTGTCTCTTCCAGTTGTTGATGCGCGACGGTATAACCGCTGACATGCCCGGAGCCACCGCTGCCGACACCGTAGCGCACCGCGCCCTTCTGCCAGGCGGCAACCGCCTGCGGATGCTGGCTCAGCCCCAGATAGTCGTTGCTGGAGAAATTGAGCCAACGCTGACCATCGCGCTCCAGCCAGCGCCCCGCACCATGCTCCACCGCCACACGGCGGCGAAAAGCATCCGCCGCGCGCCGTTCGTTCAGCGCGTCGTCAATGCGTTGCTGCCAGCTCATACTGCTGCCGCGTTGTAATACTGTTCGGTATCCGGCGAGCGCAATGCCTGCTCCAGCCGTTGTTGCTGTTCGTTATCGCCAGCGGTGACTTCCGTCTGTTGCGGATTCAGCCCCAGCTTACGGAACAGCAGCAGATCTTTATCCTCTTCCGGGTTCGGCGTGGTTAGCAGTTTGCAGCCGTAGAAAATGGAGTTAGCGCCCGCCATAAAGCACATCGCTTGCGTCTGCTCGTTCATCTGCTCGCGACCGGCGGACAGACGCACGTGCGAAGTCGGCATCATGATGCGCGCCACCGCGATGGTGCGGATGAAATCAAAGGCATCGACGTCGTCGTTATCCGCCAGCGGGGTGCCTTTCACCTTCACCAGCATGTTGATCGGCACACTTTCCGGCGGCGTCGGCAGGTTTGCCAGTTGCAGCAGCAGACCCGCCCTGTCTTTCTCGGTTTCGCCCAGCCCGACGATGCCGCCTGAACAGACTTTAATGCCGGCATCGCGCACTTTGCCAAGGGTATCGAGGCGTTCCTGATAGCTGCGGGTGGTGATGATATTGCCGTAAAATTCCGGTGAGGTGTCAAGATTGTGGTTGTAGTAATCCAGCCCGGCAGAGGCCAGCCGTTGCGCCTGGTCGTCGGTGAGTGTACCGAGTGTCATGCAGGCTTCCAGCCCCATCGCCTTCACGCCCTGCACCATCTGCTCCAGATACGGCATATCGCGCTCATGCGGATTTTTCCACGCCGCCCCCATGCAGAAACGGGTAGAGCCGGCATTTTTCGCTTTCCGCGCCGATTCCAGCACCTGCTCCACTTCCATCAGACGCTCCGCTTCCAGTCCAGTTTTGTAGCGGGCGCTCTGGGGGCAGTATTTGCAGTCTTCCGGACAGGCGCCAGTTTTAATCGACAGCAGCGTGCTGACCTGAACCTGGCGCGGATCGAAGTGCTGACGGTGCACCTGTTGGGCTTCAAACAGCAGTTCAAGAAATGGCTTCTCAAATAACTCAGTAACTTGCGACATTGTCCAGCGTGCGTGGTGAGCCATTGGCGTCTCCAAAAGGGTTTTGTTAATTTTTGCTTCGGTGTAAACTCGTAAACCTAAAACTTTTCAAAATGGTTTACAAGTCGATTATGACAATGGACGATCTTGCTTTCGATCAGCGCCACATCTGGCACCCCTACACCTCGATGACTCAACCGCTGCCGGTATACCCGGTGGTGTCTGCGCGCGGCTGTGAGCTGGAACTGGCTAACGGCGAGCGTCTGGTGGATGGCATGTCTTCATGGTGGGCGGCGATTCACGGCTACAACCATCCGCGCCTTAATGCGGCGATGAAAGCGCAGATTGACCAGATGTCGCACGTGATGTTTGGCGGCATTACTCACCCTTCCGCCGTGGCGCTGTGTCGCCGTCTGGTGGCGATGACGCCGGACGCGCTTGAGTGCGTGTTTCTCGCTGATTCCGGTTCGGTGGCCGTTGAAGTCTCGATGAAAATGGCGCTGCAGTACTGGCAGGCGAAGGGTGAGCCGCGTCAGCGCTTCCTCACCTTCCGCAACGGCTATCACGGCGATACGTTTGGCGCGATGTCGGTGTGCGATCCGGATAACTCAATGCACAGTCTGTGGAAGGGCTATCTGCCGGAAAATCTGTTCGCTCCCGCGCCGCAGAGCCGTTTTGACGGCGAGTGGGATGAGCGCGATATGGTGGCTTTTGCCCGTCAGATGGCCGCGCACCGCCATGAGATTGCGGCAGTGATCATCGAACCCATCGTGCAGGGCGCAGGCGGGATGCGCATGTACCATCCGCAATGGCTGAAACGCATCCGACAAATGTGCGATCGTGAAGGGATCCTGCTGATTGCCGATGAGATTGCCACCGGATTTGGCCGTACCGGCAAGCTGTTCGCCTGCGAGCACGCCGAAATCACGCCGGATATTCTCTGCCTTGGCAAAGCCCTGACCGGCGGTACGATGACCCTTTCCGCCACACTGACCACCCGCGACGTGGCGAATACCATCAGTAACGGCGAGGCCGGTTGTTTCATGCACGGTCCGACGTTCATGGGCAATCCGCTGGCCTGCGCCGTCGCCAGCGAAAGCCTGGCGATCCTCGACGATGGTGCCTGGCAGACGCAGGTGGCCGCCATTGAAACGCAGCTCAAACAGGAACTGGCGGTAGTGCGGGGCAATGAAAAGGTCGCCGATGTGCGCGTGCTGGGCGCCATCGGCGTCGTGGAAACTCATCAGCCAGTCAATATGGCGCGCCTGCAAAAATTCTTTGTCGAACAGGGCGTGTGGATCCGTCCGTTTGGCCGCCTGATCTACCTGATGCCGCCGTACATTATTCGCCCGGAACAACTGACTCGCCTGACGAATGCGGTCAGGAGCGCCCTTAACGACAACACGCTGTTTGCGCAGTGATCTACACTGAGGCGTTAGTGGGTTAATAAGGAGCAGCAATGAAACTTATCAGTCATGATCTCAAAGACGGTGAAAAGTTACCGGCCCGCCATGTCTTTAACGGCATGGGCTACAACGGTGACAATATTTCCCCGCATCTGGCGTGGGACGACGTCCCGGCAGGAACCAAAAGCTTTGTGGTGACCTGTTACGATCCCGATGCACCAACCGGCTCCGGCTGGTGGCACTGGGTGGTAGTGAATCTACCCGCCGATACCCGTGTACTACCGCAGGGCGCCGGTTCCAGTATTTCTGAATTACCGGAAGGCGCACTGCAAACACGTACGGATTTTGGCAAAGCCGGTTATGGCGGCGCGGCACCGCCAAAAGGAGAAACGCACCGCTACATCTTTACCGTTCATGCGCTCGATGTGGATAACATCGACGTAGACACCGATGCCAGCGGCGCGATGGTGGGCTTTAACGTTCATTTTCATAGCCTGGCGAGCGCTTCGATTACCGCCCTGTTCAGCTAAAAAAACGCCCGGTTTGCACCGGGCGTTTTTTCAGTACTCTGTTACCGCCGCTTCCGCCCGCTTTTTAGCACGGGTAAACCACAGCACCGTCAGCAGCGCCAGCCAGACCAGCCCGGCGATCAGCGCAATCCGCGTCTCTTCTACCCAGCCAAGCACCACGATCACCAGTCCCATTAACAGTAGCGTTAACACTGGCGCCAGTGGCCAGAACGGCAGCGGGAAGGCGATCTCGTCACGCTCCTGCGGTGTCAGGCTGCGGCGCATGGCGAAGTGCGACAGCAGAATCATCAGCCATACCCAGATGGTGGCGAAGGTCGCCAGTGAGGCAATCAGCACGAAGATCTGTTCCGGGATCAGCCAGTTAAGCACGACAGCTACTAACAGTGCGCCACCCATCACTACCACCGTCATCCACGGCACGCCATTACTGGCGATGCGCAGGAAGCTTTTCGGTGCCAGACCCTCTTTCGCCATCCCGTACATCATGCGGCCCGCGCCAAAGATGTTGCTGTTGATCGCCGAGATAGCGGCGCTGATTACAATAACGTTGAGAATATTCGCCGCCGCCGGGATCCCCAGCCCGCTGAAGATCAGGACGAACGGACTGCCCGCCTGACCAATGCTGTTCCACGGGAAAATCGCCATCAGGATCATCAGCGTGCAGATGTAAAACAGCACAATACGCAGGGGAATGGTATTGATGGCCTGCGGGATCACTTTTTGTGGGTCCTGCGCTTCTGCGGCGGTAATACCGATAATTTCAATCCCGCCGAAGGCAAACATCACAATGCCCAGCGATGCAATCACCCCTCCCCAGCCGTTTGGCGCAAAGCCGCCGTGCGACCAGAGATTCGACAGCCCGGTTGCCGGGAAGGCGTGACCGAATCCGAAGAACATGATCCCGGCACCAGCGGCAATCATGGCGATGATCGCCGCCACTTTTATCAGTGACAACCAGAACTCCATTTCACCGAAGATCCTTACGTGGCAGAGATTCAAGGCGCCAATAAAGCAAATGATGCTCATCACCCAGATCCAGCGCGGCACGTCCGGGTACCACAACCCCATGTAAATACCGAAGGCGGTGACATCGGCGAGACAGACGATGACCATTTCAAACGTGTAGGTCCAGCCGGTGATAAACCCGGCCAGCGGCCCAAGATATTGACGGGCATAACTGCCGAACGAGCCGGAGATGGGGTTGCGTACCGCCATTTCGCCAAGGGCGCGCATGACGACAAACACCGCTGCGCCGCCGATCAGGTACGCCAGCAGCACAGCGGGCCCGGCAGTCTGGATAGCCGCCGCAGAACCGTAGAATAACCCGGTGCCGATGGCAGAACCGAGTGCGATGAAGCGAATATGACGGGCATTCAGCCCGCGCAGCAGATGAGGCTTGTGTTGTTGTTGCATTTGCGATTGTCCTGCTCGTTATTATGTGACAGCAAAAATGCGCGTAGGGCGGTCAGGGGGCGGAACTCCCCCTGACGCAGGTACAGAAACAACAGAGATTAGATCTGACTGGGTAAGACAGGAGGCAGCAGTTTCGTCAGATGACGTTCTGCCAGTAACGTTGTGGCGTTATCGATGTCCGGCGCAAAATAGCGGTCTTTTTCATAGTGCGACACGCGCTCTCGCAGCAGATGACGCGCCTGCTCCAGCAGCGGGCTGGTGGTCAGCCCTTCGCGCATATCCATCCCCTGACAGGCAGACAACCATTCCACTGCGATAACGCCCCGGGTGTTGGCGGCCATTTCCCACAGGCGGCGACCGGCGGCAGGCGCCATCGACACGTGGTCTTCCTGGTTCGCTGAGGTGGGCAGGCTGTCGACACTGTGCGGATGCGCCAGCGCTTTGTTTTCGCTCGCCAGTGCGGCGGCAGTCACCTGCGCAATCATAAAGCCGGAGTTTACGCCACCGTTTTTCACGAGGAACGGCGGCAATTGTGACATATGGCTGTCCATCAGCAGCGCGATGCGGCGCTCCGACAGTGAACCGATTTCGGCAATCGCCAGCGCGATGTTGTCTGCCGCCATCGCCACCGGCTCGGCATGGAAGTTGCCGCCGGAGATAACATCGTTTTCCGCTGCAAACACCAGCGGGTTATCGGAAACGGCGTTGGCTTCAGTCAGCAGCACTTCGGATGCATAACGCAACTGGGTCAGGCACGCGCCCATCACCTGCGGCTGACAGCGCAGCGAGTATGGATCCTGTACTTTGCTGCAGTTTTCATGGGACTGCGACACCGCGCTGGTGTCGGTCAGCACATGGCGATACAGCGCCGCAGCATCAATTTGCCCGCGCTGACCACGCACATCATGAATACGGGCGTCGAACGGACGACGCGAGCCCAGCGCCGCTTCCGTGGTTAACGCGCCGCACACCACCGCCGAGGCGAAAAGATCCTCCGCTTCGAACAGTCCGCGCAGAGCGAATGCCGTGGAAGTCTGCGTGCCGTTGAGCAGTGCCAGCCCCTCTTTCGCCGCCAGTGTCAGCGGTGCCAGCCCGGCGTTCTTCAGCGCTTCAGCAGCGGGCAACCACTCGCCCTGCCAGCGCGCTTTGCCTTCGCCCAACAGCGTCAGCGACATATGCGCCAGCGGTGCCAGGTCGCCGGACGCGCCGACCGATCCCTTCGCCGGG
The DNA here is from genome assembly GCF_030053895.1 of Trabulsiella odontotermitis. Lineage (NCBI taxonomy): Bacteria > Pseudomonadati > Pseudomonadota > Gammaproteobacteria > Enterobacterales > Enterobacteriaceae > Trabulsiella > Trabulsiella odontotermitis. Next base: position 3,044,607 of record NZ_CP125781.1, read on the forward strand.
ATCCACGGATAAACCCCCGCGTTAACCATCGCCACCAGCGTCTGGATCACCTGCAGGCGAATGCCAGAGAAACCGCGTGCGAGGCTGTTAATCTTCAGCACCATAATCAGACGCACCATCGCGTCGTCCAGCGGTTCACCAACGCCCGCCGCGTGGGACAGCACCAGCGAGCGTTGCAGGTTTTCTAAGTCTTCATTCGCGATACGGGTCGACGCCAGCAGGCCAAAGCCCGTATTAATGCCATAGGCCGTGCGCCCTTCCGCCATGATGGCGTTGACACAGGCCACACTCTCGTTGATGGCGGCAAACGCGCCGTCATCCAGTGTCAGCTGTAACGGTTGGCTGTAAACATCGCGCAATTGTGACAGCGTCAGCTGGCCGGGAATAAGCGTTAACGTTTTCATGATTAGCGGTTCCCCTGCGTTGCACTGACCATAGGAAGATTGAGCCCCTGCTCTGCAGCGCAGTCAATCGCGATATCGTACCCGGCGTCGGCATGGCGCATGACGCCGGTCGCCGGATCGTTGTGCAGCACGCGGGCGATGCGCGCAGCGGCTTCGTCGGTGCCGTCGCAGACGATGACCATCCCGGAGTGCTGGGAGAAGCCCATCCCCACGCCGCCGCCATGGTGCAGCGACACCCAGGTCGCACCGCTGGCGGTGTTGAGCAACGCGTTCAGCAGCGGCCAGTCGGAGACTGCATCGGAGCCGTCGCGCATCGCTTCGGTTTCACGGTTCGGACTGGCGACAGAGCCAGAGTCCAGATGGTCACGACCGATAACGATCGGCGCGGAAACTTCACCGCTACGTACCATTTCGTTAAATGCCAGACCGAGCTTCTGACGCCACTCCAGCCCTACCCAACAGATACGCGCCGGCAGCCCCTGGAAGCTGATGCGCTCGCGCGCCATATCCAGCCAGTGATGCAGATGCTTGTCATCGTTGATGATCTCTTTCACTTTAGCATCGGTTTTGTAGATATCCTGCGGATCGCCGGAGAGCGCGACCCAGCGGAACGGACCGATACCACGGCAGAATAGCGGACGGATGTAGGCTGGTACGAAGCCCGGGAAATCAAACGCGTTATCAACGCCCATCTCTTTCGCCATCTGACGGATGTTATTGCCGTAATCAAACGTCGGAATACCCATTTCGTTGAAAGCCAGCATCGCGCTGACGTGTTCCGCCATCGCGCGTTTGGCGGCCTGCACCGTGCCTTGCGGGTCAGATTCCGCTTTTTGCTGATATTCCTCCCATGTCCAGCCCTTCGGCAGATAACCGTGCAACGGGTCGTGAGCGCTGGTCTGGTCGGTCACCATGTCCGGGCGCACGCCGCGTTTTACCAGTTCCGGCAGAATTTCTGCCGCGTTGCCGCACAGGGCGATGGAGACCGCTTTGCCTTCTGCGGTGTATTTTTTGATACGCGCCAGCGCGTCATCCAGTGAGGCGGCCTGTTCGTCGACGTAGCGGGTACGCAGACGGAAATCGATACGGCTCTGCTGGCACTCAATGTTCAGCGAGCAGGCGCCAGCCAGCGTCGCCGCCAGCGGCTGCGCGCCGCCCATACCGCCGAGACCAGCGGTTAACACCCAACGCCCCTGTAGGTTGCCGTTGTAGTGCTGACGGCCTGCTTCGACGAAGGTTTCGTAGGTGCCCTGCACAATCCCCTGGCTGCCAATGTAAATCCAGCTGCCGGCGGTCATCTGGCCATACATCGCCAGCCCTTTGGCGTCGAGTTCGTTAAAGTGTTCCCAGGTCGCCCAGTGTGGCACCAGGTTAGAGTTGGCGATCAGCACGCGCGGCGCGTTGTCGTGGGTTTTGAACACCCCGACCGGCTTGCCGGACTGTACCAGCAGAGTTTCATCACTTTCCAGTTGCGTTAACGCTTTTACGATCGCGTCATAACATTCCCAGTTGCGTGCCGCACGACCGATCCCGCCGTAGACCACCAGCTCATTCGGGTTTTCCGCCACGTCCGGGTCCAGATTATTCATTAACATGCGCAGCGGCGCTTCGGTCAGCCAGCTCCTGGCAGTCAGCGCTGTGCCGCGCGGGGCGCGGATCTCTTGCTGGCGATATTTGGTTTGCGACATCGTTGTTCTCTCCTGAGGGGAAACGGTGAATGTATAAACACATATACTTGTCTATACATATACACACAAGGTGAGATTTAACAAAAATGATACAATTTTGTTATATTGCGTCAGCAATCACGTTTTTTGCTGACGCCGGGGATCAGGAGCTGAAATGGCCCTGCAGACGATAGCGACTGCCGGGGAACAGCAGGCTGGCGTGGGAAACGATGTGCGAGGTTGACCAGGTGCGACGGCGGATCAACAGACACGGGTCGTGCTCTTTGATATGCAGCAGACGGCACTCTTCCGGAGTGGCAGCCACGGCTTCGACAATATGCTCCCCTTCCGTCAGCGGCGCAATCAGCGAAAGATAAGCGTGCGGCGTGGTGGTGGTGTAATCCTGGCGCAGATAGTCCGGCACTACCGCGGCGTTGACGCTGCGATCCTCAATCTGCACCGGGACATCGTTTTCAAAATGCACTATCCGCGAGTGAAAAATCCGCGTGCCCTCTTCGACGTCCAGCGCCGCAGCCTGGGTGAAATCGGCACGGGTCTCTTCCAGCAACAACACTTCACAGCGATGCTGATGGTGCCGGGCGGCGATCTCATCGGCAATACTGCGAATTTCAAACAGCGCCGACTGCCCTTTCGGCTCAGCCACGAACGTGCCGACGCCCTGCAGACGCACCAGCAGCCCTTCGTCGGTTAACTCACGCACCGCGCGATTGATGGTCATCCGGCTAAAGCCAAACTGCGCTACCAGCTCGGCTTCGGACGGAATACGGTCGTGGGGTCGCCAGGTACCGGCATAGATCTTTTCGCTGATAGCCTGCTTCACTTTTTCATAAAAAGGCACCGGCGCGCTGGCAGGGGCCGGTCGGGGACGAGGCGAATACATGGCGCTGGCGTTCCTTATGTCAGTCAATGTCGGCGATGTCATGGCAGTATATCCCGTGGGTTACCATTGCCACCAGTGGGTTATCTGCCAGGCGAGACGGGCAGCTATTTTCGCGCCCTGCCCTTCACGATCGAACGTCGGGTTAAACTCGACCAGATCGACCGCCTGCAGCTTGCCGCTGCGGCATAACGGCTCAACGATGCGCAGCAACAGCGCCAACGGTACGCCTAACGCGGCAGGCGCCGATACGGCAGGCATCTCGGCGGCGGGCAACACGTCCAGATCGATTGTCAGGTAGATCCGGTCATAGCTGTTAATGCAGCGGGCGATCTCCGGCAACACCCGCGCCTCCAGCGCATTGAGCACATCGAGATCGTCGATCACCGTAACGTGACGACGTGCGGCCTCATCCCACAGCGCGGCCGTGTTGGCGGCCATGCTGGCGCCAATGCAACAATAGTGAAAACCGCGCTGCTGCGCGTCACAGTGCAGCGCCAGCTGGCGAAACGGCGTGCCGGAACTGGCGCGCGGGGCATGGCGTAAGTCGAGGTGCGCGTCGAGGTTGATGATCCCTACTCGCGCATCAGGAAAAGCGTCAAGAATGGCCGAGCCGTGCCCGAAGGCGGTTTCATGGCCGCCGCCCAGCACCAGCGTACGCATCTGCGCCTGCTGGCAGGCAAGTACCGCGTCATGCAGCGCCTGCTGGGCCGCTTCCAGCGCCTCAGGTTGCGCGCGAATATTACCCATTTCCACCAGCCGATCATGCCCGCTGTGGCTGGCCATATTCGCCAGAGCTTTACGCAGCGTGTCCGGCCCCTGCGCGGCGCCGGGTCGCCCCTGGTTACGTTTGACGCCTTCGTCACACTCAAAACCTAACAGGGCGATTTTGCCGCCATGGCGCTGCGGCGCAAATTCGCCGCGGTTGTCGATGGTCTGAAACAGGCGCAGCGCGTTCGGTGCTTCGGCGCTGTCGTCGCGCCCTTGCCAGAGAGCACGATCAACCGGATGCCATAAATTCATGCTGTCACCTCACCACGGAAAATACGCTGCCAGAGCGGGTTGCGCATCGGTTCATAGACCATTTCGACCGGATGTTCCGCATCCCAGACCACGAAATCCGCCACAAAACCGACCGCCAGTTGACCATGGCTTTTCTCTCGCCCCAGCGCCTGCGCGGCGTGTCGCGTGACGCCCGCCCACGCCTCTTCCGGCGTCAGGCCGAATTTAACGCAGGCCATGTTCATCGACAAATGCAGGCTGGTGAACGGGCTGGTGCCAGGGTTAAAGTCGGTGGCGACCGCCATCGGCACCTTTTGTTGACGCAGCAGCTCCACCGGCGGTTTACGGGTTTCATTGAGAAAATAGAACGCGCCCGGCAGCAACACGGCGACCGTGCCACCGTTGCGCATGGCGGCGACGCCCTCTTCGCTCAGGTATTCAATATGATCCGCGGAAAGCCCTTTATAGCGGCTGACCAGTTGCGCCCCGCCAAGCGATGAGAGCTGTTCGACATGCCCTTTCACCGGAATGCCGAAATCACAGGCGGCGCGAAAAACCCGCTCGGTTTGCGCCGGGCTGAAACCGACGTTTTCACAGAATACATCAACCGCTTCGAACAGCCCTTTTTCCCACAGCGCAGGCAGGATGGTTTCGCAAACCAGTGATATATAACCGTCCTGATTGTCTTTATATTCCGGCGGCGTGGCATGGGCCGCGAGCAGCGTGCGGCTGACCTCAACCGGATTCGCCTGCGCCAGCGCGCCGGCGACCCACAGCATTTTCTCTTCGTTTTGCAGATCCAGCCCGTAGCCGGATTTGATTTCCAGTGTGGTGACCCCTTCGCGCATCAGCCGTACCAGCCGCTGCTGCGCAAGTGCAGTCAGCGTTTCGGCGCTGCTCTCGCGCGTGGCGCGTACCGTGGAATTAATGCCGCCGCCCTGGGCACTGATCTGCTGATACGAAACGCCGTTCAGCCGCTGCTCCCACTCCTGCGCACGGCTGCCGCCAAAAATCAGATGAGTGTGACAGTCGATAAGGCCGGGCGTGATCAGGCGGCCCTGTACATCAGTCACATTACGGGCATTCGCCGGAATCTCCGCATCCGGAATAATCGCGTGAATGCGCCCGTTGCGAACCACCAGCGCATGCTGTTCCAGCAGCCCGTAAGCCTGCGGTTGCGACGGATCGAGGGTGGCGAGACGCGCATTGCGCCAGATGCGGTCTGCAGCTGTCAGTTCAGTCATAATCTTCACTTGTCATGGGTTGTATAGACATTTATTTTCATTCTGCCCCTATTGTCAACAAAGGCTTATGTAAATGTTGATTTTTTGTGACTACTCACCCGCCTGTCATCACGTGTTTTCCGCAAACTGACGAACTTTTTACCAATCGTACTTCCCGTTTCGCCCAACTTAGTATAAAAAGCAGGTTTTGAAGGACTCATCCTCTACTTAACAGCTCTGGAGTAACATGAACACATTTTCGGTTTCTCGTCTGACGCTGGCACTGGCTTTTGGCGTGACACTGACCGCCTGTAGCTCAACGCCGCCGGATCAACAGCCTTCCACGCAAGAAGCGCCAGGCACCACGCTGCGTCCGATCCTTTCCGCTGCTGAAGCGAAAAACTTCGTACAGGCTCATTATTTTTCTACCCTGGATCCTAACGCTGCGCCATGGGCGCCAGCCGCGATCAGCCTCCCGGCTCAGCCCGATTTCGTGGTTGGTCCGGCGGGCGCTCAGGGCGTGACGCACAGCACCATTCAGGCAGCGGTTGACGCGGCGATTGCTAAGCACTCCAGCCGTCGTCTGTTCATCGCGATTATGCCGGGTGAATATCAGGGCACCGTGTATGTTCCCGCTGCACCAGGCAGCCTGACGCTATATGGTACTGGCGAAAAAGCGTCCGATGTGAAAATCGGCCTGGCGATCGACTCTGAGATCGATCCGAACAGCTGGCGTCGTCTGGTCAACCCGGCCGGTAAATACATGCCGGGGAAACCAGCGTGGTACATGTTTGACAACTGCCAGAGCAAACGCGCGGCAACGATTGGCGTGATGTGTTCAGCGGTATTCTGGTCGCAGAATAACGGTCTGCAGTTGCAGAATATGACCATTGAAAACAATCTTGGTGACAGTGTAGATGCAGGCACCCACCAGGCGGTAGCATTGCGCAGCGACGGCGACAAGGTACAAATCAACAACGTCAATATTCTTGGCCGTCAGAATACCTTCTTCGTGACCAACAGCGGCGTGCAGAACCGTCTGCAAAATGACCGTCTGACCCGTACGCTGGTAACCAACAGCTATCTCGAAGGTGATGTCGACATTGTTTCCGGGCGCGGCGCAGTGGTGTTTGATAACACCGATTTCCGCGTCGTGAACTCGCGCACGCAGCAGGAAGGTTACGTCTTCGCACCGGCGACGCAGTCCAATCTCTACTACGGCTTCCTCGCCACCAACTCTCGCTTTAACGCAGCGGGTGACGGCGTCGCACAGCTGGGTCGTTCGCTGGATGTCGACAGTAACACCAACGGGCAGGTAGTGATCCGCGACAGCGTGATCAACGAAGGCTTCAACCTGGCGAAACCGTGGGCTGATGCCGCGATTTCCAAACGTCCGTTCAGCGGCAACACCGGCGCTAAAAACGACAAAGGCGAAGTCCAGCGCAACCTGAACGACACGCAGTTCAACCGCATGTGGGAATTCAACAACCGCGGCGTGGGCAGCGAAGTGGTAGCTGTACCGAAGCAGTAATTGCAGATAAAGAAAAAACCTCGCAATCGCGAGGTTTTTTTATGGCGGAGAATCAGTGTGCGTTAACCACGACCCACATCGGTCCCTGGCCTACCGCATAGCGACCTTTCTCTTCCAGTAGCCCTTGTTCGCCTTTGATTTCATACACCGCGATATGGTGTGATTTCTGCCCGGCGGCAATCACATATTTCCCGCTGTGATCGACGTTGAAGCCGCGCGGCTGGGTCTCGGTCGGCTGGAAACCTTCCAGACTCAGCACGCTGCCGTCTTCGGAGACGCTGAACACGGTGATCAGGCTGGCGGTGCGGTCACAGGCGTAGAGATGACGGCCGTTGGGAGTCAGATGGATATCCGCCGCCCAGCGCACCCCTTTGAAATCACCCGGCATCATATCGAGCGTCTGCACGCATTCGATCTTGCCGTACGGATCTTTCAGCTCCCAGACATCCACCGTGCTGTTGAGCTCATTAACACAATAGGCGTACTGCTGATTCGGGTGGAACGCCATGTGGCGCGGACCTGCGCCTTCGACCGTCGTCACTTCGGCAGGTTCCTGCGCCACCAGTTGACCATCGTCGCTCAGGGTGAACAGGCAGATGCGGTCCTGTTTCAGCGCCGGTACCCACAGCGTGCGGTTGTCCGGCGAGATATTGGCCGAGTGGCAGCCTTCAAGCCCCTCAACGGTATCCACCACGTCAACCGGCAGGCCCGCGTCCAGACGCGTCACGCTGACGCAACCCGCGTTGTAGGAGCCGCTGAACAGGAATTTACCCTGATGATCGGTGGAAATATGGGTCGGACTTCCCGGCAACGGGGATTCCGCGGTATAGGTCAGCGCGCCGTCATCAGGGGCGATGCGGTACGCCAGCACGCGAAACTCAGGACGAACACCAACGTACAGGTAACGCTTATCCGGACTGACGACCATCGGCTGCACCTGACCCGGGACGTCAACCACCTGCACGAGCGTTAATGCGCCGTCGTGTTTCAGGCTCCAGACGTGGATCTGCTGACTTTCCGGGCTGGCGGTATAAACGGTTTGTTTCATGAAAACTCCTTTCCTTACTGCACGTGGAAGCAAAATACCAGGATAGACGGTTTTAGCGGTCAATGCTGTATAAATTTGTCTCACTGCCGTATCGGTGTACCATCACCCGCAACGACATGTTCAACATCAACCTGGAATAACACATGACCTCTCGCGTGATCGCCCTTGATTTAGACGGAACTCTACTGACGCCACAGAAAACACTGCTTCCCTCTTCAGTAGAAGCGCTGAAACGCGCCAGGGAAGCGGGTTTTCAGCTTCTCATCGTCACGGGTCGGCATCACGTTGCCATTCATCCTTTTTATCAGGCACTGGCTCTCGATACACCTGCAATTTGCTGTAATGGCACTTATTTGTATGATTATCATGCAAAAAAGGTACTGGAAGCCGATCCTATGCCCGTTGATAAGGCGCTAAAGGTCATTGATCTGTTGAATGAGCATAGCATCCACGGCCTGATGTATGTCGACGATGCGATGCTTTATGAACGCCCGACCGGGCATGTTGTTCGTACCAGCAACTGGGCGCAGACGCTGCCGCCGGAACAGCGTCCGGTGTTCACGCAGGTGCCGTCACTGGCGCAGGCGGCACAGGACGTCAACGCGGTATGGAAATTTGCGCTGACCGATGAAGACATGCCGAAGCTGCGCGAGTTTGTCAGTCACGTTGAAACGTCGCTGGCGCTGGAGTGCGAATGGTCGTGGCATGATCAGGTTGATGTCGCGCGGCAGGGCAACAGCAAAGGCTACCGACTGCAACGCTGGGTGGAAGCACAGGGGTTATCAATGAAAGACGTGGTGGCTTTTGGCGACAACTATAACGACATCAGCATGCTGGAAGCCGCAGGCACCGGCGTGGCAATGGGCAACGCCGATGACGCGGTTAAAGCCCGTGCGGATGTGGTGATTGGCGATAACACCACCGACAGCATTGCCAGCTATATCTATCACCACCTGCTGTAACTACGAGGTGATCGAGACGCTCTTAATCTGCGCGTACAACCACTGGCCTAGCTTAACCCCCAGGTCATCTCTCGCCCACGGGCTGATGCGCGCCCACAGCGGGCGCCCGCCCACTTCAAGCTGCACTTCCACCTGACCGTTGTTGTCGTAACACTCCACCACTTTGGCGCGTAAAATGTTGCGGATACTGGTCTGCGTTGGCGGCTGCAGCACCAGTGACACATCAGAGGCCTGAACGCGCACACGCACGGCGGTCTGTACTGGTTTGTCGAGTTTGTTGACCCATAAATGCTGGTCGCCCAGCGCCAGCGCGGTCATCGCATAATGCGGATGGTGTTCCAGCACCGTGACTTTCAGGATGCTGCTCTGCTGCTCCTGCGGCAGCCACGGGTGCATGACGCTGCTGCTCCACACCTCTTCAAGATTACCAAACGCTTTAACGCGACCGTCTTCCAGCACCAGCACTTTATCTGCCAGATGTAATATTTCATCCAGCGAATGGCTGACGTAGAGCATGGGAATGTTGATTTCACGCGCCAGGCGTTGCAGATATGGTAGCAGCTCGCGCTTGCGTGGGATATCCAGCGACGCCAGCGGCTCGTCCAGCAAGAGTAACTCCGGCGCGGTCAGCAGCGCACGGCCAATCGCCACACGTTGTTTTTCACCACCGGACAGGCTGCCCGGCAGACGATCCAGCAACGGCGCAATCCCCAGCAGCGCCACCAGCTTGTCGAACTGCCCGGCCATGTTTTTTGCCATGCCATAGCGCAGGTTACCGCGCACTTTGTAGTGCGGAAACAGGCGTGCATCCTGAAAGATGTACCCCACGCGGCGTTTTTCCGGCGTTAAGCAGATCCCTTTTTCGACGTCATTAAGAACCCGTCCGTTGAGGACAATGCGCCCGGCTTCCGGCTGCGTTAAGCCGCTGATGGCATTGATGAGCGACGTTTTCCCCGCCCCGGAGACGCCAAATACCGCCGTAATGCCGGAGGCAGGCAGCGTTTCGTGAATGTCCAGGCGATGTGTGCCCAGCGTCTGCGTAAAGTTGAGTTCCAGCATGGTCACTTCCCTGTCCGTTCGCGGCTAAGACGCGCCAGCCATTCGGACACCAGCAGCGACACCAGCGCCAGCACGATAGAAATAATACACAGACGCGCAGCGGCGCCTTCGCCACCGGGCATCTGAATCAACGTATACATTGCCGAAGGAATGGTGCGCGTCTCCCCGGGGATGTTAGAGACGAAGGTGATGGTCGCGCCGAACTCGCCGAGGGAGCGGGCGAACGCCAGCACCGTGCCGACGATAATTCCCGGCAGCATCAGTGGCAAGGTGATAGTGAAAAAGACACGCCAGCGATCGGCGCCAAGGGTGCGCGCCGCCTGCTCAAGTTTGATGTCGACGCCTTCCAGCGCGAGACGGATCGCCCGCACCATCAACGGAAACGACATCACCGCCGCTGCCAGCACCGCGCCGCGCCAGCTAAAGGCGAAGGTGATGCCAAACCAGTCATAGAGCCAGGAACCGATAAACCCGCGTCGCCCCATGGCGATGAGCAACAAATAGCCCACCACCACCGGCGGCAAGACGAGCGGTAGATGGATCACGCTGTCGAGCAGCGCTTTGCCGGGAAAATTACGCCTGACCAACAACCAGGCCATGAAGATCCCAAAGGGCAAGCTGAAAATCACTGCCAGGGATGAAACTTTCAGGCTCAGCAGTACCGCCTGCCATTCGGGATCCGTCAATATCATCAGTGCGTCGTAAATCCGTATTGTTTAAAGATTGCAGAAGCCTGCGGCCCTTTCAGGTAATCATAAAAGGCGCTGACGGTGGCGTTTTTATGTCCATCAACAATAGCCATCGGATATTCCACTTTTTGATGTGAACTTTCAGGGAAGGTACCGACCACTTTTACCCCTTTACTGGCAACCGCATCAGAGCCGTAAACGATGCCCAGCGGCGCTTCGTTACGTTCTACCAGCGCCAGCGCACCACGCACATCTTCCGCCGGGGCCAGCTTCGGCGACAGCGTATCCCATGCGCCCAGTTTTTGCAGCGCTTCTTTTGCATAGATACCCGCCGGAACGTGATCCGGGTCGCCAACCGCCAGACGTCCGCCGTTCAGCAGGCTGGTCCAGTTCGTTTTCGCATCAATGGTGATTTTGCTCTGCGCGCTTGCTTTCGGGGCGACTACCACCAGGCTGTTGCCAAGCAGCGTTTCGCGCGTGGCAGTGTCGATGGATTTCTTATCGACGGCATAGTCCATCCACTTCTGATCAGCAGAAATGAAGAGATCGGCAGGCGCACCGGCTTCAATCTGCCGAGCCAGTGTAGAGGAAGAGGCAAATGACGAAACCACCTCGACATTTTTCTCTTTTTTGTATTCTTTAGCGATATCCTGCATTGCGTTGGTCAGAGACGCCGCCGCAAAGACCGTAATTTTTGCATCATCCGCCAGAGCATGACCTGCAACAGAAAGTGTCAGTGTTGCCCCTGCAAAAAGGCGTAACCATGTACGTGCCATTTGTAACTCCTGTGTGTGTCGTTATATACAAGCTAATATAACGACAACAGTGGGGTTTTCAAAGCGCTTACTGGTACCACAATGTGGGTAATGTGATGATTATCGGTTAAAAAGGCGGGAACCTAAAAGACAAACACCCGGCAAAACCGGGCGCTTTTCTCGAAATAATTTATTGATTCTGGTGATTCTGATGGGGGCGGTCTCTGTGACCGATACTGGAAAGGACATTAAACACTTCACCCAGACCATAGATTAACCCCAGGATGACGGCCATCACCACGGGAACCATGATTACGGCAAAGACCAGACTTTTCAACAACTCTAACATGGTCGACTCCTGATATTGTGATTCTCTTATTGTAACCTGATAATCAGGAAAAACACGCCCCTTTTGTGCGATGCCTTTAACCGCACATTCAGATGCGCCACACTCGCTTTTTTGATCAGGACTTTGTTATGCAAGCCGAAATTCTTCTTACCCTCAAGCTTCAACAACGCCTGTTTGCCGACCCGCGCCGCATCGCGTTGCTTAAGCAAATCGACCTGACCGGCTCTATCAGCCAGGGGGCGAAGAACGCCGGCATCAGCTATAAGAGCGCCTGGGACGCAATCAACGAAATGAACCAGCTCAGCGAACAGACGCTGGTTGATCGCGCGACCGGGGGTAAAGGTGGTGGCGGCGCGGTGCTGACCCGCTACGGTCAGCGGCTGATTCAGCTTTATGATCTGCTCGCGCAAATCCAGCAGAAAGCGTTTGATGTACTGAGTGATGACGACGCGCTGCCGCTCAATAGCCTGCTGGCGGCCATCTCCCGTTTTTCGCTGCAAACCAGCGCCCGCAACCAGTGGTTCGGCACCGTCACCGCACGCGATCACCACCAGGTTCAACAGCATGTTGACGTATTGTTAGCCGATGGCGAAACCCGCCTGAAAGTGGCGATCACCGCGCAGAGCGGCGAACGGCTGGGACTCGACGAAGGCAAAGAAGTGCTGGTACTGCTGAAAGCGCCATGGGTGGGCATCACCCAGGATAAACGCGTTGCCGCCGATGCAGATAACCAGTTGGCCGGGCGAATCAGCCATATTGAATGCGGTGAAGAACAGTGCGAAGTGCTGATGACGCTGCCGGACGGGCAGACGCTGTGCGCCACGGTACCGCGCGATGACGCGCAGAGCCTGGCAGAAGGTGCTGAGGTGACAGCATTTTTTAATGCAGATCGCGTGATCATCGCCACGTTGTGCTGATGCGCTCGCCTGTCATTGACATTATTTGCAGGAAAACGTATCCCTGTGCATAGTGATGCGAAAAACGGGATATATCATGTCATTGTTGCAAATTATGCAAGGCACATTTCGTCTTAGCGATACAAAAACGCTCAAAATAGAGGCCCTGACGCTCCGCGCCGGTGAAAGCTGGGCGTTCGTGGGTAGTAACGGTAGCGGTAAATCTGCACTGGCCCGCGCGTTGGCGGGTGAGCTTCCACTGCTCTCCGGCACGCGCCAGTCTGATTTTGCGCGAGTGACACGCCTGTCATTCGAGCAACTACAAAAGCTGGTCAGCGACGAGTGGCAGCGCAATAATACCGATCTGCTGAGCCCCGGCGAAGATGACACCGGTCGCACCACTGCCGAAATTATCCAGGATGAGATCCACGATCCGCAGCGCTGCGCCGTGCTTGCAGAACGCTTTGGCATTACCGCCCTGCTCAACCGCCGCTTTAAATACCTCTCCACCGGGGAAACCCGCAAAACCCTGCTTTGCCAGGCGCTGATGGCAGAGCCGGACTTGCTGATCCTCGACGAGCCGTTTGACGGACTGGATGTGGCATCACGCCAGCAACTTGCAGAACTGCTGGCGACGCTCAACGGCGAAGGCTACACCATTGTGCTGGTACTGAACCGCTTTGATGAAATTCCTGCGTTTGTACGTTTTGCCGGGGTGCTGGCGGACTGCACACTCAGCGACGTGGGCGAGAAAAAAGCACTGCTCGAACAGGCGCTGATTGCCCAACTGGCGCACAGCGAAAAACTCGACGGCATTACTCTGCCGGAACCGGATGCGCCTTCCGCCCGGTTATCACTTCCGGACGACGCCCCGCGCATTGTGCTCAATGACGGCACGGTGTCTTACAATGACAGGCCAATCATCAGCCACCTGAGCTGGACGGTTAATCCGGGTGAGCACTGGCAGATTGTCGGCCCGAACGGCGCCGGAAAATCGACACTGCTGAGCCTTGTTACCGGCGATCACCCGCAGGGTTACAGTAACGACTTAACGCTGTTTGGCCGCCGTCGCGGCAGCGGCGAAACCATCTGGGATATCAAAAAACATATTGGCTACGTCAGCAGCAGTCTGCATCTCGATTACCGCGTCAGCACCACGGTGCGCAATGTGATCCTGTCGGGCTATTTTGATTCCATCGGCATCTACCAGGCCGTGTCGGATAAGCAGCAAAAACTGGTGCAGGCATGGCTCAGCATCCTTGGGATCGACAGCCGTACCGCTGACGCGCCGTTTCATAGCCTGTCGTGGGGGCAGCAGCGACTGGCGCTGATCGTGCGGGCGCTGGTGAAGCACCCCACGCTGCTCATTCTTGATGAACCGTTACAGGGGCTGGATCCGCTGAATCGCCAGTTGATCCGCCGTTTCATTGACGTGCTGATTGGCGAGGGTAAAACGCAGTTGCTGTTCGTTTCCCACCATGCCGAAGATGCTCCGGACTGTATTACCCATCGGCTGGAATTTGTGCCTGATGGCGACGGCTACCGTTACGCCATCGGCAGACGTTAACCCCCTTCCTCAACGGAGGTATTTGCCTCCGTTTTTCAGACAAACGGCATCGTCTCTTCTCATCGCCCTTGTTTTATAATGGAAAAAAACAGCGACCCTCACAATATGTCAGGCGTGTAAACGATTCCACTAGTTTATCCCATGTCACACTTTTGACTTCTCTGTTATGCTATGTTTATTACATACCATAAGCCTAATGGAGCGAATCATGAGAGTACTGGTCACAGGTGGTAGCGGTTACATAGGAAGTCATACCTGCGTGCAATTGCTGCTGCAGGGTCACGACGTCATCATTCTTGATAACCTCTGTAACAGTAAGCGCAGCGTGTTACCGGTGATTGAACGTCTGGGTGGTAAGCAGGCCACTTTCGTGGAAGGCGATATTCGCAACGAAGCGCTGATGACGGAAGTTCTGCACGATCACGCCATTGATACGGTGATCCATTTCGCCGGTCTGAAAGCCGTAGGCGAATCCGTTACTAAACCGCTCGAGTACTATGATAACAACGTTAACGGTACGCTTCGTCTGATTTCCGCAATGCGCGCCGCGAACATCAAAAACTTCATTTTTAGTTCTTCCGCCACCGTCTACGGCGATCAGCCGAAAATTCCTTACGTTGAAAGCTTCCCGACCGGGACGCCGCAAAGCCCGTACGGCAAAAGCAAGCTGATGGTGGAACAGATCCTCACCGACCTGCAAAAAGCGCAGCCGGAGTGGAGCATCGCACTGCTGCGTTACTTCAACCCGGTTGGCGCACATCCGTCAGGCGATATGGGCGAAGATCCTCAGGGCATTCCGAATAACCTGATGCCCTATATTGCGCAGGTGGCGGTAGGTCGCCGCGAATCGCTGTCGGTGTTCGGCAATGACTACCCGACGGCAGACGGCACGGGTGTGCGTGATTACATCCATGTAATGGATCTCGCCGACGGTCACGTTGTCGCCATGGAAAAACTGGCCGGTAAACCAGGCGTGCATATTTATAACCTCGGTGCAGGCATCGGCAGCAGTGTGCTGGATGTGGTCAACGCCTTCAGCAAAGCTTGCGGCAAACCGGTGAATTATCATTTTGCCCCGCGTCGCGATGGCGACCTTCCCGCTTACTGGGCCGATGCCAGCAAAGCCGATAAAGAGCTGAACTGGCGCGTGACCCGCGATCTTGACCAGATGGCGCAGGACACCTGGCACTGGCAGTCCCGCCATCCTCAGGGCTATGCAGACTAAGGAACCACATGTAATGGAGCGCTTTAATCCCGTCGACCATCCGCATCGTCGTTATAACCCGCTGACCGGGCAATGGATCTTAGTTTCTCCGCATCGCGCGAAGCGCCCCTGGCAAGGGGCGCAGGAAACACCGGCTAAGCAGACGCTACCGGCTCACGATCCTGACTGTTTTCTTTGCCCGGGCAACACCCGCGTGACCGGGGATAAAAACCCGGACTACCCCGGCACTTATGTCTTTACCAACGATTTCGCCGCGCTGATGGCCGACACGCCCGACGCCCCGGAAAGCGACGACCCGCTGATGCGCTGCCAGAGCGCGCGCGGCACCAGCCGGGTGATCTGCTTCTCGCCGGATCACAGCAAAACGCTGCCGGAGCTGAGCGTCAGCGCGCTGGAAGAGGTGGTCAAAACCTGGCAACAGCAAACCGCCGAGCTGGGTGAAATTTATCCGTGGGTGCAGGTGTTTGAAAATAAAGGCGCGGCGATGGGCTGCTCCAACCCGCATCCGCATGGTCAGGTGTGGGCAAACAGTTTTCTGCCGAATGAAGCCGAACGCGAAGACCGCCTGCAGCGTGACTATTTCCAGCAGTACGGTTCACCGATGCTGCTGGATTATGTTCAGCGTGAACAGGCGGACGGCAGCCGCACGGTAGTGGAAACCGAACACTGGCTGGCGGTGGTGCCCTACTGGGCGGCGTGGCCGTTTGAAACGCTGCTGCTGCCGAAAGCGCATGTTCTGCGGATGCCTGACCTCAGCGACGCACAACGCAACGACCTTGCACTGGCGCTGAAAAAGCTGACCAGCCGCTACGACAACCTGTTCCAGTGCTCATTCCCTTACTCGATGGGCTGGCACGGCGCGCCGTTTACCCAGGACGAACATTCACACTGGCAGTTGCATGCCCATTTCTATCCGCCTTTATTGCGTTCAGCCACGGTTCGCAAGTTTATGGTCGGTTATGAAATGCTGGCGGAAACCCAGCGTGATCTTACGGCAGAACAGGCGGCTGAACGTCTGCGTGCCGTCAGCGATATTCATTTTCGCGAATCCGGAGAATAACAATGAGTCTGAAAGATAAAACCCAATCCCTGTTTGCTGAAAAATTTGGCTACTCTGCCACCCACGTTATCCAGGCGCCGGGCCGCGTTAATTTGATCGGTGAACACACCGACTATAATGATGGTTTTGTGCTGCCATGCGCCATTGATTACCAGACGGTGATCAGTTGCGCGGCGCGTAACGACCGTACGGTGCGCGTCATCGCCGCCGATTATGACAACCAAATCGACGAGTTCTCGCTGGACGCGCCGATTGTGGCCCACGACAGCCAGCAGTGGTCGAACTACGTGCGCGGAGTGGTGAAACACCTGCAAAAACGCGACCGCAACTTTGGCGGCGTGGATATGGTGATTAGCGGTAACGTGCCACAGGGCGCGGGCTTAAGTTCATCCGCCTCACTGGAAGTGGCGGTCGGTACCGTTCTCCAGCAGTTGTACCATCTGCCACTCGATGGCACACAAATCGCGCTAAACGGTCAGGAAGCGGAAAACCAGTTTGTCGGCTGCAACTGCGGCATTATGGATCAACTGATTTCCGCGCTCGGCAAGAAAGATCATGCCCTGCTGATCGACTGCCGTACGCTGGGCAGTAAAGCGGTGTCGATGCCAAAAGGCGTCGCAGTCATCATCATCAACAGTAATTTTAAACGTACGCTGGTCGGCAGCGAATACAACACACGCCGCCAGCAGTGTGAAACCGGGGCGCGTTTCTTCCAGCAGCCGGCACTGCGCGATGTCACGCTGGCACAGTTCAACGCCGTGGCGAATGAGCTGGATCCGCTGGTGGCGAAACGCGTACGCCACGTGCTGACCGAAAACGCCCGTACGGTAGAAGCCGCTGATGCGCTGGAAAAAGGCGATTTGCAGCGCATGGGTAAACTGATGGCCGAATCCCACGCCTCCATGCGTGACGATTTCGAAATCACTGTGCCGCAGATCGACACGCTGGTTGAGATTGTGAAAGCGGCTATCGGTGATAAAGGCGGTGTGCGCATGACTGGCGGCGGCTTCGGTGGCTGCGTCGTGGCGCTGGTGCCGGAAAATCTGGTGGAGACCGTGCAACAGGCAGTAGCCTCGCAATATGAAGCCAGAACCGGCATCAAAGAGACCTTCTACGTTTGCAAACCTTCACAAGGAGCAGGCCGTGCTGAATGAGACACCTGTGCTGGCCCCGGACGGCCAGCCCTTTCGACTACTGACGTTGCGCAATCGCGCAGGGATGATTGTCACGCTGATGGACTGGGGCGCCACGCTGCTCTCTGCCCGTATTCCTCTTTCTGACGGCAGCGTGCGTGAAGCGCTGCTCGGCTGCGCCAGCCCGGAACAGTACCCGGAACAGGCGGCCTTTCTTGGCGCCTCGGTGGGACGCTACGCAAACCGTATCGCCGACAGCCGCTACACACTGAATGATGAAACCATCGAGCTGGTACCGAGTCAGGGTGTCAACCAGCTTCACGGCGGCCCGGACGGGTTTGACAAACGTCGCTGGCAGATCCTCAGCCAGAACGATGAAGAGGTGCTGCTTACGCTGGCCTCTGACGATGGTGATCAGGGCTATCCCGGCAACCTCACCGCCCTTGCGCGGTATCGCCTGACAGACGACTGCCGGATTTCCATTGAATATCGCGCCACGGTCGATAAAGCCTGCCCGGTCAACCTGACCAACCACGTCTACTTTAACCTCGACGGGGTGCAGGGCGATGTGCGTCAGCATAAATTGCAGATCCTCGCCGATGACTACCTGCCGGTAGATGAGATGGGTATTCCGCGCGAGGGGTTGAAAAGTGTGGCGGACACCAGCTTTGATTTCCGAACGCCAAAACGCATTGCGCAGGATTTCCTCAGCGATGACGATCAGAAAAAAGTGAAAGGTTACGACCACGCGTTTCTGTTACAGGCCAAAGGTAATGTGCGCGAACCGGTAGCCCGCGTCTGGTCGCAGGATGAAAAATTGCAGCTGGCGGTATATACCACCGCGCCTGCCCTGCAGTTCTACTCCGGAAATTTTCTCGGCGGCACACCGTCGCGTGAAGCTGAGCCCTACAGTGACTGGCAGGGTCTGGCGCTGGAGAGCGAATTCCTGCCCGACAGCCCAAACCACCCGGAATGGCCGCAGCCCGACTGTATTCTGCTTCCCGGCGAGGAGTACATCAGCCTCACGGAATATCAGTTCATCCCCCGCTAATCCCGAACCCTCCTGATGGAGGGTTTTTTCATTGCAAATTGCTGAAAATAACGCCATTCGCAGACAAAATCATAACCCCGGATTCACAAGCATCTTACACTCAGGCGCTATTTTCGCTATGGTTATGGATAAGCGTTGCTGCGGGTGTCGCCCGGGCAATATAATGAGAATTGTTATCATTCAAAATAAAAGCTTGAGGAGTAGGATATGGCTGTAACTAAGCTGGTTCTGGTGCGCCACGGCGAAAGCCAGTGGAACAACGAAAACCGCTTCACCGGTTGGTATGACGTTGACCTGTCTGAGAAAGGCGTGAGCGAAGCCAAAGCGGCGGGTAAACTGCTGAAGGAAGAAGGCTTCAGCTTTGATTTTGCTTATACCTCAGTGCTGAAACGTGCCATCCACACCCTGTGGAACGTGCTGGATGAACTGGATCAGGCCTGGCTGCCGGTCGAAAAATCCTGGAAACTGAATGAGCGTCATTACGGTGCACTGCAGGGTCTGAACAAAGCGGAAACCGCTGAAAAGTACGGTGACGAGCAGGTGAAACAGTGGCGTCGTGGTTTTGCTGTGACTCCGCCTGAGCTGACTAAAGATGACGAGCGTTATCCGGGCCACGATCCGCGCTACGCGAAACTGACCGAGAAAGAGCTGCCGCTGACCGAAAGCCTGGCGCTGACCATCGACCGCGTGGTGCCGTACTGGAACGACACCATTCTGCCGCGCCTGAAAAGCGGTGAGCGCGTGATTATTGCCGCTCACGGCAACTCCCTGCGTGCGCTGGTGAAATACCTCGACAAAATGGGCGAAGATGAAATCCTTGAGCTGAACATCCCGACCGGCGTACCGCTGGTGTACGAGTTCGACGAAAACTTTAAGCCGATCAAACACTACTATCTGGGTAACGCCGACGAAATCGCTGCGAAAGCGGCCGCGGTGGCGAACCAGGGTAAAGCGAAGTAAATAAAAAAGGCCCGGTTACCGGGCCTTTTTACTGTCCATACGCGCTTAACCGCGACGGGCTTTGACCGCGTTCGATAACTGACGCAGAACGATTTCAGTATCATCCCAGCCGATGCAGGCATCGGTCACGCTCTTGCCGTAGACCAGCGGCTCACCGCTTTCCAGACTCTGATTTCCTTCAACCAGATGGCTTTCAATCATCACGCCGATGATCGCTTTCTCGCCGTTAACGATCTGCTCGCAGACATTCTGCGCGACATCCATCTGTTTTTTAAACTGTTTGCAGGAGTTGGCATGACTGAAGTCGATCATCACCTGCTCTGGCAGGCCCGCTTTTTTCAGCCCGGCTTTCACTTCTGCGACGTGCTCTGCACTGTAGTTCGGCGCTTTACCGCCACGCAGAATAATATGGCAGTCGCCATTGCCGCCAGTATTCACAATCGCGGAATGGCCCCATTTGGTGACCGACAGGAAGCAGTGCGGCGCCCCGGCGGCGTTGATGGCGTCAATCGCCACTTTGATCGTACCGTCAGTGCCGTTTTTGAACCCCACCGGGCAGGAAAGACCAGACGCCAGTTCGCGGTGCACCTGAGATTCGGTGGTCCGCGCACCGATCGCGCCCCAGCTCATCAGATCAGCAAGATACTGTGGCGTGATCATATCCAGGAACTCGCCGGCAGCAGGCAGGCCGCTGTCGTTAATCTCCAGCAGCAGTTTACGCGCGATACGCAGACCGTCGTTAATCTGGAAGCTGTTGTCCATATGCGGATCGTTAATCAGTCCTTTCCAGCCCACGGTAGTACGTGGCTTTTCAAAATAGACGCGCATGACAATTTCCAGCTCGCCTTTCAGCACGTCACGCAGCGTCAACAGGCGAGACGCATACTCTTTTGCTGCCGCCGGATCGTGAATTGAGCACGGGCCAATCACTACCAGCAGACGATCGTCATCACCGTTAAGGATCTTGTGAATCGCTTTGCGGGCATGTGAAACGGTATTCGCAGCATTTTTAGTCGCGGGGAATTTTTCAAGGAGCGCGACAGGGGGCAGTAACTCATTGATCTCTTTAATGCGTAAATCGTCGTTCTGATAATTCATCATCTTTCCAGCGTTGCCATACTTATCTAATTGAGTGCAATCCTTTCAATCTATCTTGTCGGTCAGAAAGTGTAAACGGGCTTTTACACTCAGGACGGATAATTCCTGGAATTACAGAAAAATTCGCCACAAAGTAGCGAAAAGTGAGATCGCGTCTACAATTTTTACTTTGAAACACTCTGTTTTTGCCGCTTAACAATATTCCATGCTGAGTTAAATCAGCCCAGTGGAATATTTAACCCTCTTGAGGGCGTATAGCCCTCGCGCATGCACTGTTGGAAGAAGTTATCCGACGTAACGACCAGAACAGGAGCATCTTTATGAAAATGAATAAATTAGCCTCACTTTTACTGACGGCAACCCTCTCTCTGACCAGCGGCGCAGCGCTGGCCGCCACCGGTTCGGACAGCAACGGTGATGCCAACGCGGCGGCAGAAGCCGGCCAGGTTGCACCAGACGCCCGTCAAAACACCGCGCCGAATAATGTTGATAACAACCAGATCAACAACGGCGGCACCATGCTTCATCCTAATGATTCCTCCAGTAATATGAGTCAGGAAGGGATGACCAAAGACGAAGTGCATAAAAACTCGATGTGTAAAGACGGTAAATGTCCTGACATCAATAAGAAAGTCCAGACCGGCGACGGCATCAACAACGATGTTGACACCAAAACGGACGGCACCACGCAGTAACCCTCCCCTTCTGTACCGAACCATGGAGAGCTTCGGCTCTCCTTATTTGTATGCGCAACCGAAAAAGATCTGTAATGATGACAGGCATAACATTTAAATAATCAGGACGACGTTATGGCGCACTCCCATTCGCACTCGCATTCCCCGCAACCGCAGGACGGCAACGCCCGTCGGTTACTGCTGGCTTTTGCGATTACCGCTGGCTTTATGGTCATTGAGGTCATCGGTGGCCTTATCTCTGGCTCGCTGGCGCTGCTGGCCGATGCCGGGCATATGCTGACCGATGCCGCGGCTCTGCTGTTTGCCCTGCTGGCCGTCCAGTTTGCCCGTCGCCCGCCCAATAACCGTCACACCTTCGGCTGGCTGCGCCTGACGACGCTCGCAGCGTTTGTGAATGCGATTGCCCTGGTGGTGATTACGTTTCTGATTGTCTGGGAGGCAATCCAGCGTTTTTACCATCCGCAACCGGTCGCCGGGGCGACCATGATGGTGATCGCCGTAGCCGGATTGCTGGCGAATATTTTCTCGTTCTGGATTTTGCACCGCGGCAGTGAAGAGAAGAATCTTAACGTACGCGCCGCTGCGCTGCATGTGCTGGGGGATCTGTTAGGTTCGGTCGGGGCTATCGGTGCGGCAGTCGTGATCCTGCTGACTGGCTGGACGCCGATTGACCCGATCCTGTCAGTGCTGGTGTCGTGCCTGGTACTTCGCAGCGCCTGGCAACTGCTGAAAGAGAGCGTTAACGAGCTGCTTGAAGGTGCACCACGCGCTATCGACGTTGGCGAGCTGAAGCGCAAACTGAACCGCGCCTTACCGGAAGTGCGCGACGTGCATCATGTTCATGTCTGGATGGTGGGCGAGAAACCGATCATGACACTGCATGTTCAGGTGATCCCGCCTCATGATCACGATGCGCTGCTCGATCGCATCCAGCATTTCCTCGAGCATCACTACAACATTGAGCATGCCACGATACAAATGGAGTACCAGCCCTGTAGCGGCCCGGAATGCCGTCTTAGCGAGCTGCACGCCGGGCATGGACATTCACACCATCCTTAACTCGAAAGCGCGTGAGAGCCTCGCTCACGCGCGCTGTTAATCCACATCCGGCTACCATTAAGCGCGATGAAGGTCAGCAGCAGATATTCCAGCGACATCGCGTAGACGCCCTGCAAAGCAAAAATAGCGACGCTGATGACGTTGATAATCACCCACAGCAGCCAGTTTTCGACATACTTACGAGTCATCAGGATCATCGCCACAATCGACAGCACCATCATGCAGGAGTCCCAGAACGGGAAGGCGTCAGGCTGCAGCACAGGCATGGCGACGTTCAGCCCCAGCGCCTGCATGATCGACACCGCAATCCGCGTCAGGAAAGCGAAGACCGGATCGATAAACACCGTCATCAGTCCAATCGCCACCACACATACCGCCAGCCAGGTGATCGCTTTCGGCAGCGGCAACCAGCGGATTTGTAGTTCGGCCTCATGCTGACTGGTTTGCCGCGACCACGCGTACCAGCCATAGATGTTGGCGGCGAAGAAAAAAAGCTGCAACAACAGGCTGGCATAAAGCTGGATCTGAAAGAAAATGATGGCGAACAGCGTGACGTTGATAAGACCAAAGAAGTAATTGCTGATTTTTTCGAGGCTGGCGAGCCAGATACACAATAACCCCGCCACCGTCCCGACGGCTTCTATCCACGACAGATCGTAACCGCCAGCGCCAATCGGGATGTGTACCAGTATGTTCTGCGTGCTGAAGAAATCCATTTTAAACCCCGCAAGATAACGTCAATGGTTAAGGACGAAGTGTAGCCGCAAAATCGAGCATCCGGTTGAGAGGCAGTAATGCACCTTCCCGTAACGCGGCATCGACGTGTATTTCGTGTGCCGCACCGCCGTTCTCCAGCCCTTCGGCAATCGCTTTTAAGCCGTTCATCGCCATCCACGGACAGTGCGCACAACTGCGGCAACTGGCCCCCTCGCCCGCCGTCGGCGCTTCCAGCAACTCTTTTTCCGGCACCGCCTGCTGCATTTTGTAAAAAATCCCGCGGTCGGTCGCCACAATCAGTTGCTGATGCGGAAGCGTTCTGGCAGCGGCAATCAGCTGGCTGGTTGAACCCACCGCATCGGCCATATCAACGATAGCCTGCGGCGATTCCGGGTGTACGAGTACCGCGGCGTCCGGATACAGCGCTTTCATGCGGGTCAGCGCCTGCGTTTTGAATTCGTCATGAACGATACAGGCGCCCTGCCAGCACAGCACATCGGCCCCACTCTGCTTTTGCACATAACGGCCAAGGTGGCGGTCCGGCGCCCAGAGAATTTTCTCACCCAGGCTGTCGAGATGTTCAATCAGTTCAACGGCGATACTGGAGGTCACCACCCAGTCTGCCCGCGCTTTTACCGCGGCCGAGGTGTTGGCGTAGACCACCACTGTGCGGTCCGGGTGCGCATCACAAAACGCATTAAACGCATCGCTGGGGCAACCGAGATCCAGAGAACATTCGGCCGCCAGCGTCGGCATCAGGATGGTCTTTTCCGGGCTGAGGATTTTGGCGGTTTCGCCCATAAAGCGCACACCCGCGACCAGCAGCGTTGATGCCGGATGCTTCGCACCGAAACGCGCCATTTCCAGCGAGTCAGAAATACAGCCGCCCGTCTCTTCCGCCAGTTGCTGAATTTCAGGATCGGTATAGTAATGCGCCACCATCACCGCATCGCGCGCTTTCAGCAGACGTTTGATTTTCTCACGGTAGAAGTGCTTTTCCTCGAGGCTCAGCGGCGCAGGTTTCGGCGGAAAAGGATAAATGGCGGTTTCGGGGTCAAACATTACGCTCATCATGCAATCTCGTTTTACAGGCTTAACAAAATGCCGTTATAGCCGCAGAGTTACAGCTCCTGACGGCTTCTGTGTTTTGTATGCTAAACAAGATAGCAGATTGTGCATGTCGGGGGTATATCGCAGATAGCAAAAAAGCGCCTTTAGGGCGCTTTTCTACACTGGTGGGTCGTGCAGGATGACTCGGCTTCGCCTCGCCCTTCGGGCCGTTGCTGCGCAACGTTATCCTTCACGTTTTACCATCGCTATCTACCTAACGATTGGTGGGTCGTGCAGGATTCGAACCTGCGACCAATTGATTAAAAGTCAACTGCTCTACCAACTGAGCTAACGACCCCTTGCGGGATTGTTCTTCGAAGTGGTGGGTCGTGCAGGATGACTCGGCTTCGCCTCGCCCTACGGGCCGTTGCTGACGCAACGTTATCCTTCACGTTCTCTACCAGTGACCACCTTTGGAATGGTGGGTCGTGCAGGATTCGAACCTGCGACCAATTGATTAAAAGTCAACTGCTCTACCAACTGAGCTAACGACCCCTGCGGGTCATGACTTCGAAGATAATTTTTTACTCGGAACCACACTAAGTGGTGGGTCGTGCAGGATGACTC
Organism: Trabulsiella odontotermitis; assembly: GCF_030053895.1. Taxonomy (NCBI): domain Bacteria; kingdom Pseudomonadati; phylum Pseudomonadota; class Gammaproteobacteria; order Enterobacterales; family Enterobacteriaceae; genus Trabulsiella; species Trabulsiella odontotermitis. The sequence goes on from NZ_CP125781.1 coordinate 3,069,332, forward strand.
GGCTTCGCCTCGCCCTTCGGGCCGTTGCTGCGCAACGTTATCCTTCACGTTTTACCATCGCTATCTAGCTAACGATTGGTGGGTCGTGCAGGATTCGAACCTGCGACCAATTGATTAAAAGTCAACTGCTCTACCAACTGAGCTAACGACCCGAGTGGTGGGTGATGACGGGATCGAACCGCCGACCCCCTCCTTGTAAGGGAGGTGCTCTCCCAGCTGAGCTAATCACCCGATACTACGCTGGATATTGCTAAGTGGTGGGTCGTGCAGGATGACTCGGCTTTGCCTCGCCCTACGGGCCGTTGCTGACGCAACGTTATCCTTCACGTTTTACTATCGCTATCCACCTAACGATTGGTGGGTCGTGCAGGATTCGAACCTGCGACCAATTGATTAAAAGTCAACTGCTCTACCAACTGAGCTAACGACCCACTTGCGCTGCTTCGGAGATGTTTGATATCCCTCGGCAACGGCGGCATATATTACTGGTTTAAGATTTCAGCGCAACAAAAATTTCGATGAAGATCACTTAACTGCTTACGTTTCAGGCGACACGACCAGAAAAAACACGATTCCTGGTCATGCCGTCATCATTGCAGCGATCCGAGACGTTTTTGCGCCAGTTTTGCGCCTTCGGTACCAGGATACTTGCTGACCACTTGCTGGTAGACCGCTTTCGCTTTTGCCGTGTCCCCTTTGTCCTGCATGATCACGCCGACCTTGTACATCGCGTCAGAGGCTTTGGGTGATTTCGGGTAGTTTTTTACGACAGAAGCAAAATAATAGGCGGCATCATCTTTTTTACCCTTGTTGTAATTCAACTGACCGAGCCAGTAGTTGGCGTTCGGCTGGTAGGTTGAATCTGGGTATTTTTTGATGAAGTTCTGGAAAGCCGCGATCGCGTCGTCCTGGCGAGAGGAATCCTTCACCAGCGCAATAGCCGCATTGTAATCGGTATTGGCGTCACCGCTTTGCACCGGTGCGCCTGACGTGGCCGCGCCAGCCGCAGGCGCTGTGGTGGATGCGCCAGCATTGCTGCTTTGATCGCCACCTGTCTGCTGCGTTTGCGTTGCCGCGCCGCCGCTGGTCAGGCTGTCAATCTGCAGCTGCACTTGTTTCTGGCGTTCAATCACCTGATTCAGCTGGTACTGACTCTCCTGGATCTGTCCGCGGAGGGCGTCAATATCGGCCTGGTTATCAGAAACTTGTTGCTGGAGTTGGGTTAAAAGTTGGCTGTGAGCATTGGAAATACGCTCGAGTTGAGTCACGCGGTCTTCGACCGAGCCTGAGCCGACACTACTGATTGGTGCCTGAGCAAAAGCGGCCCAGGGGGCCGCTATTCCAACCAGTAACGACAGACTCAACAGGTGATGTCTGAAGTTACTGTTCATACGATTCTCTTAGTAAACCAGTACGGCGCGACGGTTTTTAGCGTAAGCCGCTTCGTCGTGACCCAGTACTGCAGGTTTTTCTTTACCGTAAGAAACGATGGAGATCTGATCAGCAGAAACGCCTTTACCCTGCAGGTACATCTTAACGGCGTTAGCACGACGCTCGCCCAGGGCGATGTTGTACTCCGGAGTACCACGTTCGTCCGCGTGACCTTCTACGGTGACTTTGTAAGAAGGGTTGCTACGCAGGAAGTTCGCGTGTGCGTCCAGCATTGCAGCGAATTCAGAACTTACATCGTACTTGTCGAGACCGAAGTAAACGATGTTGTTCTGCTGCAGCTGTTGCATCTGCAGACGAGCCTGTTCTTCAGAAGACATGTTGCCGTTAGCATCCATACCAGTGCCGGCGCCCATCATGCCTTCGCCGCTCTGGTCGTTGCTGGCGTTCTTGTTGGAAGAACATGCCGCGATTGCCATTACCGGCAGAGCCAGCATCAGTCCTTTCAGCACTTTGTTCAGTTGCATTTCTTTGATTCCTATATAACTAATTATTTATTATTACAGATACGGAGACCAGGCAGGGAATTTGACCTGTCCATCAGTCGCCGGAAGACGCGCTTTGAAACGCCCATCTGTAGAAACCAGGTTCAGCACGGATCCCATCCCCTGAGAAGAGCTGTAGATAACCATAGTGCCGTTAGGTGCCAGACTTGGCGTTTCATCTAAAAACGTTGACGACAGAACCTGCACGCCACCCGCTTCCAGATCTTGTTTGGCAATGTGTTGCTGACCATTGGCCGAGCTTACCATTACCATAAATTTACCGTCAGCGCTCACATCCGCATCCTGGTTTTGATTACCTTCCCAGGAAATACGCTGCGGAGTACCACCATTAACGTTGACTTTATACACCTGCGGACGACCGGCCTGGTCAGACGTGAAGGCCAGATTCTGGCTGTCCGGGAACCAGCTTGGTTCGGTGTTGTTGCTGCGACCGTTAGTCACCTGACGGATCTGACCAGAGCCGATATCCATCACATACAGGTTCAGGCTACCGGTTTTAGACAGCGCAAACGCCAGTTTGCTGCCATCTGGCGAGAACATCGGCGCACCGTTGTGCTGCGGGAAAGAAGCAACCTGACGCACGGCGCCGTTTGCCAGCGTCTGGATAACCAACGCAGAACGACCGCTTTCGAAGGTGACGTAAGCCAGTTTAGAACCGTCAGGAGACCATGCCGGAGACATCAGCGGCTGCGGAGAGCGGTGTACCACGAACTGGTTGTAACCATCGTAGTCAGAGACGCGCAGTTCGTACGGGAACTGGCCGCCATTGGTCTGTACTACATAAGCGATGCGGGTACGGAACGCGCCTTTAATGCCAGTCAGTTTTTCGAATACTTCGTCACTGGCAGTATGGCCAGCATAACGCAGCCATTGCTTGTTCACTTTGTAGGAGTTTTGCGCCAGTACGGTGCCCGGGGCACCGCCAGTGTCAACCAGCTGATAAGCGACGTTGTAAGAACCGTCCGGGTTAGGCGTTACCTGCCCGATAACGACAGCGTCAATCCCCAGCGCGGACCATGCGGCAGCCTGGACTTCCTGCGCGGACCCCGGTTGCTGAGGCAGGCGAGAACGATCTAATGGATTGAATTTACCGCTGTTGCGCAGGTCAGCCGCAACAATACCACCGATATCTTCAGGTGCAGCTCCCGGACCAGCCCACTGGAAAGGCACAACGCCAATCGGACGCGCCGAGTCCACCCCCTGGGTGATCTCGATACGTACTTCTGCGTGCAGCGCCGCTGCCCACAGCATCAGAAAACCAAATGCTACTCGTAATGCCTGCTTCATCATATCTCCCTTATCCGGATACAAAATCCACGATAATTTAGCAGAATGTTAACAAACTCAAATACACAAGACTACCAAAACCCTGAGACTACCGTAGTTTGTTTTTCCCCCATCATCATAGAGAGAAATCCATTAAGGTTTGAAGTCCAGCGGCGCATTCTTGAATACTTCATATACAGCCTGTGATGGCGGTTTTGGATACTTCGCCTGACGGGCTGCGGAGAGCGCAGCGCTACAAAGCGCAGGATCGCCACCTTCAGACTGGATATCCAGAAGCATGCCATCTGGCGCCAGTTTGATACGTAATGTACATGTCTTACCGGCGTAAGAGGAAGCATCATAAAAACGGCTTTCGATCGCTGCTTTTATCTGCCCGGCGTAGTTACTGATATCCGCCCCTGATGCACCGTTATTTTTATTGTTACCGCTTCCGGCTGGTGAAGCATTGTTCCCTTTCGCTCCTCCGCCAGTTTTCGGCGCATTCTTACCTGAACTCAGGTCACCGAAAAGATCGTCAACATTGGCTTCCGATGCTTTTGCTGCCGCGGCAGCTTTTTTCGCCGCGGCCGCTTTGGCGGCTTTGTCAGCGGCGGCCTTCTCTGCTGCTGCTTTTTTCTCAGCGGCAGCGGCTTTGGCTGCAGCCGCTTTTTCGGCGGCAGCTTTCTCAGCGGCAGCCTGCTTAGCCTCAGCGGCGGCTTTCTTCTCCGCGTCCTGCTGCGCTTTTTTCGCGGCTTCTGCTTCTGCTTTTTTCTTCGCATCGGCAGCGGCTTTTGCTGCTTCGGCTTCCGCTTTCTTCTTGGCGTCAGCGGCGGCTTTTGCCGCATCTGCTTCGGCTTTCTTCTGTGCGTCGGCAGCAGCTTTCTTCGCCGCATCAGCCGCCGCTTTGGCGTCAGCTTCCGCTTTGGCTTTAGCATCTGCAGCCGCTTTCGCCGCCGCTTCTTCAGCCTGCTTTTGCTTCTCCTGCGCGCTCTTCGCCGCTTCCTGTGCTTCTAAACGTTCTTTTTCCAGTTGCTTCAGACGTTCCTGCTCAGCGGCCTGCTTCTCACGCAGCTCTTCCGCCTGCTGCTGCGCCTGTTTATCTCGCTGCTCCTGAGCACGTCTGGCGCTGGCCTGTTGCTGCTGCTGCCGGTCGTAGTTCTGAACGACCGCACCGGGATCAACCATCACGGCGTCAATGGCTGAACCACCGCCGCCGCCAGCAGAAGCATCTATATGCTCATCGAACGAACTCCAGATCAGCAGTGCGATCAATATGATATGCAGCACTACTGAAATGATGATCGCGCGTTTAAGCTTGTCGTTTTGTTCGATTGCCTTCGACACTCTCGGTTCCCAAAAACTTTGTACCTGTTTCACCGGTTAAATCGGTTGGGTCATTAAACCGACCGACTTCACACCGGCGCTATGTAACAGGTTCAGCGCTTTAATAATTTCATCATATGGCACATCTTTTGCGCCACCGATTAAGAAGACCGTTTTCGGATTCGCCTCAAGACGACGCTGCGCTTCAGCAACAACCTGCTCCGGCGGCAATTGCGGCATCTTTTCCTGGCCAACGTTCACGCTGTACTGACCCACGCCAGAAACCTCAACGATAACCGGGGGATCGTCATTGGTGCTGACCGTTTGCGAATCCGTCGCATCAGGCAGATCCACTTCCACGCTCTGCGTGATGATTGGCGCAGTCGCCATGAAGATCAGCAGCAGCACCAACAACACATCCAGCAGCGGAACAATATTAATTTCGGACTTCAGTTCGCGACGTCCGCGTCCACGTGCTCTGGCCATGGCTTACCCCTTGTTGCTCTCGCTGCTGGTAAACGCCTGACGATGCAGAATCGCGGTGAACTCTTCCATAAAGTTGTCGTAGTTCAATTCCAGTTTGTTGACGCGCTGATTCAGGCGGTTATACGCCATGACCGCAGGAATGGCGGCAAACAGACCGATTGCGGTAGCAATCAGCGCTTCTGCGATACCCGGCGCAACCATTTGCAGCGTGGCCTGTTTCACCGCGCCGAGCGCGATAAAGGCGTGCATGATCCCCCACACGGTACCAAACAGACCGATGTACGGGCTGATGGAGCCGACAGTGCCGAGGAACGGGATATGGGATTCCAGCGTTTCCAGTTCACGGTTCATGGAGATACGCATCGCACGCGACGCCCCTTCCACGATAGCCTCTGGCGCATGGCTGTTAGCACGATGCAGCCGGGCAAACTCTTTGAAACCGCTGTAGAAAATTTGTTCGGAGCCGGTCAGGTTATCGCGACGCCCCTGACTTTCCTGATACAGGCGAGAAAGCTCAATACCAGACCAGAATTTGTCTTCAAACGCTTCGGCCTCACGCCCTGCCGCATTCAGAATGCGGGTACGCTGAATAATAATAGCCCACGAGGCGATTGAAAAACCAATCAAAATCAACATGATAAGTTTAACCAGAAGGCTAGCCTTCAGGAACAAATCAAGGATGTTCATGTCAGTCACTGCTTAAACTCCGCGACAATAGACTTGGGAAGCGCACGAGGCTTCATTAAGAGAGGATCAACACAGACAATCAAAACTTCTGCCTGGTTAAGCAGTTGATTCTCCGCGTTGACGATCCGCTGCGTGAAAACCAGTGAGGTTCCGCGCATCGATGTTATTTCCGTTTGGACTTCGAGCATGTCGTCGAGTCGGGCGGGCGCAAAATACTCCAGCGTCATTTTGCGTACCACGAAAGCTACGCGCTCGGCCAACAGCACCTGCTGGCTAAAGTGATGGTGGCGCAGCATCTCGGTGCGTGCTCGCTCATAAAAAGCGACGTAGCTGGCATGGTAAACCATACCACCGGCATCGGTGTCTTCGTAATAGACACGTACCGGCCATCGAAATAGCGTTGTATTCACTTTACATCCCGGTAATGCAAAAAAGTTTAGAACATTTAAACTTCGCTACTATACGCGCGGCAAACGTGCTTTGGAATGGGTGTAAGTAAACGGAGAGTAAATTTTTATGGGCCTGCGTCAGCCCATAAAAGATTGCGGAGGATTCTTAATCAGGCGAAGAAGAAAATCAGCCCGGCGAGCAAGAGCAGATCGGCGATCAGCGGGCAGAAAATGCCCTGCCAGTGAAGGGCTTTCGGACGGAAACCGACGCCGTGGATAACCCCTGCACACACCGCCCACATCAGCAGTAAACCCTGCCAGATGGAAAGCGCGCTGGTTTTCGCTGCAAAGCGTGTCGGGTCCCAGAACATGCAGCCCGCCAGCACCAGCGCCATCAGTAAGGAAAGGGCCCTTAACGGGCCCTTGTCCATTACCGCATATAACATTGCGATAACACTTTTCATTAATGATCTTCTTGTCCGGATTCAACATGCTCCAGAGCCAACGCGGTGACCACCCCAAAGGCACAAGCCAGAAGCGTCCCCAGAATCCATGCAAAGTACCACATAATTTGCTCCTTACTTAGTACAGAGAGTGGGTGTTGCTTTCGATATGTTCTTTGGTGATGCGACCAAACATCTTCCAGTAACACCAGATGGTGTAAGCCAGAACAATCGGAACGAAGATGATCGCAACGTAGGTCATCAGGTTCAGCGTGATATGGCTGGAGGTTGCATCCCACATGGTCAGACTGGCGTTCATCATCGTGCTGGACGGCATCACGAACGGGAACATCGCCACACCGGCAGTCAGAATAATGCAGGCCAGCGTCAGCGACGAGAACAGGAACGCCCAGGCGCTTCTGTCCATCCGCGCAGTCAGAATGGTCAGCAGCGGCAATACCACACCCAGAGCCGGAATCAGCCACAGGACAGGCGCGCTGTTAAAGTTCACCATCCACGCACCCGCTTCACGCGCCACTTCTTTCGTCAGCGGGTTAGAGGCTGCGGAATGGTCGATGACGGATTTAACCACATAGCCGTCAATACCGTAAACCACCCAGACACCTGCCAGCGCGAAGCAGACTAACGTGACCAGCGCAGTGACCTGTGCGGTCGCTTTAGTACGCAGATGCAATTCGCCAACGGTGCGCATTTGCAGATAGGTCGCGCCCTGCGTCAGGATCATTGCAACGCTGACAATCCCTGCCAGCAGGCCAAACGGGTTCAGCAACTGGAAGAAATTACCGGTGTAATAAAGGCGCAGATACTCGTCCACGTTGAACGGTACACCCTGCAACAGGTTGCCGAACGCCACGCCAATCACCAGCGGCGGCACGAAGCTGCCGAGGAAGATGCCCCAGTCCCACATGTTACGCCAGCGGTTGTCTTCAATCTTCGAGCGGTAGTCGAAACCGACCGGACGGAAGAACAAGGACGCCAGGACCAGGATCATCGCCACATAGAAGCCAGAAAACGCTGCGGCATAGACCATCGGCCAGGCCGCAAACAACGCGCCACCGGCGGTGATCAGCCACACCTGGTTACCGTCCCAGTGCGGAGCGATTGAGTTGATCATGATTCGACGCTCGGTGTCATTACGACCGAGGATACGGGTGAGCATGCCCACCCCCATGTCGAAACCGTCCGTGACGGCAAAGCCAATCAGCAGTACACCGACCAGCAGCCACCAGATAAAACGTAATACTTCATAATCGATCATTTGATGACTCCTGTCTTAGCGTGCCGGCTGAGTCGTCGAAAGCGACTGCTCATAGTGATAGCGACCGGTTTTCAGGCTGCTTGGGCCAAGGCGCGCGAACTTAAACATCAGATAAAGTTCAGCCACCAGGAACAGGGTATACAAGCCGCAGATCAGGATCATCGAGAAGAGAATATCGCCTGCGGTCAGCGACGAGTTCGCCACTGCCGTCGGCAACACTTCACCGATAGCCCACGGTTGACGGCCATACTCGGCGACGAACCAGCCCGCTTCTACGGCAATCCACGGCAGCGGAATACCATAGAATGCGGCGCGAAGGACCCATTTCTTATCACCAATGCGGTTACGAATAACGGCCCAGAAGGACGCGGCAATGATGATCAGCAACAGGAAGCCACACGCCACCATGATACGGAAGGCGAAGTACAGCGGCGCCACGCGAGGAATGGAATCTTTCGTCGCCTGCTTGATTTGCGCATCCGTCGCATCCGCTACGTTCTCTGTATAGCGCTTGAGCAACAGGCCATAGCCCAAATCTTTTTTCACGCTGTTGAACTGATCGCGGACCGCCTGATCGGTGGAACCCGCGCGCAGCTCTTCCAGCAGTTTGTAAGCGGTCATCCCGTTACGGATACGGTTTTCATGCTGCACCATCAGGTCTTTCAGACCGACAACGGGTGTATCCACGGAACGGGTCGCGATGATCCCCAATGCATAAGGAATTTGAATCGCGAAACGGTTTTGCTGTGCGTCCTGATCGGGAATACCGAACAGTGTAAAGGCTGCTGGTGCAGGCTGTGTTTCCCATTCAGCTTCAATAGCGGCGAGTTTGGTTTTTTGTACGTCGCCCATTTCGTAGCCGGATTCATCACCCAGCACAATAACGGACAGGACCGCCGCCATACCGAAGCTGGCTGCAATGGCAAAGGAACGCTTGGCGAAGGCGAAGTCACGACCTTTCAGCATATACCAGGCGCTGATACCGAGGATGAACATCGCCCCGGTGACATAACCTGATGCCACGGTGTGAACAAACTTCACCTGAGCAACCGGGTTCAGCACCAGCTCAGAGAAGCTCACCATTTCCATACGCATGGTTTCGAAGTTGAAATCCGAGGCGATCGGGTTTTGCATCCAACCGTTCGCGACAAGGATCCACAACGCGGAGAGGTTAGAACCCAGCGCAACCAGCCAGGTTACCGCCATATGCTGGACTTTGCCCAGACGGTCCCAACCAAAGAAGAACAGACCTACAAAGGTGGATTCGAGGAAGAACGCCATCAGACCTTCAATGGCCAGCGGCGCACCGAAGATATCGCCCACGTAGTGAGAATAATAAGACCAGTTCGTTCCGAACTGGAACTCCATGGTCAAACCGGTGGCAACACCCAGAGCGAAGTTGATCCCAAACAACTTGCCCCAGAACTTAGTCATATCTTTATAAATCTGTTTGCCGGAAAGGACATACACGGTTTCCATGATGGCCAGCAGGAACGCCATACCGAGCGTCAGTGGCACAAACAGGAAGTGGTACATCGCGGTCAAGGCAAACTGTAAGCGCGACAGTTCGACTATATCTAACATCTTGACTCCTTGCTCATCGCATGAAGACTCCGAGAATGAACCCGTCTGAGCGGTTCACACACATGCCCCAATACAATTAATTTGTATCCAACGTCGTTGCTGAGTTCCTGCAAGAGGAAACGACAATCATTAAAGGTTACAAACACGTTAATAAAAAAACCAATTTGATCCGTAATTATATTACGCCGCAAAACCCTCACAATAAACAGGTTTTTACAGTAAAAAATTTACGTTTTTCGACATTGATCAATTTATAGCTTGAACACCATATTTCCACCAGATTGATCTGCGACAATTTACCCATTTTCAGGAAATTTTCCAATCTTTAAACATTGATTTATATCAATTCGCATGGATTTTGTTAATGGTGTTTAGCATCAGTAAATCACGTATGTTTATTGTTAAGAGTATGTAGCGGATAAGAGATTCGTCGTTACGGAGAGGCAAAGAATATATTTCAGAAAAGATTATTGTTTAATGTCGTGCCCCCTTGCTCTGCCCTGTTCAGAAAATAATTAATGTTAACGGATTCACATTATTTTTATCTTTATGAGTGTCCTGATTAACACCACGGCCTAATTATCACAAAAAAAAGAGCCACGCATGGCGTGGCTGTGGTGAGCACGGGTGTGATTTCATACAAAATCCATCATGATGGTGGCGGTGCCGTGGTAAGCGCCGGGGGTCACCGCGCCACCGGACGGTAGCAGGTAAACATCGAGTGTGATGTTTTTGCTCATCGCATTGACGGTAGTGGTGTTGCCGAAAGTCCAGGTCAAGGAATTGCTCGAATTGAAGTAGAGATCCTTACCGGCGTTATCATTGGAACCATCCTTGTTTCTGTACTGCGGGTTAACACGTATCGCGACACCCACATGCTGTGAACCGGAAGTCTCGTTGTTGCCCAGCACCAGTCCGTTTTCCAGCACTGGCGTGTTGTTAGTTGCCGTGACCGTCGTTTTTACCTTATTGACTCCGTAACAATTATCCATGTTCAGCGTCAGTTGTTTTACCTGACGGGCGCTATTACGATCGCCAGTGCTACCAGTCACCTCTCCCGAAGCGACAGAGCCAAAATCAACCACACCGTTATCTGACAATGAGTACGCACAGGAAGCGGTAATGGCAACATTCATTGGCTCCGGGTAAAAATTATATATTATTGACTGAGTCGCCGCAGAAGAGCCCGTTTCACTCGCATCGCTGACATTTATTGTAAATTGTGATGGCGTCGTTGACACGACGGTACCTGTCGGAATGCCACGAAACTGATTATTCACTACGGGGATCATAACGCCGCCCTGAATGTAAACGTCTTTCCAGTCGTCCTTATGAACCACGCTGATCGGAGGATACGAATTATTTGTTCTTTCCGTCAGCATAAAAAAAAGCCCCTGAACTGAGCTGCGCACTAATAATCCACCTTTATCGTCATCAATTCCCTTACTCCCGAGATTATAAAGGTTAACGACGGAATTCTCATTGATGGCAATTAGCGAGTTGCCCTTCTCGGGCAGATAACGCACCGTGATTTGAGACTGGGGTTGCCCTAAATTACTGCACGTTTTCATAAATGACTTTGTGTCTGAAACACCCGAAAAGTTATTCCCATAGTCTGGGTTATCCAGCATCAGGTACTGACCGTCACCAAGCGCGCGCAACAACGATGAGTTTAGCGTAAATGAGTTTCTTATTGACGTATTTGCAGTATCCGCCGATTGGATATCCCGCACACAGTTTTGCGGCTCTGAATCATAGCTCACCATATAAGCCCAGCTTTGCCCGCTCCAGAACGATGCAAGCAGGAAAATCAACCAATATTTCCCTTTCATATAACTCCTCATAAAATTATCACTCAGAATTAATATTGTATTTGTATAGTCGGGACTAATGTTAATTCCCGGAAGAATAATACTCTGCTGCGCGGCGTGATAACTTATGATTTCTGAATTTACAATTAAGTTGTACTAATAGGCGATGGTTTGCCTGAATTTATGCTGTCCACGGGTATGAGTATCGAGATATAAAAAAGGCCGCTTCTCAGCGGCCAACCATGTCGAAATCGGACATTAAAGCTCCCCTGCGCCGGGGAGCAGAGAGGATTAATTACTTAATGATGGTCTGCAGCGCTTCGCCGATGTCGGCCAGGCTGCGAACGGTTTTCACACCCGCTGCTTCAAGAGCCGCGAATTTCTCGTCTGCCGTGCCTTTACCACCGGCGATGATGGCGCCAGCGTGACCCATACGCTTGCCTTTCGGCGCGGTAACACCTGCGATGTAACCCACGACCGGTTTGGTCACGTGATCTTTAATGTACGCCGCCGCTTCTTCTTCTGCGCTGCCGCCGATTTCACCGATCATCACGATCGCTTCCGTCTGCGGGTCTTCCTGGAACATCTTCAGGATGTCGATGAAGTTAGAGCCCGGGATCGGGTCACCGCCGATGCCCACACAGGTGGACTGGCCGAAACCGTAATCGGTGGTCTGCTTAACCGCTTCATAGGTCAGCGTACCGGAACGGGAAACGATGCCCACTTTGCCTGGCTGGTGAATGTGACCCGGCATGATGCCGATTTTGCACTGACCCGGCGTGATAACACCCGGGCAGTTCGGGCCAATCATGCGCACGCCCGCTTCATCCAGCTTCACTTTCACGGTCAGCATATCCAGTGTCGGGATGCCTTCGGTAATGGTGATAATCAGTTTGATGCCAGCGTCGATAGCTTCCAGAATGGAGTCTTTGCAGAACGGTGCCGGTACGTAGATAACCGTCGCGGTCGCGCCAGTTGCTTCTACCGCTTCACGCACGGTATTAAACACCGGCAGGCCCAGATGCGTGGTGCCGCCTTTGCCTGGCGTTACGCCGCCAACCATTTGCGTACCGTAGGCAATCGCCTGTTCAGAGTGGAACGTCCCCTGGCTGCCGGTGAAGCCCTGGCAGATAACCTTGGTGTTTTTATCGATTAAAATGGACATTATTTCCCCTCCACTGCGGCAACTACCTGCTGAGCGGCATCGGTCAGACTTTTCGCTGCAATAATATTCAGGCCGCTGTCAGCCAGTTTCTTCGCGCCCAGTTCGGCGTTGTTACCTTCCAGACGCACAACCACCGGAACGTTAACACCAACTTCTTCTACCGCACCCATGATGCCGTCTGCGATCAGGTCGCAACGCACGATGCCGCCGAAGATGTTAACCAGTACCGCTTTAACATTGTCATCGGAGAGGATGATTTTGAATGCTTCGGTTACGCGCTCTTTGGTCGCGCCGCCGCCCACGTCGAGGAAGTTTGCTGGTTCGCCGCCGTGCAGTTTAACGATGTCCATGGTGCCCATTGCCAGGCCCGCGCCGTTAACCATGCAGCCGATGTTGCCATCAAGCGCCACGTAGTTCAGTTCCCACTGTGCCGCCTGCGCTTCACGCGGATCTTCCTGAGACTGGTCGCGCATTTCACGCAGTTCAGACTGGCGGAACAGTGCGTTGCCGTCAGCGCCCAGTTTGCCGTCGAGGCAGATCAAATCGCCCTGCTTCGTGATCACCAGCGGGTTGATTTCGATCAGCGCCAGGTCGCGCTCGAGGAAAATAGTCGCCAGGCCCATGAAAATTTTGGTGAACTGCTGAACCTGTTTGCCTTCCAGACCCAGTTTGAACGCCAGCTCGCGTCCCTGATACGGCATCGGGCCGGCCAGCGGATCGAGCGCCACTTTGTGGATCAGGTGCGGGGTTTCTTCCGCCACTTTTTCGATTTCCACGCCGCCTTCGGTAGAAGCCATGAAGACCACACGGCGAGAGCTACGGTCAACTACCGCGCCCAGATACAGTTCTTTATCGATATCGGTCGCTGCTTCAACCAGGATCTGGTTGACCGGCTGGCCGTTAGCGTCTGTTTGATAAGTCACCAGGCGTTTGCCCAGCCAGTGCTCAGCAAACGCGCGAATTTCTTCTTTGCTCTTAACGACTTTCACACCGCCCGCTTTACCGCGGCCACCAGCGTGAACCTGACATTTCACAACCCACGGACCCGCACCAATTTTAGAGGCGGCTTCTTCAGCTTCACGCGGCGTGGTACAGGCATAGCCCACTGGCGCAGGTAAACCATAGCGGGCAAACAGTTGTTTTGCCTGATATTCATGTAAGTTCATGCGTTCTATCCATTCTTAGTAATGGTTATCATTAAGCCTGTAGTCCGGTCGCTGTTGCGCCGGGTGACGCTCCGCTTACCCGGCCTACAGGGCAGGTGATGCTTTTGACTATGACGACTACACGTCCAGCAGCAGACGAGTCGGATCTTCCAGCAGCTCTTTAATCGCGACCAGGAAGCCTACAGACTCGCGACCGTCGATCAGACGATGATCGTAGGACAGCGCCAGATACATCATTGGCTGAATCACGACCTGACCATTCACCGCCATCGGGCGATCTTTAATGGCGTGCATACCCAGAATCGCGCTCTGCGGTGGGTTGATGATCGGCGTGGACATCAGCGAGCCAAAAACGCCGCCGTTGGTGATGGTGAAGTTACCGCCCGTCAGATCGTCAACGGTCAGTTTGCCGTCACGGCCTTTCACCGCCAGCTCTTTGATGTTTTTCTCGATGTCAGCCATACCCAGCAGATCAACGTCACGCAGAACCGGGGTCACCAGGCCGCGCGGCGTGGAAACCGCCATGCTGACGTCGAAATAGTTGTGATAAACCACATCATCGCCATCAATAGACGCATTCACTTCCGGGAAGCGTTTCAGGGCTTCAACCACCGCTTTCACGTAGAAGGACATAAAGCCCAGACGGATGCCGTGACGTTTTTCGAACGCTTCGCCGTACTGCTTACGCAGATCCATAATCGGCTTCATGTTGACTTCGTTGAAAGTCGTCAGCATGGCGGTGGAGTTTTTCGCTTCCAGCAGACGCTCAGCCACGCGCTTACGCAGACGGGTCATCGGGACGCGTTTTTCGCTGCGGGAACCCAGCGCAGGCTGCGCCGCAGGTGCCGCGGCAGCAGGCGCTGCTTTGCTTTCGGCTTTCGCCGGCGTTTTCGCCAGATGTTTTTCCACATCTTCACGGGTGATACGACCGCCCACACCAGTGCCTTTAATGGCGCTGGCGTCGAGGCTGTGCTCAGCCAGCAGGCGACGGATCGCCGGGCTCAGCGCATCGTTGTTTTGCTCTTCCAGAGACGCCTGCTGGCGCTGCGCCGGAGTAGACTCTTTCGCATCGGATTTGGCACCAGACTCTTTACCAGAGCTGTTGCCTTCACGCAGGCGACCGAGGATTTGACGAGAGGTAACGGTGGTGCCTTCGTCTTCCAGCACTGCATCCAGAATGCCGTCCGTCGACGCCGGTACTTCCAGTACCACTTTGTCAGTTTCGATTTCTACCAGCACTTCATCACGGGTTACCGCATCACCTGGTTTTTTATGCCAGGTCGCAACGGTCGCGTCTGCAACGGATTCAGGCAGGTCGGGAACAAGAATATCTACGCTACTCATTATTTATCCTTTAATTAATCGACGTTCAGCGCGTCATTAACCAGATCTTGCTGTTGTTTCTGGTGAACGGACATATACCCTACCGCCGGAGAGGCGGAGGCCGGGCGACCTGCATAACGCAGAGCGGACCCAAACGGAATCACTTCACGGAAATGATGCTGGCTGCAGTACCAGGCGCCCTGGTTGAGCGGCTCTTCCTGGCACCAGACAAAATCATGTACGTGAGCATATGGTTTCAGCGCGTCCTGCATCGCCTGATGCGGGAACGGATAGAGCTGTTCGATACGCACAATAGCGACATCTTTCTGATCATTTTTGCGGCGCTGTTCCAGCAGGTCGTAATAAACCTTACCAGAGCACATCACCACACGCTTAACGGCTTTCGGATCCAGCTCGTCAATTTCACCAATCGCCGGCTGGAAAGTACCGTTTGCCAGTTCATCCAGCGACGACACGGCCAGCGGGTGACGCAGCAGCGATTTCGGCGACATCACCACCAGCGGACGACGCATACCGCGCAGCGCCTGACGACGCAGCATGTGGTAAACCTGCGCCGGGGTCGACGGGACGCACACCTGCATGTTCTGCTCTGCGCAGAGCTGCAAATAACGTTCCAGACGCGCCGATGAGTGTTCCGGACCCTGCCCTTCATAGCCGTGCGGCAGCAGCATCACCAGACCACACATGCGGCCCCATTTCTGTTCGCCGGAGCTGATGAACTGGTCGATAACCACCTGCGCGCCGTTGGCGAAGTCACCAAACTGCGCTTCCCAGATGGTCAGGGTGCGCGGTTCCGCGGTCGCATAACCGTATTCAAACGCCAGCACCGCCTCTTCAGAAAGCACGGAGTCCCAGACTTTGAACTCGCCCTGCCCGTTATGCACATGCTGCAGCGGGGTGTAGGTTGAGCCGTTGGCCTGGTTGTGGATCACCGCATGGCGGTGGAAGAAGGTGCCGCGACCGGTGTCTTCCCCGGACAAACGCACAGAAACGCCTTCGTCAACCAGTGTAGCGTACGCCAGGTTTTCCGCGCCGCCCCAGTCGAACAGTTTCTCACCGGCGGCCATCGCCTGACGGTCACTGTAGATTTTCGCCACGCGGGACTGCATTTCAATCGCGTCCGGTACGGTGCTGATGCGCTTAGCCAGTTCCTGCACGCGCTTCATTTCCACCTTGTTCGGGTAGCTCTCATCCCACTCGTGGTTGAGGTACGGCGACCAGGTGAAAGAGTGCATGTTCATCGGGCGCCACTCTTCAACCACACATTCACCCGCATCCAGCGCGTCGCGGTACAGATTGACCAACTCGGTCGCATCTTCCAGCGTCGTCACCTTGTCCTGTTCCAGCTTGTCGGCGTAAATCTTACGCGGCGTCGGGTGTTTTTTGATTTTCTGGTACATCAGCGGCTGGGTTGCGCTCGGCTCGTCAGCTTCGTTATGGCCGTGACGGCGGTAGCACACCAGATCGATGAACACATCGCGTTTAAAGGTGTTACGGAAGTCCAGCGCCACACGGGTCACGAACGCCACCGCTTCCGGGTCATCCGCGTTCACATGGAAAATCGGCGCCTGAACCATTTTACCGATGTCGGTGCAGTACGGCGTGGAACGCGCATCCAGCGGGTTAGAGGTGGTGAAGCCCACCTGGTTGTTAATGACGATACGCACGGTACCGCCCACTTCATAACCGCGCGCTTTCGACATGTTCAGGGTTTCCTGAACCACGCCCTGACCGGTCACTGCCGCGTCACCGTGAATGGTGATAGGCAGCACCATGTTGCTGCTCGGATTGTCGAGGCGGTCAAGACGCGCACGGACAGAACCGATAACCACCGGGCTGACGATTTCAAGGTGCGACGGGTTAAACGCCAGCGCCAGGTGAACCAGGCCGCCTTTGGTTTCGAAATCGGAAGAGAAGCCCATGTGGTACTTCACGTCGCCGGTGCCGAGGTGTTCTTTATGTTTACCCGCGAATTCGTCGAACAGATCCTGCGGCTTTTTACCCAGCACGTTAATCAGGACGTTCAGACGACCACGGTGCGCCATGCCCAGCACCACTTCACGGGTGCCGCTGTTGCCAGCGTGGCGAATGAGCTCTTTGAGCATCGGGATAAGGGCATCGCCCCCTTCGAGGGAGAAACGTTTCGCGCCCGGGAACTTGGCGCCCAGATAGCGCTCCAGCCCTTCGGCGGCGGTCAGTTCGCTCAGGAAACGTTTTTTCTCTTCCGCCGAGAAGGAGGCATGACCGACCACGGATTCAATGCGCTGTTGGATCCAGCGTTTTTCTTCCGTGGAGGTAATGTGCATATATTCCGCGCCGATGGAGCCGCAGTAGGTTTGCTTCAGCGCCTCAATCAGGTCGCCGAGCTGCATCGTATCTTTACCGATGGCAAAAGAACCTACGTTAAAGCTTTCCTGGAAATCAGCCTCGGTCAGATCGTGGTATGACGGATCTAAATCCGCAACACGATCCTGTTTCCACAGTCCCAGCGGATCGAGATTCGCATGCTGGTGACCACGGAAGCGATAGGCGTTGATGAGCTGCAGGACTTTGACCTGCTTCACATTGGTGTCAGGGTCGGAAATCGAGGAAGTATAACGTGAGGCATCCTTCGCCAGACGACGGAAATAATCACGTGTTTTGGAATGAAATTGATCGGGTTTGACTCCAGTGCCAGGCAGTTGCTGGAACATAGAACGCCAGTTAGCGTCAACAGAGTCAGGATCGGTTAAGAAGTCTTCATAGAGCTGTTCTATCCAGCTCTGGTTGGCACCAGAGAGGTAAGAAGAGTCCAGCCAGGCTTTCATTGCGCCGTTCTGCATCGTGATCCCTTAAGCATTTAATGCTTATTTCGCCGTAGAAACTACCACATACACCAGGTGCATGTGCCGGGGTTCACTTGCGAGCTCTTGTCTTATGCTGGCTCGCGAAGGAACCTTTAAAAACTGTCAAAAACATGTTCAGGGGCAGTTTTTAGAGGTTTCCTGTTTGCCCGGTAAGCGTAGCGCCACCGGGCAATAACATGACTTACGCACTGCGTTGCAGCAGCATCGACTTAATATGGCCGATAGCGCGCGTCGGGTTCAGCCCCTTAGGACACACACTGACGCAGTTCATGATGCTATGGCAGCGGAATACGCTGAAAGCATCGCTTAACCCTTCCAGACGGCTGTCGGTTTCGGTATCGCGGCTGTCGATCAGGAAACGATACGCTGCCAGCAGACCCGCCGGGCCGATGAACTTGTCCGGGTTCCACCAGAACGACGGACAAGACGTTGAACAACATGCACAAAGAATACACTCGTACAGACCATCGAGTTTTTCACGCTGCTCTGGCGACTGTAAATGCTCGCGAGCCGGTGGATTCTTCTCATTATTCAACAAGTAAGGCTTAATCTTCTCATATTGTGCATAGAATTGCCCCATGTCTACCACCAAATCGCGAACTACCGGCAGCCCTGGCAGAGGACGGATGACAATTTTCTGACCCGGGCGATTGAGCGCCGAAATCGGCGTGATGCATGCCAGGCCATTTTTGCCGTTCATGTTCAGACCGTCGGACCCACAGACCCCTTCACGACAGGAACGACGAAACGACAGTGTCGGATCTTTTTCTTTCAGCTGGATTAACGCATCCAGCAGCATCATATCGCGACCTTCTTCCGCTTCCAGGGTGTAATCCTGCATATGCGGAGCATCATCGATATCCGGGTTATAACGATAAACTGAGAATTCGAGTTTCATTGTCCTGTCTCCGCATTAATAAGTACGAATCTTCGGCGGGAACGCCGGACGCAGTTTCGGCTCCATATTGACGCTACGACGCGTCATGGATTCCGACTCTGGCAGATACAGGGAATGGCACAGCCAGTTTTCGTCATCACGATCCGGGAAGTCGAAGCGGCTATGCGCGCCACGGCTTTCGGTACGGTAGTTAGCAGACTGAGCCGTTGCATAAGCGGTTTCCATCAGGTTATCCAGCTCCAGGCACTCAACGCGCTGGGTGTTGAACTCGCTGGAGGTGTCGTCCAGACGGGCATTTTTCAGACGCTCGCGGATCACTTTCAGTTGCTCAAGCCCTTTGTGCATGGCATCACCTTCGCGGAATACCGAGAAGTTGTGCTGCATACATTCCTGCAGTGCTTTACGGATTTCCACCGGATCTTCACCGCTGCGGGTGTTGTTCCAGCGGTTGAGACGATCGAGAGAGCCTTCAACGTCGGATTCGCTGGCGTCACGTAGTGCGCCCTGCTCAGCAATGGATTCCTGCAGATGCAGACCCGCCGCGCGGCCAAAGACCACCAGATCCAGCAGCGAGTTGCCGCCGAGGCGGTTGGCGCCGTGAACCGATACGCAGGCGATTTCGCCCACCGCGAACAGACCCGGGATCACCACGTCTTCGCCCTTCTCGTTCACGGTCAGCGCCTGGCCGGTCACTTTGGTCGGAATACCGCCCATCATGTAGTGGCAGGTCGGAATCACCGGAATCGGCTCTTTCACCGGATCGACGTGCGCGAAGGTGCGGGACAGTTCGAGGATACCCGGCAGGCGGGATTCCAGAACCTCTTTCCCCAGATGGTCGAGTTTCAGTTTAGCATGCGGACCCCACGGGCCATCGCAGCCGCGACCTTCACGGATTTCGATCATGATGGAACGCGCCACCACGTCACGACCCGCCAGGTCTTTCGCATTTGGCGCATAACGCTCCATAAAGCGCTCGCCATGTTTGTTCAGCAGATAACCACCTTCACCACGGCAACCCTCGGTCACGAGGACGCCCGCGCCGGCGATACCGGTCGGGTGGAACTGCCACATTTCCATATCCTGCACCGGCACGCCAGCGCGGATCGCCATCCCCACGCCATCACCGGTATTGATGTGGGCGTTGGTTGTGGACTGATAGATACGGCCTGCGCCGCCAGTCGCCAGCACGGTGGCGCGGGCTTTGAAGTACACCACTTCACCGGTTTCAATGCACAGCGCGGTACAACCCACCACCGCGCCATCCTGGTTTTTCACCAGATCCAGCGCATACCACTCGGAGAAAATGGTGGTGTGGTTTTTCAGGTTTTGCTGATACAGCGTGTGCAGCAGTGCGTGACCGGTACGGTCAGCCGCCGCTGCGGTACGTGCCGCCTGCTCGCCGCCGAAGTTTTTCGACTGGCCGCCAAACGGACGTTGATAAATTTTACCATCATCCAGACGGGAGAACGGCAGTCCCATGTGCTCGAGCTCCAGAATCGCTTCCGGGCCGGTCTTACACATATATTCAATCGCGTCCTGATCGCCGATGTAGTCTGACCCTTTCACGGTGTCATACATGTGCCATTCCCAGTTATCTTCATGGGTATTACCGAGCGCCACGGTGATGCCACCCTGCGCGGATACGGTATGGGAACGGGTCGGGAACACTTTAGAGAGCAGCGCACAGGTCTGGCCGCTCTGGGAAATTTGCAGCGCAGCGCGCATGCCTGCGCCACCTGCGCCGATAACGACAGCATCAAATTCTCTGACTGGCAGTTTCATTACACACCCCACACCACAACGAATCCATAAATCACGTAAACCACCAGCGCAACCACGATGAGCAGTTGCAGAATCAGGCGTACAGCCAGCGGTTTAACGTAGTCGGTCAACACCTGCCACATGCCGATCCAGGCATGAATCAAGATGGAAAAAAGCGCCAGCAGGGTAAAGACTTTGGTGAACGAGGAAGAGAAGAAACCCGACCAGACTTCCCAGGTCAGCGTGCCGCTCGTCGCGAAAAAGCCAACCATATAAATGATGTAGAGGGTCAGAACGATAGCGGTAGCACGGACCAGGATGAAGTCATGTACGCCGTTGCGTCCTAATGCTGAGGCGTTGCTTACCATACGAGGACTCCTGCGAGAAGTGAAAGCACGACAGTAATAACAAAAGAGATAGTAGCGGAGCGTTTCCCTGCTTCGAGGGTTTCGTCCAGGTAGCCAAAGTCCATCAACAGATGGCGAATACCGACGACAGTATGGTATGCCAGCGCAGTGAGGATGCCCCACATAATGAACTTAACGAAGAAGCTGCTCATAATTGAGCTGGCGACGAGGAAACCTTCTGGAGAAGAGAGGCTGGTGCCCAGCAACCACAGCAGAATACCGACGGCCACGAAGGTGATCACACCGGAGACGCGATGGAGAATGGACGCTATCGCCGTTACAGGAAACCGGATCGTTGCAAGATCCAGATTGACAGGTCTTTGTTTTTTCACATTTCTTACCATGAATAACGCCCACATGCTGTTCTTATTATTCCATCCTCCGGTCTGCGTGCGGGTCAAGCAGCGTCCTTACTATAACTAAGCGTCATGTTAAAACTCCCTTTCAGAAGCAAAAACGACACAAAACAACGCTGGGTGGCTCGGGATTAGCAGGGTGTTCCGGAGACCTGGCGGCAGTATAGGCTGTTCACAAAATCATTACAATTAACCTACATATAGTTTGTCGGGTTTTATGCGGAACAGTGATCAATATCACGATAACAACATTTTTTTAAAATTTAATCAGCTGATTTGACAAATATTAAACATTACTGTTACAACCATCACCAGAAAAGTCATATAATGCGTAAAAGTTATGAGGTCGTGCTTTCACCTGAATATAAGTTATGTAACAGTGTGTCGGTATTGACCGAAGTGATCAGGACAGTTATTAGTGATATACAGGTTTGAATGATACGGACTGCTAAGACCCTGATTTGCTGTTGTTTCGCTGTAAACTAACCGTCTGCCATCCAGCGCCCTTTGCTCTGTACCCTGGTTTCTCCTCTGAAACAGAGCGGCGAGCCAAATAACAATTTTGGTAACGGTTATGAACAGTCTGAATGCGAATCCGGCACCCGGCAGTCTTAAGCAATAAGGCGCTAAGGAGACCGTAATGGCTGATACTAAGGCAAAGCTCACTTTAAACGGTGATATTGCTATCGAACTGGATGTGCTAAAGGGCACGCTCGGTGAAGATGTTATTGATATCCGTAAGTTAGGTTCACAAGGAATGTTTACCTTTGATCCTGGCTTCACCTCTACCGCATCCTGCGAATCCAAAATCACCTTTATTGATGGTGATGAAGGTATCCTGCTGCATCGCGGTTTTCCCATTGATCAGTTAGCAACCGAGTCTAACTATCTGGAAGTGTGTTACATCCTGCTGAACGGCGAAAAACCGACGCAGGCGCAATATGACGAATTCAAAACCACCGTCACCCGCCACACTATGATCCATGAGCAGATCACCCGACTGTTCCATGCATTCCGTCGCGATTCCCATCCGATGGCGGTGATGTGCGGGATTACCGGCGCACTGGCGGCGTTCTATCACGACTCGCTGGATGTGAATAATCCGCGTCATCGCGAAATCGCGGCGTTCCGTCTGCTCTCCAAAATGCCGACGATGGCCGCCATGTGTTACAAATATTCCATCGGTCAGCCGTTTGTTTATCCGCGCAACGATCTCTCCTATGCGGGTAATTTCCTGAATATGATGTTCTCCACACCGTGTGAAACCTATGAAGTTAACCCGGTACTGGAACGTGCGATGGACAGGATCCTCATCCTGCACGCTGACCACGAACAGAACGCGTCAACTTCAACGGTACGTACTGCAGGCTCGTCGGGCGCGAACCCGTTTGCCTGTATCGCGGCAGGTATTGCCTCCCTGTGGGGACCGGCACACGGCGGCGCCAACGAAGCGGCGCTGAAAATGCTGGAAGAGATTAGCTCGGTTGAGCATATTCCGGAATTCGTCCGTCGCGCGAAAGACAAAAACGACTCTTTCCGCCTGATGGGCTTCGGTCATCGTGTTTACAAAAACTACGATCCGCGCGCCACTGTCATGCGTGAAACCTGCCATGAAGTGCTGAAAGAGCTGGGCACCAAAGATGATCTGCTGGAAGTGGCGATGGAGCTGGAAAACATCGCGCTGAACGACCCGTACTTCATCGAGAAGAAACTCTACCCGAACGTCGATTTCTACTCTGGCATTATTCTGAAAGCGATGGGCATTCCGTCTTCCATGTTCACTGTGATCTTCGCCATGGCGCGTACCGTCGGCTGGATTGCGCACTGGAATGAAATGCACACGGAAGGGATGAAAATTGCGCGTCCGCGTCAGCTGTACACCGGCTACGACAAGCGTGAATTTGAGTCCAACGTGAAAAAACGCTAAGCCATTAGCGGTCTGAACACACCGGGGACGCGGCAACGCTCCCCGGTTTTTTATCTCACGCGGCGCTGACCGTAATGCCATGTTCCGCAAATGCCGCCCGCAGACGGCGAGCAAACGCCAGCGCCTGTTCGCCATCGCCATGCAGGCAAACGGTTTGCGCACGCACGGTCGCCCATTCACCGGTGATGCTCTGCACGCGACCGCGCAGCACCATCTCCAGCGTCTGTGCCAGCGCCCTGTCTTCATCAACGATCAGCGCACCTGGCTGCGTACGCGGCACCAGGCTGCCGTCCGCCAGATAACCGCGATCTGCAAACACCTCTTCCTGCGTGGTCAGGTGGTTCCGTTGCCCGGCGCGGATCAATTCGCTGCCAGCGAGCCCGGTCAGAATCAATTGCGCGTCAGCGTCACGCACCGCGCGGGCAATCGCGTCCGCCAGATCTGCCGATTTCGCCGCCTGGTTATACAGCATGCCGTGCGGTTTGACGTGGCGCAGCACACCGCCTTCCGCACGAACAATCGCCCCCAGTGCGCCAATCTGATACAGCGTTTGCGCATACACCGTTTCGGGGGGCAGCGACATCGCTGTACGGCCAAAATTCTCCCGGTCGGGAAAGCTGGGGTGTGCGCCAATCGCCACGCCGTTACGCATCGCTTCCCGCACGGCGGTACGCATCATCACCGCATCACCGGCATGAAATCCGCAGGCGATATTGGCCGAAGAGACCAGTTGCAACAGTTGCGCGTCACTGGCCCCCCCTTCCCCGAGATCGGCATTCAAATCAATGTTCATCGTTAAGCCGCCACGCCAGTTGTTCAAGGTAACGTTGCTGATCGCTGCGCGCTTTCAGCGCTTCTTCCAGCGAACAGGGCACAAAATGCACCGGCTGTCCGAGCGGGATTTGCGCCAGCTGGTACATATCCGCATCAATAATACAGGCGATGCGCGGATAGCCGCCGGTGGTCTGCGCGTCGCTCATCAGCACGATGGGCTGTCCGTTATGCGGCACCTGCACCACGCCCGGCAACAAACCATGCGACAACAACTCCCGCTGCGTCGTGCGCACCAACGGCTGGCCTTTCAGGCGATAGCCCATGCGATTGCTCTGCGGGCTGAGTTGCCACGGCGAGCGCCAGAACGCCTCCTGCGAGGCAGTATCAAACTCATGGTATTCCGGGCCGGGCAGCGCGCGAATGCGGTTGCTGGTCAATAACTGTTTCACCCCCGTCGGCTGGCTAAAGGTGCGCGTTGACGGGCAAATCGCCAGCCGATCACCATCCGCCAGCCTGCGCCCTTCCAGACCGCCGATCCCCACTTTCAGATCGGTGCTGCGGGAACCCATCACTTCCGGCACGTCAAAACCGCCAGCCACCGCCAGATAGCTGCGAATACCATGCAGCGGGCGTTTCAGCACCAGTTGCTGTCCGGCGAACGCCTGCTGTCGCCAGCCGCTCCATACCGGTTTTCCGTCGAGCTGCGCTTCACACCCTGCCCCGGTTAACGCAAACCAGTTGTCGCGTTCAAACTCCACGGTTATCTGCCCGAGAGTAATTTCAATCGCCGCCGCATTCGGCGGATTTCCCACCAGCAGATTGGCGGTGATAAGCGCCGGTTTATCCAGCGCACCGCAGTGGCTGACGCCGGACTGACGCAGGCCATAACGGCCCGTATCCTGAATGGAGGCATACAGTCCGGCACGGATAATTTTCAGCATACGCCCTCCCGCTGCGGGATAAAGCGCACGACATCGCCGGGGCGCAACAGCGCAGGCTCAGCACGCGCCGGGTCAAACAGCCGCAGCGCAGTATGACCGATGAGCTGCCAGCCACCCGGCGTATCCAGCGGATAAATGCCTGTCTGCGCGCCGCCGATCCCTACCGTTCCGGCGGGTACGCTCAGGCGCGGCTCTCCCCGGCGCGGAGTGATGAGGGGTTCCGGCAGCCCACCGAGGTACGGAAACCCCGGCTGAAAACCGAGAAACCACACCACGTATTCTACCGAGGCGTGCAGCTCAACAACCTGCTTTTCAGTGAGCCCGCAGTGCTGCGCCACCACGCCGAGATCCGGTCCGACATTTTTGCCATACACCACCGGGATTTCAACGTAGCGGGAGTCCGGCTGCAGCGCCTCGCTCTCTTCCCACCAGCGCTGAAGGCGCTCAATGGCGTCCAGCGCCAGCGACTGCGGATTTCGCAACACCACGGTGATGTTATTCATTCCCGGAATGGCTTCCACCACGTCGGGTTGATCCGCCAGACGCTGGGTCAGCCGCCAGATCCGCTTCTGGCTCTCCAGCGTCACTGGCGGCTCCAGCTCCAGCACGACGGCAGTTTCACCCAACAGATAACAACGCGCTCGCTGCACTTTTCTCTCCACTCAGGCAGGATTCGGGATATCGATAAAGGTAACATCCAGATCGGTGGTCTCGTTCAGCCACTCGCTGAGCGCACGGATCCCACCGCGTTCGGTCGCGTGATGACCGGCGGCATAGAAATGCAGCCCCTGCTCACGCGCCGAGTGAATGGTTTGCTCGGACACTTCACCGGTAATAAACGCATCAACGCCAAAGCGGGCTGCGCTGTCGATGAATCCCTGACCGCCACCGGTACACCAGGCGATGCGCATGATTTTATCCGGCCCGGTATCCCCACTCCATAGTGGTTTGCGACCAAGGCGGGCTTCAATCCACGAAGCCAGTTCGGGGCCAGGTACCGCCATAGAGAGTTCTCCCCATGGCACCAGCGGCTCGACTTCACCCATGATGTTAATCCCCAGCAGTCCCGCAAGCTGGGCGTTGTTGCCGAGCTCCGGGTGCGCATCCAGCGGCAGATGCCAGCCATACAGATTGATATCGTTTTCCAGCAACGTTTTCAGGCGACGGCGCTTCATGCCGCTGATCACCGGTGATTCCCCTTTCCAGAAATAACCGTGATGCACGATGACCGCATCCGCCCGCAGACGAACGGCTTCATCCAGCAGCGCCTGGCTTGCCGTGACGCCAGTGACAATCCGGCTGACTGTCTCGCGCCCTTCCACTTGCAGACCGTTAGGTGCGTAATCGCTGAACGCCCCGCTGTTAAGCTTTTCGTTAATCAGTTGCTCAAGCTCGGTGTTTTTCATCGTTACTCCTCTATCCACAAAACGATCCAAAATAAAAAAGGTTTCACAGGCACACCATAGCGATCTCAGTCGTCCGCGACAACGGCCCGCGTCCCCTTTCTGGCGGCATCGTACGCCGCAAGCGTCGCTTCGCGTGCCCGTTTGTGATCGACTACCGGGCGAGGATAATCAAGTACTACCTGTGTTTTTTCCGCCCATTGCCACGGCGTATGGATTGATGCCGTCGGTACCGCCGCCAGTTCAGGGATCCAGCGGCGAATAAATTCACCAGCTTTATCAAATTTCTCGCCCTGGGTGGTGGGGTTAAAAATGCGAAAATACGGTGCGGCATCCGTACCCGTAGAGGCCGCCCACTGCCAGCCGCCGTTGTTTGCCGCCAGATCGCCGTCGATCAGCTGTGACATAAAATAGCGTTCCCCTTCCCGCCAGTCGATCAGCAGGTCTTTCACCAGAAAACTGGCGACGATCATCCGTAAGCGGTTATGCATCCAGCCCGTCGCATTGAGCTGACGCATGGCCGCATCGACGATTGGATATCCGGTCTCGCCGTTCTGCCATGCGGTGAGTGTCGCGTCTGGTTTTTTCCACTGTACGCGGTCCGTCCAGTCGATAAACGGCTGGTGTTTACATAACTGAGGATAACGGGTAATCAGATGACGGTAGAACTCCCGCCAGATCAGCTCATTCAGCCAGACCGATCCCCTTCCCCCTTCCAGCGCGTCCGGGTGCGTTTTCAACAGGCGATGCAGGCACTGGCGCGGCGATAACACCCCCAGCGTCAGGCAGGCGGAAAGCCGGCTGGTGCCATCGATGGCCGGGAAATCGCGATCGACCTCGTAACGCGCCAGCGCCTGCTGGCAAAAAAGGCGCAACCGCGCCAGGGCACTTTGCTCGTCGGCGGGAAACGCGTCAGCATCAAACGGCTGCTGCGGGTAATCTACGTTCACCGGCGACAGTGCCTCATTAAGCGCCCCACGCTGCCTGACCGCCGGAGCGTGATGACATAGCGGAAGTTCGTCGCGCAGACGGCGCAAAAAAGCGTTTTTGAACGGCGTAAACACTTTGTACATTTCGTGATTGCCAGTGGTGACGCTGCCGGGCGCGAGCAATACGCTGTCATCAAAGCCCTGACAGATTACCTTTTCCAGCGCGCGCTCCACCGCGGCATCCCGCTGGCGCTCGTTAATTTCATACTGATAATTGTAGAAAAGCGCACTGACGTCGTACGCGGCACACACGTCCTGAATCACCGTGACGCTATCGGCAAAGGTGTCAGCTGATTTTACTATCAGCGGAATGCCCCTCTCCGCCAGCGCCTGCTGCAGCGCGTTCAGATGGCTGACCAGAAACGCGGCCTGCCGTGGCGCCATTTGATGTTGTCGCCACTGCGCCGGTGTGGCGATATACAGCGCCAGAACGCTGGCATCCTGATTGCGGCAGGCCGCAGTGAGCGCCAGATTGTCATGCACGCGCAAATCCGCGCGAAACCAGACCAGATGAGTGGTCATACTGCTCCCGATTTAATGTTCGTCGTATAAAGACCAGAACTCAAAATAGCGCTGGCTGCTCAGGTAAGCGTCAGGAAATTCAGACATATAGTGTTGGATGAGGGTGACGGGCGCAAGCAGCGGTTGCGTTCCCTGCCGGTAGTCGTCAATCACCGTGGCCAGTGCCTGGCGCTGCGACGAACTGAGATACGGGCGAAAATACCCCTGCACATGCATCAGCACGTTGGTGTGATTGTTGCGGGTGGCGGGTTGGGACAGGAGATCGCTCAGACGCTGAAGGTACTCACGATAAAAATCCTCCAGCGAAGACCAGCGCGCGATCTCCGCCATAAAACGCCCGAGCTCTCGATACGCTGGCTGTGAATGCGCCAGAAGTACCAGCTTATAGCGGCTATGAAAGGCCACCAGCGCGCCGCGCGTTAATCCCTGTTCCCTGAGTTCGTTAAGCTCCTGAAGCGCATAAGTACGCGCATAAAAATTCTCACACATAGCGGCTCCCTTTCAGTGGTTACCCTAAGTGTAAACCGGGAGATAAAAAAAGCCGCCACCTGAGGTGACGGCTTTTGCATTGCTGTGTGTATCTTCGTTAGTAAAAATCGCAGGTCACTTTTTCGGCCTGGTCCATCCACACCGGTTTATCGCTGGTTTTAGACCAGACGCGATGCAGATAGCTATAAAAACGGGCACGGTCTTTCCAGAACAGCATGACCGGCAGCGCAACAATCCCCGCCACCACGGCGAAAGTGCGACGCAGAAAAATAACAGGTGCTGGATACTCTTTGTAAAGATCCATGATTCTCTCCCCTTTGGCTGGCCGGTAATGTTCACCGGTAAATGGGCTAAATGATGTCTGGCTAAAATAGTACCGCTTTGCCTGTAATTTTACTACTCATCCGACCACTTTTTTTAGCGTGTTTAGCCTTTATTTACATTATTTCTGTAAATAAGTTACGTAAAAGTTAAATTAATACTAACCATTAGTTAAATTGTGGCTTTAGGCCATTTTTATACTTTTTTTACATCCGCCACCGCGATTTTTGCGACATCTTTGCGCCGCGATTTCTACCATCCGGGTAATAACTCAAAGCCCCCGGAGGTGGATTGTGACTACAGGTGTAATAGCCGGCGTTGTGCTGGTTTTCCTGTTACTGGCGTATCTGGTGTATGCCTTGATTAATGCGGAGGCATTCTGATGGCCGCTCAGGGATTTTTACTGATTGCCGGTTTTTTACTGGTGCTGTTCATACTGTCGCGCCCGCTCGGGACGCTGCTTGCGCGCATGATTAACGATACCCCGCTGCCGGGTGTTGCTGGTGTGGAACGCGGGATCTGGCGACTTCTCGGCATTCGCCCACAGGAGATGGGCTGGCGCCAGTATCTGATGGCGCTGTTGCTGCTCAATATCTTTGGCCTGGTGGTTCTGTTCGTTCTGCTGATGTGTCAGGGCGTGCTGCCGCTGAACCCGCAAAACCTGCCGGGTCTGTCCTGGCATCTGGCGCTGAACACCGCAGTCAGCTTTGTAACCAACACCAACTGGCAGTCCTACTCTGGTGAAACCACCATGAGTTATCTGAGCCAGATGGCGGGGCTGACAGTACAGAACTTTCTCTCTGCCGCCACCGGTATCGCGGTGATCTTCGCCCTGACGCGTGCGTTTGCCCGTCGTAGCGCCACCACGCTCGGTAACGCCTGGGTGGATTTAACCCGCATTACGCTATGGGTGTTGTTGCCGCTGTCGCTTGTTATCGCGCTGTTTTTTATCCAGCAGGGCGCGCTGCAAAACCTCCTGCCATACCAGCCATTCACCTCGCTTGAAGGGGCAAAACAACTGCTGCCGATGGGGCCGGTCGCCTCGCAGGAAGCGATAAAAATGCTGGGCACCAACGGTGGCGGCTTCTTTAACGCTAACTCATCGCACCCGTTCGAAAACCCCACGGCGCTGACTAACTTTGTACAAATGCTGGCGATTTTCCTGATCCCCGCCGCGCTGTGCTTCGCCTTTGGCGATGCTGTCGGCGATCGGGGTCAGGGGCGCACCCTGCTGTGGGCGATGTCGATCATTTTCGTCGTTGCCGTGGCAGTGGTGATGTGGGCGGAAACACAGGGCAACCCGCACCTGATGGCGCTGGGCGCGGACAGCAATATCAATATGGAAGGCAAAGAGAGTCGCTTTGGCATCCTCGCCAGCAGCCTGTTTGCGGTAATAACCACTGCGGCCTCTTGTGGAGCGGTGAACGCGATGCACGACTCCTTTACCGCATTGGGCGGCATGGTGCCGATGTGGCTGATGCAGATTGGTGAAGTGGTGTTCGGCGGTGTCGGCTCCGGGCTGTACGGCATGCTGCTGTTTGTGCTGCTGGCGGTGTTTATCGCCGGGCTGATGATCGGCCGCACGCCGGAATACCTCGGTAAAAAAATCGACGTGCGCGAAATGAAAATGACCGCGCTGGCGATTCTGGTCACGCCGACGCTGGTCCTGCTCGGTACGGCGCTGGCGATGATGACCGACGCCGGACGCAGCGGCATGCTCAACCCTGGCACGCACGGTTTCAGCGAAGTGTTGTACGCCGTCTCCTCTGCGGCCAACAACAATGGCAGCGCCTTTGCCGGTCTGAGCGCCAACACACCATTCTGGAACTGCCTGCTGGCCTTCTGCATGTTCTTCGGACGTTTTGCCATCATCGTGCCGGTCATGGCGATTGCCGGTTCGCTGGTGACGAAAAAAATACAACCTGCCAGCACCGGGACGCTGCCGACGCACGGCGCACTTTTCGTGGGGTTGCTGATCGGCACCGTTTTATTAGTCGGCGCGCTGACCTTCATTCCCGCGCTGGCGCTGGGGCCGGTCGCTGAACATCTCTCGTTATTTTAAGTCGTACGGAGCCTTATTTTATGAGTCGCAAACCCATGGCCCTGTTTGAACCCTCGCTGGTCCGCCAGGCGCTGATCGATTCTGTTAAAAAACTAAGTCCTGACATTCAGTGGCGCAATCCTGTGATGTTTATCGTCTGGATCGGCAGCGTACTGACGACCGTGCTGGCGATCGCCATGGCCACCGGTCACCTCACCGGCGATGCCTTCTTTACCGGCGCTGTCAGCCTGTGGTTGTGGTTTACCGTGCTGTTCGCCAACTTTGCGGAAGCGATGGCGGAAGGCCGCAGCAAGGCGCAGGCCAACAGCCTGCGTGGCGTGAAGAAAACGGCGTTCGCCCGTAAGCTGCGCGCGCCGCACCATGGCGCTCAGGTTGATCACGTTCCGGCGGACGAGTTACGTAAAGGCGACGTGGTACTGGTCGAGGCCGGGGATATTATCCCCTGCGATGGCGAAGTGATCGAAGGCGGCGCGTCCGTTGACGAGAGCGCCATCACCGGGGAATCGGCGCCAGTGATCCGCGAATCCGGCGGCGACTTCGCCTCGGTGAC